>NZ_DATKFP010000236.1:0-35209 GCF_035511395.1 Sphingobium sp.
GACGCGGAGCAGATAGTCGGCCTGACCCGCCATCAGATGGCATTCCAATATCTCGGGAAAGTCGGCGACGGCCGCCTCGAACCGGTCCATCGCCTCATGACTCTGGCTGGTCAGCGAGATTTCGACGAAAGCGTGAAGGTCCAGGCCCAGCGCGACTGGGTCGAGCCGGGCGGCATAGCCGGCGATCACGCCTGCATCTTCCAGCGCCTTGACCCGGCGATGGCAGGCGGAGGCGGACAGGCCGATCAATTCGCTCAGTTCCTGCATCGATCGCTGCGAATCGGCCTGAAGCGCTTCCATGATCGCAACGTCGAACCGATCCATGCAATGAAATCCCGTTGATTGGATAAATTTCGGGATAACATCCTGTGTGCGGCTGTCAAAGCTCCAAAATCAGGGAACATTCGCTGCCTGGCTCGCGCTATCATCGGGGCATGGCAGCGTGATCCTGTTCACGCCTCGCTTCTGGAGAGACAAAATGATCGTCGGCACCGTCAAAGAGATCAAGAATCACGAATATCGCGTCGGCCTGACGCCCGAGAGCGTGCATGAGCTGACCGCCCATGGCCATCGCGTGCTGGTGGAAACCGGCGCGGGCGAGGGCATCGGCGCGAGCGATGCGCTTTACGAGAAGGCCGGCGCCGAGATCGTCGCCAGCGCCGCCGATATTTTCGGCGCCGCCGAGATGATCGTGAAGGTGAAGGAGCCGCAGGCCAGCGAGCGCGCCATGCTGCGCCCCGGCCAGATTCTCTACACCTATCTCCACCTCGCGCCCGATCCCGAGCAGACCCGCGACCTCATCGCCAGCGGCGCGACCTGCATCGCCTATGAAACCGTTACCGACGCGAACGGCGGCCTGCCGCTGCTCAAGCCCATGAGCCAGGTTGCCGGCCGCATGGCGATCCAGGCGGGCGCGACCGCGCTCGAAAAGGCGCATGGCGGCCGCGGCGTGCTGCTGGGCGGCGTGCCGGGCGTGCTGCCTGCCAAGGTCGTGGTGATCGGCGGCGGCGTCGTGGGCTTCAACGCGGCGCAGATGGCGGCGGGCCTCGGTGCCGACGTCACCATCCTCGATCGCAGCCCCGAAGTGCTGGAAAAGCTGGGCATGTATTTCGAGGCGCGGGCCAAGACCCGCTTCTCCAACCGCGCGAACCTTGCCGAATGCGTCGCCGAGGCGGACCTCGTGGTCGGCGCGGTGCTGATCCCCGGCGCGGCCGCGCCCAAGCTGGTCAACGCCGAAATGCTCAAGACCATGAAGAAGGGTGCAGTGCTGGTCGACGTCGCGATCGACCAGGGCGGCTGCTTCGAAACCAGTCATGCTACCACCCATGCCGAACCGACCTATATCGTCGACGGTGTCGTCCATTATTGCGTCGCCAACATGCCGGGCGCGGTCGCGCGCACCAGCACTTATGCGTTGAACAACGTGACTCTGCCCCATGCGCTGCGCATCGCCGAACTGGGCTGGAAGGAAGCGCTGCGCCGCGACCCACACCTGCGCGAAGGCCTCAACGTGTGGGACGGCAAGGTCACCTATCAGGCCGTCGCCGAGGATCTGGGCCTGCCTTACACCCCGGCGGAAGAAGCGATCGCCTGATCCGCATGTCTCCGGTTCCCGGCGCTCCGACAAGCGCCGGCTAAAAGCGGCGCCAGCCCTCCCTTGGGGCTGGCGCCCTTTATTTTTCCGCGCCATCCAGCCTCAATCCCCTCCAATGTTTCCCAACTGCATCTGACTTTGGGAGGATGACGGTGCGGGTTCCCGCCCCTCGTTCGTCTAGTCGGGCAGGGGGACATGACCACATGCCCCCCATGCAGCTTGATTCCGCCGAAGAGAGGCATGGTCTAACGTCATGGTCGATTTACCCACTTTCGCCGCCTTGATCCGCAAAGGCGAACGCAGCAACATGCGCGCTGGCCGCACTGGGCAGGAAGGGGCGCGCTGATGCACGGCGATATCATGACCTGGCTCGTTCCTCTCGTCGCCATGCTGGCCGCGGGCCTGCTTGCGGGTTTTGCAGCGGGGATCTTCGGGATCGGCGGTGGCTTCGTCGTCGTGCCGGCGCTGCTTGTCGTACTGCCGCTGCTGGGCGGGACCAAGGACGCCATCGCCCATGTCGCTATCGGCACGTCGGCCGCGACCATCATCGTCACTTCGATCCGGTCCCTCATGTCCCATGCCAAGCGCGGCGCGGTGGAGTTCGAGGTGCTAAAGACCTGGGCGCCCTGGATCATCCTGGGCTGTGGTGCGGGCGTGCTACTCGCCAGCCATGTCGATGGCACCACGCTCAAGATGATCTTCGGCGGCGGCGTCATCCTCATGTCGCTCAACTTCCTGCTGCCCAAGGTCAGCGGCAAGGTGTTGAGCGACACCATGCCGTCGGGCATCGTCCGCGTCGGCATCGCCGGCGGGCTCGGCACTTTCTCCTCGCTGCTGGGCATTGGCGGGGGGACCATCGCCATCATGGTGATGACGCTCTGCGGCCGCACCATTCACCGCGCCATCGCCACGGCGTCGGGCATCGGCACGCTGATCGCCATTCCGACCACGATCGGCTTCGCCATCATCGGTCTCAAGGAAGGCGGCCTGCCCTGGGGTTCGCTCGGTTACATCAATATTCCCGCAACCTTCGCGATCGCATCCATGTCGATGCTGACCGCGCCGCTGGGCGTCGCGGCCGCGCACAGCCTGCCCGCCGGCCCGCTCAAGAAGATCTTCGGCGTCTATCTGCTCCTCATCGGCGCCCTGATGCTACGCGCCGGCCTCAAGATGTGATTGTTGAGCGCGTCGCGTCATATTCGACGCGGCGCGCTCAACATTTTGTGGTCGCATCGCTTATGCGAAAAACCGGTCGCCACTTTTCGCGCGATGCTTCTATCCATCTGATTTAGCCAACTTTTGAGGACCGCCAGTGACGGGGCTAACAGCCTTTGTCACTGGCGGTTTTTGCCATTATGGCTAAGGCGGGGGAGCTATGGGGCAGTCCGATCAGATTTCCGTCTTGCTGGTGGAGGATGACGCGGCAGCGCGCTCCAACATCGCGAGCATATTGAGCGGCGCAGGCATGGCGGTGGAACAGGCGGAGGACGGCCCGACCGGCCTGCATCGCGCGGGCAGCGGCGGCCATGACGTGATCATTCTCGATCGTATGTTGCCCTATATGTCGGGCATCGACGTCGTCACGCGTATGCGTGTCGCCGGCGTGGGTGCGCCCGTGCTGATGCTCTCCGCTCTCGGCCGCAGCGAGCATCGGGTCGAGGGGCTGGAAAGCGGCGTAGACGATTATCTCGCCAAGCCCTTCGAGCCGGACGAACTGGTCGCCCGCGTCCGTGCGCTCTGGCGTCGCGCCAGCCAGCGGGGCAGCCATGACCCTGTCCTGCTGTTTGGCGATCTGGAATGCCATGTGAAGGCGCGCACCGCCTTCCGACAGGGACGGCATCTGCCTCTGTCGCCCAAGGAATTCGAGCTGTTCCGCTATCTGATGGACCATGCGGGCGAGGTGGTGACGCGCGAAATGCTGCTGCGCCACGTCTGGAAGCTGAGCTTCGATCCTCAGACCAACGTCGTCGACGTCAATGTCGGCCGCCTGCGCCGCAAGCTGGAGGAGGGGTTCGACAGCCCCGTCCTCGAAACCGTCTGGGGCACCGGCTATCGCCTGATCGCCTGGACCGGATCGGCGGGTGCCTAGGCCCGGCCTGTTTCGGTCGGTTTTCGGCCGGGTGACGCTCTCGGCGCTCCTGGTCAGCCTGCTCTCGACCCTCGCGCTCTATCTCGTCGTGCGGCAGATCGTCGACAATGACGGCCGGGCCATGCTCGCACGGGAGGTCGACACCGACCTTGCCGGCCTCGCCGACATCTATGTAAGCGGCGGCCATTCGGAATTGCAGGCGCGCATGGCGGATCGCTTCACCGTCCATCGCCAGGATGGCGAGCTGGTCTGGTATCTGCTGACCGACGCCAATGGCCGGCGCATTGCCGGCAATCTCGACCGCTGGCCCGCCATCGCGCCCGAAGTGTCGGAGTCGCGCTTCGTCGCCCTGCCCGGTGGCGAGCGGATGTTCGCGCGGGCGACGCGGCTTGGTCCCGAGGCGCGGCTGGTCGTCGGGCATAGCGACCATCGCGGTCGCGCCTTGCAAGCGCGATTGGCCATGGCCTTCGCCACAGCGGGCGCGCTGATCGCGATGTTCAGCCTGCTTGCCGGGCATTTTGCGGCCCGCCGCCTGCGCGAGCGGGTGGAGGCGGTCAACGCGACCTTCGCCGCCGTCCGCGCCGGCCATATCGAGGCGCGCGCGCTGGCGGTCGGAGACAGCGACGAACTGACCGAGCTCGCCATCAACACCAACGCCATGCTGGATCAGGTCGAGCGGCTGATTCAGGCGCAGCGCATCGTGTCGGACCAGACGGCGCATGAGATCCGCACGCCCCTGATGCATCTCGATACCCGCATCCTCAAGGCAATGGAGGTGACACAGGACGAGACGCTGCTGCGCACGCTCGACCAGTCGCGGGCGGAGATACGGGGCGTCGTCCGGCTGCTCGATTCGCTGCTCGACATTGCGGGCACGCAGGCGATGCGCGGCGACCTGCGTGGTCTGGCCGAAATCAGCCTCAGCGACATCGCCGAAAACCTCGCCGACCTCTATGGCGCGAGCGCGGAGGAGCTGGGCATCGGCTTCCATGCCCGGATCGCGCCCGGCGTCCTGTTCCGCGCCGATCCGATGCAGATGATGCGCCTCCTCTCGAACCTGCTCGACAACGGCTTCAAATATGTGCCGAGCGGCGGGAATGTGTCGCTGGAACTGTCGGCCGGGCCGCGCATCGTCGTCCAGGATGACGGTCCAGGTATCCCGCCCGCCGACCGGCGCCGTATTTTCGAGCGCTATGTGCGGCTCGAAGGCGCGCCAGACGGTGGCCATGGCCTTGGCCTTTCGCTTGCCTTGGCGATTGCGGAGCGGCATGAGCTTTCCCTTCATGTGGAGGATGCGGCGCCCGGTGCGCGCTTCGTCGTCCAGCCGGAGGAAGGCTCATGATCAGGCTGCTGCTGCCCGGACTGCTCTTCGCCGTTGCCCCCGGTGCCCCTGCGGCCGACCTGTTGCCCGACGATCCGGTTTTGCGCACCCTGATGCAGGGCGAAGCCGCCCAGGTCGGCGACAATCATGATGCGCTGCTCGACAATGCCGAATCGCTTCAGGCGCTGGGCGCCACGCCGGCCGAAGGGCAGGAGGATCTGGCTGCGCTCTGGACGAAGCAGGCCGTCGATGAGGGCGCAGCCCCGTCCGGTCTGGGTTTCCGGGGGCGCGCTCTCGGGCCGGCCTATCGCCGCGCATCCGTCGTGGCGGGCGGCAGTTTTAGCGTGCGCCAGCTTTTTCTGGGCGGACAGCGCGCCCAGATTCTGGTCGCGCCGTCTGGCAGCAGCCCGAATCTTTCCCTCCGCGTCGAGGGGGCGGATGGCGTGGCGCTGTGCAAGAAGCCGGTCGGCGGACCGCAGGTCGACTGCGCCTGGATGCCGATCTTCACCGATCGCTATAATATCGTGATCGAAAATGGCGGCTCGGCACCTGCGAGCTTCTATCTCGTGGTTCGCTGACGCAATCCTCTGAAATTGCGTAAATAAATCGCCGATCGCCGCCGATTTCCGCGCTCGACCCGTCGCTACATCTGCTCGCTTCGTCCATTCTGCACATATGTTCAGGCGCAAAAGGGCGGGGTGGGCGCGTTGTGCAGGTCATGGTTCAGATCAGCAAAGAGGAGAAGAACCCATGAATCGTTCAAAGCTTTTTGCCGCCGCCCTGCTTGGCCTGGCTCCCGCCGCAGCGCTGGCGCAAAGCCCCGAAGGCCCGGTCAGCTATGAGGAACAGCTGGCGCAGGTCGAGGACCAGCTTGTCTACAATGTCCCGATCGCGGGCGTGGAGAACAACTACTGGTTCAACTATCAGACCGACCTGGCCGAAGCGCGCAAGGAACTGACCAAGGATCTGCGTCATTCCTCGGATGCCGAGGATAATCGCGACGCCTGGGAGGAATATCGTGCCGAACTGGCCGATGCCCGTGGCGACTATGCCAAGGAAATGGCCGAAAAGGGCTATCCGGTCGGCGAAGTCCGCGTGCTGCCGGGTGCCGGTCGTTGATAAAATGCGGGGGCTTCGGCCCCCTTTTTTTGTCAGTCCGCGTCCGGATCGCGGAAGTTCAGCCGCCGCGTCACTGTATAGTCCAGCACACCGACCAGCAGATAGCTGATCCCCTGCTTTAACAGGGTCAGCCAGGTTCGGCTGGCACGATGCTGCTCAAGCGTGATGGCCCGACTCTGCGCGGCCTCGCTGGCGACAAAGGTGCGCACTGCCTTGGCGAAGCCCGTATCCTCGATCCGCAGCATCACTTCCAGATTGAGGAATAGGCTCCGCATGTCGAAATTGGCCGATCCGATGAAGACGGCATCGTCGATAACCAGCAGTTTCATGTGCAGCTTGCACGGCTGATATTCGTAAATCTCGACCCCGCGCCGCAACAGCGGGCCGTAGAGCAGTCGCGCGGCGGCGACCGTCGCACCGTTGTCCGACCTGGCCGGCAGGATGATCCGTGCGCCCTGTCGTCGGGCCGCGCGCGCGATCCGTTTCAACATGCCTCGTCCCGGCGAAAAATATGCCTCGATCATGTCGACCTGTCGAGCCTGCTCCAGATCATGTTTCACGACCTGTGCCCAGGGACTTAACCGCCGCGTCGGGCCGCCGATCAGCCAGCGGAAGGGATCGGCCCGGTCATGATGCAGCGCCGGGTGCCAGCTGCGCACCATGTGCCGCAATGTCCGAAACCGCTGCTTCTTCGTCGACACCCAGCGCCAGAGCTGCCCGTACCAGCGGGTCATAGCCTCGACCTGATCGCCCTCGATCATCAGGCCCAGGTCGCGCCAGCAATCCTCGGCTGGAATGCCGAAATAGCCATCCTCGACATTGAAGCCGCCCATCAGCAGCCGGACGTCGTCGGCAATCGCCATCTTCTGATGATTGCGGATCAGGTAGCGGGTGGATCGCCTTGTGCCGAACCGACCGAAATGCGCGCCAGCCTCCACCAGCGGGGCGAAGAAACTGTCTGGCGTATGGCTCGATCCGAAACCGTCGACCATCAGCGTCACCACCACGCCGCGTGCCCGCGCCGCGATCAGCGCATCGCGCACCAGCGTGCCGCTGCCATCCGCCGCGAAGATATAATAATAGAGTTTCAGGCTGTGATGCGCATGGTCGATCAGCGCGATCAATGCGTCGCGAAGCGCCGCGCCCTCGGTAATGAGGCGCAGCTTGTTGCTGCCCAATGTGACACGAATTTCCCCGGCATCGGAAGGGGAAGGGGCGGGCTTGACGGTCGCCATATCTGCTTCATGCCCCTTTTGGTTGCGCCATGCTACGGCTTTATGGCCTTTTCATTGACTCTGGCAAACGCCGCTGCTAGGCGCAGGGTTCACGACTTCCATTCGTTGTTTCAGGAGGCCCTATTTGGCCCGCGTTACCGTCGAAGATTGCGTCGACAAGATTACCAACCGTTTTGACCTCGTCCTGCTCGCCGCCCAGCGCGCGCGGGAGATTTCCGGTGGCGCCGAGCTGACGCTCGATCGCGACCGTGACAAGAATCCGGTCGTCGCCCTGCGCGAGATCGCCGAAGAAACGGTCATGCCCGACGAACTCCATGATTCGCTCGTCGCGTCGCTGCAGAAGGTGCAGATCGATGATGACGATACGCCGGACGAAATCGGCTCGATCGCCCAGTCGGCGGAGGCTCTGCGCCTGACCGCTGCTGCGCCGCCGCGCAACCAGAATATCGGCGGCGACTACGACGGCTGATCGCCTGACAGGTTTGGAGAGGGAATGAGGCCCGGCCCGCGCAAGCGGGACCGGGCCTCGACATTTTCCGGCCAGGGGACACCGGAAAAACTGGAACGGGATCAGACTAGCGGACTCGCTGTCCTGCATAGACCAGTCTCGCTCTGGGAAAGGGGGGGGCGACTTTGTCGGAAGCCACCCCGCGCTCCATGGATCAGCACTTGGAATTGCGGTCGATCGCCCGGCCAGCCAGCGCGCCTGCGCCCGCGCCGATGATGGTGCCCGGCGCACGGTCGCCCTGGGTGTCGACGGCGCGGCCCAGCAGGGCGCCCGCGACGCCGCCCACCAGCAGCCCGGTGGTGCCGCCTGATTTGCGGCAGCGATAGCCGCGGTCGTCACGATAGCCGCGACGGTCGGCATAATGGTGGTCGCGGCGGCCATGGTCGCCGCGATAATGGCGGTCGTGGCTCCAGCGACGATCGTCGCGAGCGAAGGACACAGACGGCACGACGGCGGTCAGCGTTGCGGCGGCGACGGCTGTGGCCAAAATGGCTTTGCGGATGTTCATCTCTATCTCCTCCAGACCCGAAATATCTGATTACAGACGGAGATATGGCAGGACTTCCTTGTTTCGATCCTGAACCGATCTGTTATCTGCCGTTCAGCTTGAGAAAGGCGGCCGCGTCCCGCCGCTTTTCAGAGGGCTTTTGATGTAGGATTTTTTCTGTTTCATCCTGTTAGATGAAGCCCGTAGCCATATCCGCGTTGTCTGGCATCGATTTGGCCGGTGTCGCGTCCGTGTCGCGCCGCGGTGACGCCGACGACGCATCACTGGCGCGTGGGTGTCGCATCCCCGTCGCGTTTTCGGCGCAAGACCGGTGCAATCGGGCAAAATTGCCCCACGACACTGTGAACTTCGGGCGCGCGCCTCGGGGACGCGCTTTCTACAGCATCGCCTGCTGGTCTGAGCCAATCGCGGGCAAGGCCCAGTCGATCGCTCCCCGCCCCTTGGCTTCCAGAAAGTCATTGGCCTTGGAAAAGGGCCGCGACCCCAGAAATCCGTTATGCGCGGACAGCGGGGACGGGTGGGCCGACCTGATCACCAGATGCCGGCTCTGATCGAAGAAACCTGCCTTGCGTTGGGCATAGGCACCCCAGAGCAGGAACACGACCGGCTCTTCCTTCTGCGCGACCAGCCGCACGATCGTATCGGTGAACGTCTCCCACCCTTTGCCCTGATGCGATGCGGCGCGGCCCATTTCGACCGTCAGCACGCTGTTCAGCAGCAGCACGCCCTGTTTCGCCCAATGCTCCAGAAAACCGTGGCGCGCCGGCGCGATGCCCAGATCCGCCTGCATTTCCTTGTAGATATTGACCAGCGACGGCGGCGTCCGCACGCCCGGCTGCACCGAAAAGCACAGGCCGTGCGCCTGTCCCTCGCCATGATAGGGATCCTGCCCCAGAATCACGGCCTTGACCTGATCCAGCGGGGTCAGGTCCAGCGCGCGGAAATATTCGCTGCCCTTGGGAAAAATGCGTTTTCCCGCCGCCTTTTCTTCCTGCAAGAAGCTCTTGAGCGCCTGCATGTGCGGGGCGGCGAATTGGTCGGCCAGCGGCGTGCGCCAGCTTTCGTGCAGCTTGATTATGTCGCTCATGTTGGCAGGTGATGGTCCGACCGGATCAGGACGTCAACCATGGAGGCTTGCCATGGCCGCCGCATTGCGCGAGGGAGGCGCCATGCCGCAATTGCCCCGTTCCTCTGCCTATCTGGCCGCGCTTGGTCTGTTCTTCACGCCGCTCCCCAGCGCAGACGCCTTCGGCCCGCCGCCCAAGCCGCTGGTACAGCAGACGGCGGAAGCGAAATTGCTGTCTGAGTTCGCACGTTTTGCGACCCTGTCCAACGGTACGGTCGGGATTGCGGTGCGCGACCTCCAGACCGGCGAGACGCAGAGCTTCAACGGCGACACGCTGTTTCCGATGGCCAGCGCCTACAAGGTCGCGGTGGCGGGGCGCATCTTCGCGCTGGTCGATGCGGACGAGCTGCGGCTGGACGACCAACTGGCGCTCGATCCCGCGCTGGCGAGCGAGGGCGGCATCGCCTGGATGTTCTCGCGCGCCGGCGCCAGCCTTTCGGTCGATCGGCTGCTCGAACTGATGCTCCAGAAGAGCGACAATAATGCGACCGACGTGCTGGTCGCGCGGGCAGGCGGACCGCAGGCGATCACCGCCTTCGTGACGAAGCTGGGTGTCACCGGCTTGCGCGTCGACAGCGATACCGCGCATCTTCTCTATCGCGCGATGGGCATCCATCCCGCCTCGGGTAGCTTCCGCCAGAATGCCGATGCCGCGCGTCGTGCCAATCCGCTGCTCGTCACCCGCGACATTCGCGACCTGCCCAATCTCGATTTCGCGATGGAGCCGGAGGACACGTCCACGCCCAAGGCGATGCTCGACCTCATGGCCGCCTATGAATCCGGCCGCGCTCTGTCCGCTGCCAGCACCCAGCGTTTCTTCACCATCATGGCGCATTGTGAGACGGGCAAGGCGCGGATCGTCGGCATGTTGCCGCCTGGCACCGCCGTCGCGCACAAGACCGGCTCTCTCAACGGCACGGGCAATGATGTCGGCATCGTCCGCTTGCCCGACGGCCGCCGCTTCGCTGTCGTCGCCTTCGTCATGAAGGACAGCAAGGGCCATATCTCGCGCGATCGCGTGATCGCCGAAGCCGCCCGCGCCGCCTATGATTATTTCCTCTATGCCCCCGAAAGGGCTCACGGCCTGACGCATAAGGCTTAACAGGTGCGACGGCGGTCGTTACGCTGACGGCGGAGAGAGGATGGCCGTGACCAGCATAACCCGCTTCCGCGACTTCTGGCCCTATTATCTGCAGGAACATGCGCGTCCCGGCACGCGTGCGCTGCATTATTTGGGCACGAGCCTGGTCATTGCGTTGGCAGCGGCGGTGCCGTTGACGGGGCATTGGTGGTTGGCCGCCGCGCTGCCGCTGGCGGGCTATGGCTTTGCCTGGGCCGCGCATGGCCTGGTCGAGAAAAACCGTCCTGCGACTTTTCGCTACCCGCTCTGGTCGCTGTGCGCCGACTTCGTCATGTGGCAGCGTTTCCTGACCGGCCACATGAAGCACGACCTTGCCAGGGCGGGTGTACTGCCGGATGGCACCGTCGATCCGGCCCGGCGGATTACCGCTTAAACCAACCGCTTGACCCCGCCCGGCGCTCTGCCACAAGGGGCGCCATGTCTCTAAGTGCGGCCTTTTCCCGACCCGATCGGACTGCTCTCGCCCGGCGCTGGCAGGAACTGGAGGCCCGGTCCGACGCCTCTTTCTTCCTCGGTTGGACCTGGGTCGGCGCCTGGCTCGACAGCTATGCGATCCAGCCCGAACTGCTGGCCGTCACCGACGAGGAAGGGCGGGATGTCGCGCTGGCCCTTTTCGGCCATAGGATGCAGCGTCGCCTGCTCGGTCCGGTCGCAACGCTCAGCCTCAACCAGTCAGGCGATCCCGTGGCCGATCGTCCCTATGTCGAATATAATGGCCTGCTCGCGGAAGCCGGCCGCGATGTGGAGGCATCTGTTGCCGTACTCGACGCCCTGGCCCGCCGCCGTGACTGGCGTGCGCTGCGTTTGAGCGGCATGGCGGCGGGTGCGCCATGGCTTGACCTGCGTGCGCGCCGCCGCACCTGTGTCGATGCATCGCCGGTCTACCAAGTCGATCTCGACGCCGTGCGAGCGGCGGGGTGCGATTATCTTTCGCTGCTCAGCGCCAATACGCGCAGCCAGATTCGCCGCGCGATCAAGGACCGGGGTGGAGCGCCCCCCGATATCACGACCGGCACGCTGGCGGAATTAGCGCCCTGGATCGAGGAAATGGCTGCGCTCAACCGGGGGCGACATGCCGACAATGCCTGGGACGACGCAGGTTTCCGTGGCTTCGTCGCGACCCTCGCTGCGCGCGGGCTGCCGACCGGCGAGGTGGAACTGCTGCGCTTCACCGATAACGACGAAGTGCTCGGCCTGCTCGTCAACTTCGTGCATCGCGGCGTGGCGATGAATTACCAGTCCGCCTTTGCGGAGCCGAGTGGAGCCAAGGACAAGCCGGGCCTGCTGTGTCATACCGCGGCGGTCGGTCATTATGCCGGGCGCGGTCTGGCACGCTACAGCTTCCTTGCCGGGAAGGACCGCTACAAACAGAGCCTCTCCACCTGCGAGGAGCGACTGGAATGGTGGGTGATCGAGCGTTTTACGCCCCGGCTGGAGGCTGAGGCATTGGTTCGCCGGCTGCTCAGGCGCCCAGTTTCCGCATGACGCGATAGAAGAAGCGGCGCAGACCCTGCTTCTCGGGCTGTGCGCTCACTGCTCCGGTCGGCAATCCACGCTTGCGCAGCAATGCATTGAAACTGTGCAACTCGCTTTCCGCCACCGACCGTTCGGATCGCCAGGTCACCGACAGGCTGACGGAGACCGCCGGACCGTTTTCCACGAAATGGGGCGCCTTCACAGGCACATGAACAGCCTCGCCCGGCACCAGCGGGAAGGCGCTGCCCCGCGCCTTGAACCCGTCCTGCCAGAGCAGATTGCGATGGCCGCCATTGTGGAACTCCTCGCTTTTCTGCGCCGGCACGAGTTCCTCGTCGCGCGCGGGAAAGACCGTCATGATCTTGGTTCCCATGATCTGGAGCAGGATATTATGCTCCGGGTCCATGTGAAACGGAGTGACGCTGTCGGGGGAGGAGAGGAAGATGAACGCTTCCCGGTGAAGCATCGGCCCGGTCTGCGTGTCGACGATCGGCTCCAGTTCGGCAAGCGCCGTGTCGAGCAGGATGGCATAAACCGGATCGCGCTCGACATTCTTGAGTACGGCCCAGCTGCCATTGCTCTCGATCGTGCGGATCGTCTCACCCAGCGACAGCCCGTTGGATGGCGTATCTTCTGGCCGGACGCCCAGCGGCAGCTTGCCCAGATTATATTCGACCGAAGTCGCAGGCATCCGTTCCGCCAGTTCCGCCAGGGCATCGAGCGTCAGAAGTGCATGGCCTGTCAGCCTGTGGGTCAGCTTGATCGGCTGGTCGGGATAGGCGGCGGCGAAGGTCGCCCGTGCGCTGTCGGGGAAGGTGGCGGCTGGAGCCGCCGCGATGCTATGGGCGGTCATCCCTGTCCTTTCAGAATCTGCGCAATAGCCTCTGCCCCGTTGGCGAAGGCGAAGGCCGCGCCACGTTGCAGCCGTGCCGCGCCAGTGCCGCGCAGGGCGATGCGATATTGTACGATGGTACGCCGTTCGGCCCACAGGCCGTCGATCATCGGATGGTCGGCGGCCGCGCAACTGTCCATCCAGCCGATGGCGGCATCGCCCTGAACGGCGTGGAGGTTGGCGATCTCGATCAGCACGCCGGGGGAAAAGCGACCCAGCGTCTCGTCGATGGCGATCTTGAAGGAGAAAGCGCCTTCGCAATGGCGGAAATTGACCAGCATCGCTATCGCACGGCCGTCCAGATCGATACGCAGCATGTGGAGCCGCCCGGCAGCGCAGGCTGCGGCGCAGGCGGCGCGGAAAAAAGCGGCATGTTCAGGCTTGCAGGCAAGCGCTGTGCCTTGCTGGCCCTTCCATCCCGAAGCTTCTAGCGTCAGGAACTCGCTGCACCACTCGGCCAGTTCGGCCGGATCGGCCAGCAACCGCTGCTCAATCGTGCCCAGTTCAGCCAACCGCTTCTGCAAGCGCCGCAATTCCTTGCGCTTCTTTGACCGGACATGGGTTTCCCAATAGGTGTTTGCGGCCAAGTCCGACCGCAGCATCGCCCGGTCGTGGCGATGGATTTCGCGCCAGCCGCGCCGCTGTTCGACGCACAGTGCTTCGATCGTGGCGGCATTGGCGCCCGCCGCATCGATTCCGTCCAGATGCAGGAAACCGCGCGCCCAGGGCGCCGCATCCAGTTGCACCATGAAATCGCGCCACGCCGCCAATTCCGCCCCTTCGCGGATGAGGGGCGCGCCGAAGAAACAATGGTCGTGCATCCAGTTGGACACGCAGCCAATGGGCAAGCGGCCGTGACGCGGCCGGACAACGACTGGCAATAGGCCGATCAGGCCATCATCCGTCCGCGCCTCGATCAGCCGCACATCCCCGCCCGCCGCCAGGTGGTTTAGCGCCGCGTCAAGCATGTCCGGCGCGTAGAAGGGATTGGCTTCGGCGGCATGGTCGGCGAGCGCCGTCCATCGTTCGCGCTGAGCAGAAAGCGGCGCGTCGAGGCAGGGCGGCGATGGATGGAGAGCCATGTCCATGCGCTTTCCCATAGAGGGGAAAGATTAGGGAAAGCCTAAACAAGAAGGGCTGGAAATGGCGCATTCGGGCGATAAAGCCCGCCGGGGGTTTACATCGGCCGTCGCTTCGGCAGAGACGAAGCACGGCATCCTGAGGAGAAAGAGGCATGACGATTCTGGTGACCGGCGCTGCGGGCTTCATCGGCATGCATGTTGCCGATCGACTGATGGCGCAGGGGCATGCTGTGGTCGGGATCGACAATCTCAACGACTATTACCCGGTGTCGCTCAAGCGTGCGCGGCTCGACGCACTCCATCAGGCACATGGCAGGCTCTTTACTTTCCACGAACTGGACTTCGCCGACATGGGCGCGGTGCAGGAGGCGCTGCACGATCAGGTGATCGAGTCGATCGTGCATCTGGGGGCGCAGGCCGGTGTTCGCTATTCGCTGATCAACCCCCACGCCTATGTGCGCTCCAACCTTGCCGGGCATGTGAACATGCTGGAACTGGCGAGGGAGCGGCGTGTCCGCCATCTGGTTTATGCGTCCTCCTCATCGGTCTATGGTGGCAATGACAGTTTGCCATTCCGGGTGGAGGATCGGACCGACCATCCCGTCTCTCTCTATGCAGCCACCAAGCGCGCCGACGAACTGATGAGCGAAACCTATGCCCATCTCTTCCGGATCCCGATGACGGGCCTGCGCTTCTTTACCGTATATGGCCCGTGGGGACGACCCGACATGGCCATGTGGATATTCACGTCGAAAATCCTGGCGGGCGAGCCGATCCCCGTCTTCAACCATGGCCGGATGCAGCGTGACTTCACCTATATCGACGACATAGTGAGCGGCATTCTGGGTTGCCTCGACCATCCGCCGGCCGACGATGGAGCCATCAAGGCGGGTGGCAGCCGTGCGCCGCACCGACTCTACAATATCGGTAACAACCGCCCAGAGGAACTGATGCATCTGATTGGCGTGCTCGAGGATGCCATCGGAAAGAAGGCGGAGATCGACTTTCAACCGATGCAGCCGGGTGACGTGCATGCGACCTTCGCTGACATCAGCGCGATCGTGCAGGATATTGGTTTTGCACCGACGACGGCAATCGAGTCGGGGGTGCCACGTTTCGTAGATTGGTATCGTGCCTATCATGCCAAAGGTTAAGTGTCGGGTGCATGCACGAATAGTGAAAAGGTTCCGCCGCTTGCCGCTGCCGAACCTCCTTTAATCTTGTTTCGTATACGGAATGATATGATAATCTTGCTTGCTTGCCCGTTCGCACTTGCAAAATTGATTGCCATAAGTGCCTGAGACAGCGTAGACCGTCGCTATGCCTTGGCATTGGTGCCGGCAGGGGGTCGCGGAACGAGGAAAGACAGCACGCCGAAAGGGTGGCTGTCGCCGTTCGTGATTGTGAGTTGGGGCTCGCAGCGCAAACGGAAAAAAGGGCAAGCGAGTGTCGACATCTGCATCCAAGATCGTGCCTTTCGGTTCAGGCGGACGTATTGTCGAAACCGCCTGCCGCAGTCTCGCCATAGCTGCCAATGGGCTGCACGCTTTGGAAGCCCGCTTCAGCGAGCGCGACTTCGCTGCAAATTTCCTTCGGCTCGTGGGCGTGATGATGAATGTCCGGGGACGCGTGATCGTGACCGGCATGGGCAAGAGTGGCATCGTTGCACGCAAGATGACCGCTACGCTCACCTCGACCGGTACGCCAGCCATCTTCCTGCATCCCGCCGACGCTGGCCATGGCGATTTGGGCATGGTGACGCCAGATGACGTGGTGTTGATGCTGTCTCATTCGGGCGAATCAACCGAGTTGGGCCCAATCATTCAATATTGTAAGCGCTTTGCCATTCCCTTGTTGGCGATGACCGCACGGGCAAGGAGTACAGCTGCTCAGGCCGCCGATATTTGCATTCTGATGCCAGACGTGCCCGAAGCCTGCCCGAATGCGCTGGCACCGACCACGTCGACCACGATGCAGATGGCGTTCGGCGATGCATTGGCGGTGTCGCTCATGGAAATGCGTGGCTTTTCTGCCGACGATTTCTACAAGTTTCACCCCAATGGCCGTTTGGGTGCGCAATTGCTCAAGGTGCGCGAACTGATGGCGACGGGAGACAATGTGCCCTCGGTGCGTGAGGACGCCTCGCTGCTGGATGCCACCATTGAAATGACGCGTGGTCGTTTGGGCGGGACTGCGATCATCGATCACGGCGGGCGGCTGATCGGCGCCTTTACCGATGGCGACCTGCGCCGCACCGTGACAGGCAAGCAGAATTTGACGGAATCCGTAGGTCGCTTCATGACCAAGACGCCGCAGTCGGTCGGTCCGGATGAACTGGCATCCGAAGCGCTGCATATGATGCACGAACGCAATATCATGCTGCTGTTCGTCTGCGAAAATGAGCGGCTGAAGGGCGCGCTGCATATGCACGACCTGCTGCACGCCGGGGTTGCCTGACTCATCTCGTCGTCATTCCCGCGCGCGCAGGTTCGACCCGCTTGCCGCGCAAGCCGCTACGCCTGATCGCGGGGCGCACGCTGTTGCATCGGACGATCGCGATGGCGCGGGCAGCTATCGCCGATCGTGCTAGCATCACCTTGGTTGTCGCAACCGATGACGCGGATATCGCCGATCATGCGCAGGCCGTTGGCTGTCTGGCGGTCATGACTGACAGCGGCATTTCTACCGGATCGGGCCGCGCGCTGTCGGCCGCCCTCGCCATGCCGGAAGCGCCGCGGTTCGTCGTCAACCTCCAGGGCGATTCGCCTTTTCAGCCGGAAGGCGCGCTTGGTGCCGTCATCGCCGCATTGGAGCAGGGGGCGAAGGTCGCCACGCCGGTGATCGCACTCGACTGGCCGGCGCTTGACGCATTGCGTGACCACAAGACACGTTCGCCTTTCAGCGGTACCACCTGCGCCCGTGCATCCGATGGCGAGGCGCTCTGGTTCTCCAAGGCGATCATCCCGGCGATCCGCAACGAGGAGAAACTGCGCGCTATCGGAACGCGCTCGCCAGTCTGGCGCCATGTCGGCCTCTATGGCTACGCGCTGGACGCACTGCGCCGGTTCGAAGCCTGCCCGCCGACCGCGCTGGAGGCGCTCGAAGGACTGGAACAGTTGCGTCTACTGGAACTGGGCATTCCCATCATGACCGTTGCGGTGGATCCGCCGCGCTTCGACAGTTCGGGGATCGACACCGAAGCCGACATAGTCCGTGTCGAACGGCTGATCGCCGAGCATGGCGACCCCACGCCCGCGCTCTGACGACCATGCGCCGCATCTTCGTCATTCGCCACGGGAACACGTTCGCCAGCGGCGAGGAGCCCCGCCGGATCGGATCGCGCACCGACATTCCGCTGGTCGAAAGCGGCGTTGCGCAGGCTGCCGTGCTGGGCGAATGGTTCGCCGGGCTGGACATCCATGTCGAGCGCCTGCTGTCCAGCCCGTTGCAGCGCGCGCGGGAAACGGCGGGAGAGATTGCCACCGCCACGGGCCATGGACTGGACGGCGCGCGCGACTGGCTGGGCGAGATCGATCACGGTCCTGATGAAGGACTGTCCGAGGGCGAGGTACTGGCCCGGATCGGCGCCGCCGCGTTGACCCGATGGGAGGAACAGGGTGTCGCACCCGATGGCTGGATAGTCGACGCCGACATGCGTCTTGCTGCCTGGCGCGCCTTCTTTGCCGAGCCGGGCGATGGCGTAGACCTGCTCGTCACCAGCAATGGTGCCGCCCGCTTCGCCCTGCTTGCGTTGGGTCTGCCCCCGCGCAAGCTGCGCACGGGGGCGTTCGGCGAATTTGCCGTCGAAGCAGGCGGCTCGGTAAGGCTGGTCCGCTGGGACGAACGGCCCTGACCGTCAGCTGACGGCCGGTTCCAGCAGCCGGATCGTCCCGGCCGTCGCATCCATTTCCGCCTGCACGCCGACCGGCAGGCTATATTGATCGGCGACATGGCCGAACTGTCCACCCTGAAAGGCGGGAATGCCGAGTGGCTCCAGATGCTGTTGCAGCACTTCGGACAGGGTGAAGCCGCCGAAACTGGGGCCGCCCGGACCGCAATCCGTACACTGACCAAAGGCCACGCCCTTGAGCTTGCCGAGCAGGCCCGCCAGCTTCATCTGCGTCAGCATCCGGTCGATCCGATAGGGCTGCTCGCCGATATCCTCGATGAAGAGGATCGCACCGGTGAAGTCAGGCATCCAGGGCGTACCCATCAGTGCGGCCAGCACGGTCAGGTTCCCGCCCAGCAGCCGCCCACGCGCGACGCCGGAGCGGAAGGTGCGAATGCGGCCGACACGTTGCGCCAGACGATCCTCATGCCCCTCCGGGTTGGTAAATGTCGGCGTGCCGCCGTCAAAGGCGACGGCACGGAACGCGTCCCAGCTATATGTTCCCCATTTGCTCGACGCGACGGGACCGTGGATGGTGGTAAAGCCTGCCTTTGCGGCAAAGGCCATGTGCAGCGCGGTGATATCGGAATAGCCGATCAGCAGCTTGGGATTTTTACGGATAGTGTCGAAATCCAGCAGCGGCAGGATGCGCGCGCAGCCCCAGCCGCCCCGCACCGCGAACACGGCGCGCACTTCGGGATCGGCATACATGGCGTTTACGTCGGCGGCGCGATCCGCATCCTTGCCCGCCAGATAGCCAAAACGTCCGGCCAGATGCGGCGCATCCTTCGGGATCAGCCCCATCGCGCGGATCGTGTCCCTGACCAGATCGAGATCGAACGCGTCGTCGGTGAAACCCGCCGGCTCGATCAGCCCGACCGTGTCACCCTGCCGCAGCCGCGGCGGCCGGACGAGGCCCGGTGTGGCTGCCCCGACCGGCATCCTTGCTGCCGCCAGAACCGCGCCCATGCCCGCAATTCCCGAACGCATCATGGCGCGGCGATCCATCTTCATCGTCAATAGCTGCTCCCATCCTTGTGGCGGTAGGCTCCGCCCGACCATAGAAGGTCTATATCGGGATAATGGCAATCCCCCGTCGGCGGACGACCGAAAACGACGAATACGCAATCGTCTCCGCTTTGGTTCAGCAGATGATGGCCATTGGGGTCGCCCTTCGGAAAGGCTGCCATGTCGCCGCAATGGAGCAGGGTGCGTGCCCCATCTTCGACCAGCACGGCTTCGCCTGCCAGCATGACGACGAACTCGTCCTCATCCTCATGCCAATGCCGGTGGGAGGAGGCCGCGCCGGGCTTCAGGACGACATGGCTCACTCCGAAATCGGACAGGCCGCTCGGCGGTCCCAGCCGCCGGTACCATCGCTGCTTCACAATAGCCGCATGTCCAGCCGGATAGCCGGTGCGGTTGGTCTGTTCGATGCTTTCAAGCTCGATCCTGGGCATGGCCCTCTCTCCTGCCGCTGGCCAATAGGGCCGGCATTCGCTAACGCGAGGCCATGAGCATAACCAGCCCCAATTCCGACGTCGTGGCCCTGGCCCAGCGCCTGCTGGCCTGCCCATCCGTAACACCTGCCACCGGCGAAGTATTTATGGCTTTGGAGGCAATGCTGGTGCCGTTGGGCTTTACCGTCGATCGCTTCGTTACCGGAGAGGCACCCGACGGCCCGGTCGAAAATCTGCTTGCCTGGCGCACGACCGGGGCCGGCCCGCATTTCGCCTTTGCCGGACATCTGGACGTGGTGCCGCCGGGGCCGGGCTGGGCCAGCGATCCCTTCGCGCCGGAAATTCGCGGCGACCTGCTCTATGGCCGGGGGGCGGTGGACATGAAGGGATCGATCGCGGCCTTCGTCGCGGCGCTGTCCGACCTGCCCGATGATCTGCCCGGCACGATCAGCCTGATCATCACCGGCGACGAGGAAGGTCCGGCGACCTATGGCACGCTGGCGCTGATGGAACGGATGGCGGCGCGCGACCTGCGCCCCGACCTCTGCCTGGTGGGCGAGCCGACATCGTCCAAGCGGCTGGGCGATGTGGTGAAGATCGGCCGGCGCGGGTCGGTCAACATGTGGATCAGCGTCGCGGGCAGCCAGGGCCATGTCGCCTATCCGCATCTGGCGGACAATCCGATCCCCCGGCTGGTGCGCATCCTGTCGGCGATCGAGGCGGAGATACTGGACGAGGGCACCGACTGGTTCCAGCCCAGCAATATCGAGATCACCGATCTGGAAGTCGGCAATCCGGCGCATAATGTCATACCCGGCAAGGCGACGGCACGCATTTCGATCCGCTTCAACGATCAGCATAGCGGCGCGTCGCTGATCGCACGGATCAAGGCGATAGCCGCGACCGAAGGCGGCACGGTGGAAGCGCGGATCAGCGGCGAGTCCTTCCTGACCCAGCCGGGTGCATTGTCAGAGCTGGTCAGCCGCGCCATCCGCGACGTCACCGGGGTGGAAACCGAACTGTCGACCACCGGTGGCACGTCCGACGCGCGTTTCCTCTCGCGCCTTTGTCCGGTAGTGGAGTTCGGTCTTAACAACGCGACCATGCACAAGTTGGACGAGGCGGTGGCGGTGCAGGATCTGTGCGACCTGACCCGCATCTATGCGCTGGTGGTGGAGCGGGTACTGGCGAAGGCCTGACGCCCGCTCCTCCGGTCAAGGCGTGGGCGTTTGCCCGTCAATGCTTGCCCGGCTTGCTCGATGTGCCCGGTGCGGTCGGGTTCACCAGTTCCGCTCCCGTTGGCAGGCCGGTGCCGCCCATGTCGATCTTGCGGGCCTGTTCGCGGGCGACCGTCATCGGATCGTCGCGCTTGGCGATAGCGGCCTTGGTTTCCTCGTCCATGCCGGCTTCGTCGTCCGCGGCGTCGCTGCCGCCGCCACGGCTCCAGCCCAGGATGATCGACATGCGCCGGTTACGCGGGTCGTAGGCATCCCCCTTGATAAAGGGTTCACGGTCCGCGACGCCCTCGATCCGGGCGAAGCGCTCGTTGCGGATGCCATTTTCCGCCAGAACCTGCCGGGTCGCTTCCGCGCGTCCGGAAGACAGGCGCCAATTGTTCATCGACCGACCCGACGCATAGGGCAGGGCGTCGGTATGGCCGCGCACGATCAGCGGATTGGGCATGGCATCCACGACCTTCGCGACTTCGCCGATCAGCGTGCGGGCCTGCGGCACCAACTGGTCGGTGCCCATGGAGAACATCGCGAAATCGGCCTCGTCGATCAGCTCGATGCGCAGCCCTTCGCGCGTTTCGGTGAAGCGGACATTCTTGCGCAGCTTGCCTAGCCCTTTGCGCATCATGCGCTCTTCCAGGCTTTTCTTGATCGACTCGAATTTCTGCCGGTCGGCGGCGCGCATCGCCTTGCCGCCTTGATCCTTGGTGCCGGACGCGTCGCGCGGGATGGTGATCGCCAGATTGCCCTGACCGCCCGTGGTCGGATAATTTTCCTTCGCCATCAGGCTGTCGCCGCCGAACAGGCCGGTCGAACCGGCCGAATTCATCTTCAGTTCGACCAGAGTGGGCGTGAAATAGTCGGCAAGACCCTTGCGCTGCTTTTCGGTGGTCGCACCCAGCAGCCACATCAGCAGGAAGAAGGCCATCATCGCCGTCACGAAGTCGGCATAGGCGACCTTCCAGGCGCCGCCATGATGGCCGCCATGTCCTTCGACGATGATTTTCTTGACGATGATCGGCCGGGGCTCCGGCTCGTTTCCGCCGCGCTTCTTCTCTGCCATGGCTTATTTGCCCCGCATGCCGTCGAACACTTCGGCGAAGGCCGGCTGGTTCGCATGGGTCAGGCTGGAACGGGCGGCCTCGATCACCAGAGGCTGGGGGTGGCCGTGCAGCGACGCGATGATGATCTGCTTGACGACATGATACATGGCGCCGTCGGCCTCGATCACCGCGCGGCAGCGGTTGGCGAAGGGGTTGACCATGCCATAGGCGAGCAACACGCCGAGGAAGGTACCGACCAGCGCCGAACCGATCATCGCACCCAGCACCGACGGTGGCTGATCGATCGAACCCATGGTCTTCACCACGCCCAGAACCGCTGCAACGATACCCAGAGCAGGCAGCGCGTCGGCCAGGCCCTGCAGGTTGTCGGCGGGCTTCAGCGCCTCATGATGATGCGTCTTGAGAGAATTATCCATGACTTCCTCGACCGCGTGCGGATCGAGCGTGCCGGATGAAATGACGACCAGGCGCAACGTGTCGCTGATCAGGTGGATCAGCGTCTTGTCCTTCATCAGCTTGGGATATTCTGAAAAAATGGTCGAGCTGCCCGGATCCTCGATATGGGGCTCCAGCGCCACCGGGCCTTCGACGCGCAGCGTCTTCATCAGCTTGCTGACCAGAAAGATGCAGTCGAGAAAGTCCTGTTTCTTGTACTGCGGTCCCTTGAACACCTTGGCAAGGCCGCCGCCCAGCGCCTTGAGGTCGGCGCCCGAATTGCCGATGATCAGCGCGCCGACGGCCGCCCCGCCGATGATGAGCATTTCGTGGGGAAGCGCATGAAGCACCGGGCCGATGTCGCCGCCGGTGATGATGAAGCCGCCGAAAACCATGCCCAAAAGCACGACAAGGCCGATGATTGCAAACATGATGGTCCCCGAAAATATGCCCGGAGGCGGTGGCTCCGTCAGCGCCTCCAGACGCCAGTCCCTTTCTGGTTAATACGGATTGGTTAGCATCCGCTTTAGGACTGGAGCCGGCTTTTTCCCTTATTTGATAAGGTCGAACAGGGTCTGCTGGTTGATGCGCGCAAAGGCCGACTGGGCGGCTTCGAGTTGAAGCAGCTGCGCCTTCACATTGGCGATCACTTCCTGGAGATCGGTTGATTCCAGATCCGCGCGGCGCTCGGTCAGGTTGAGGTCGACATTGGTCAGACGCTCGCCGATCGTTTCCAGCCGGTCGCCCCGGACGCCCTGCTTGGTCTGTTCGACCGTGATGTGCGTCTGGGCGGCCTTCACCCCGTCCAGCGATGCGGCGATTGCGGCGTCGTCGCCATTTTGCAGCGCGTCGATGCTCTGCCCCAATATATCATCGATAGACATGGGCGTGCCGTTGACGTCGATGCCTTCCGATACGTCTTGCTTCGTACCTACCACGGCTAGGTTCAGGCCACGGCTGACGGGCACGAGCACGCTTTGCTGGTCGTCGAAGACCGAGACGCCCTGATAATCCTTCTGGTTCAGCAATTCGTTGATCGTCGTGCGGATCGTCGTCATTTCCTCGACATAGGCGGCGCGGCTGCTGTCGTTCAGCGATCCGTTGCGGGCCGCCGTCACCAGTTCCTGCGCGCGGGTCAGGAGGTTGTCGATTTCCTTGAGATTGGCTTCGGCATTGCCCGACCGGGTGGTGCCATAGCTGACATTGGCCTGCCAGGCGGCCTGCTGCGCCTGCGCGCGGCCGACATCCGACACCTGCACCCAGGCGAGGGCGTTGTCCGACGGCTTGTTCAGCGTGATGCCGGTCGAGATGGCGGTCTGACCGTCGATGATGTCCTGAGACAATTTCTGCTGCCGGCGGATCTCGGCGAGCATGATCTTGTTGGTGATGCCTACCATGGGTCAGTCCTTTCCGATCACATGATATTCAGGATGGAATCGATGGTTTCCTTTGCCACCTGCAAGATCTTGGCAGACGCCGAATAGGCCTGTTGCAGGCGCAGAAGATCGGCGGCTTCCATGTCGAGGTCGACGCCGCTCACGGCTTCGCGCGCGGCGACAGCCTGGTCGTTGCGGCTGGTCGCGGTGTCATATTCGGCCTTGGTCGACGACAGGAGGTTGGCATGGCTAGCCACCAGCGACGTCCAGCTCTGTTCCACGCTGCCATTGCCGCGCAGCGCCGTGCTGACGGTCAGGAGATTGCCGTTGGCGGTGCCGTCAGCCGATTTGAGCGCCAGGTCGGCGGGATCGACGTCGAGGGCGGCCATCGTCGCCGCGCTGCCGGTCCAGGACAGGAGCGCGCCGCCGGCAGCGCCGTTGTCGGTCACGCCCTGCGCGTGCCAGGCATTGACGTCGGTGACGAACTGCTCGGCCAGCGTGTCGAGGTTCTCGCGCCGGTCAGCCACCGTATCGGCGGCGGAGAAAAGACCGCCCAGCGTGCCGCTGGAAGGCGCGGTCAGCGCGGTGCCATCCGCCAAGCTCAGTCCCAGCGTGCCATCGGCATTGGCAGCGACGGCCACGCTGGTGGCGGTGTTGCCGCTGACCAGGGTCTGACCATTGAAAGTGATTTCCGCGCTGTCATGCGCGCCGAAGCTGATCGAGACGTTCAGGTTCGCCGACAGATCCTGCAAAGCCGAATCGCGGCTGTCGAGCAACTGCGCATAGGCCGACGTGCCGGGTTGCGCGCGCAGAAGGCTGTTGTTGATGTCGGCGAGCGCCGAGAGCGACTGGTTGATCGTGTTGACCGACGCCTGCGCTTCGGTGGCGATGCCTTCCGATACTGTTTCAAGGTCGGCGGCGGTCTGGTTGAAGGCCTGCGACACACGGCTGATGCTGTCGAGCGTGGTGACGCGCAGCGAGGTATCGGACGGACTGGCCGCCAGCTTCTCCATATTCTGGAACATGCCGGTCATCAGCTGGCCGATGCCGGTGCTGCTGTCGTTCATCGCAGTTTCCGCGTCGGTCAGCCAGCGGAGGCGCGACGTCGCGCTGCCCAGCGTCATGCCGGTCTGGCGGACCGTGGCGTCGAGATAGGGGTCGGCCGCGCGATTGACGCCGGCAACCTGCGTGCCGCCGAAATTGGCGCGTGCGACATAGAGCGACATCGTTGCGGTCGACGCGCCGGATTCGACGGTCGTCACCGATCGGCGGGCATAGCCGGCAGTGCTGGCATTGGCGATATTCTCGGAAATGGCGGCCATCGCCGTGCGATAGGCCTTGGTACCCGAAGCGCCGATGATGAAGAGGTCGCTCATGCGCTGGTCGCCCCGGTAGCGGCGTCAGCGGCAGGCGCGTCGGACACGCGATCGCCGAACTGCTTCAAAAGCAGCTCGGCAATGCCCATCGCGCCCTTGCTCGCCATCGCATCGGCGGTGCGGGCATCGGCCATGTCGCGGAATTGCTGGGTGGCGCTGGAATCGCCGATGCCCTCGGCCAGGCTGGCCGATCGCATCGCGCCGATCATCTGGCGCAGGAATACGGCCTCGAACTGCTGCGCGACCTTGCCGAGCGCGGCCTTCTGTGAGGTGCCGGTGCCGGTTGCGGTCGCGCCGGCGGCGTTTGTCCCATTGACCTGCATCACAATACCACCAACTCCGCCTTCATCGCGCCCGCCTGCTTGAGCGCTTCCAGAATTGCGACCATGTCCGCCGGGGAAGCCCCGATGGCGTTGACCGCCTTCACTATATCGGCCAGCGACGCTCCACCTTTAAAATTGATCATCGGTTTTTTCTGTTCATCGATGCTGATGTTGCTCGACGGCTCCAGCGCGGTCTGGCCCTGGCTGAAGGGCGCGGGTTGCACGATGCGGGGACTTTCATTGACGCTGACGGTCAGTTTTCCGTGCGCCACGGCGGCCGGATGGATCTTCACCGCGCCGTTGATGACCACGGTGCCGGTACGAGCGTTGACGATCACCTTTGCCGGGGCGTCGGCCGGGGAAACCTCGATATTCTCGATCATGCCCATCATCAGGATACGGTCTTCGGCGCCAGGCGTGGCGTCGATCGCGACGGATACGGCGTCGGTCGCACGGGCGCGGCGGTCGCCGAAGGTCTTGTTGATCCCATCCGCCACACGCAGGGCGGTGGTCAGGTCGGCTTCCGCCAGGTTGAAGGTCAGCGTGGGCGCAGTGTCGAAGCCGGTGGCGACCGCGCGTTCCACGGTGGCGCCGCCCGGAATGCGGCCTGCCGACGGGACATTGACCGACACCTGACTGCCATCGGCGCCGGTCACGCCCAGCCCGCCCACAGCCAGATTGCCCTGCGCCATGCCGTAAATCTCGTTGTCCGCACCACGCAACGGCGTCATGATCAACGTGCCGCCCCGCAGCGACTTGGCCTTGCCCAGCGCCGACACGGTGACGTCCAGCCGCTGCCCAGGCTTGGCGAAGGCGGGCAGATCGGCAGTGACCAGCACGGCCGCCGCATTCTTGAGCGCCGGATTGATGTTCGACGGCAGGGTCAGGCCGAAGCGCGAAACGACGCCCTTCATGCCCTCGGTCGCATATTGGATGCTGTCGTCACCAGTGCCGGCAAGGCCCACGACGATGCCATAGCCGGTCAGCTGGTTGGGGCGAACGCCCTGGAAAGTCCCCAGATCCTTGATGCGCTCGGCATGGGCCGCAGGTGCGACGACCATCGCCAAAATCGGCAGAAGAAGGCGGAACAGGCGGATCATGTTTCCGTCTCCGTCAGAAGGGGCTGATGGCCGAGAAGAAGCGCTGCAACCAGCCCTGGCGGCTGGCATTGGCGATCTCGCCCTTGCCCTTGTAGATGATCTTGGCATCGGCCACGCGGGTCGATGCGATGCGGTTGTCGGGTGCGATGTCGGCCTGACGGACGAGGCCACTGATCTGGATGAACTCGTCGCCGCGGTTGAGCGTCAGCGCCTTCTCGCCCTTCACCAGCATGGTGCCGTTGGGATAGACCTGCGCGATCGTCACGGTGATCTCGCCGGTCAGGGCGTTGGACTGGCTGGCGGCACCCTTGCCGGTAAAGGTGTTCTGCCCGCTCGCGGCGATGTCGCTCGGCGAGAAGAGCTTGGACAATATGCCGGTGGTCGGCGGCGTCAGGCCGATCGATCCGTTGCGGGCGGTATCGGCCGTGTTGCTCTTGGTCGCCTGCGTGCGTTCCACCAGCACAATGGTGATGATGTCGCCCACCGCCGTGGCGCGCGCGCCGCTGGTCAGCGGGGTGTAGCCGATCGACGTCTGGAAGATGGAGCCGTTCGCAGGTGGCGCGGGGGGCGGTGCGATCGTCGGCGAGTAATAGTCGCGCTCGACATCGCGCTTGTTCTTCTTGCCGGCGAGAGCAGGCGAAGCGGCAAGCGCGATCAGCGAAACGGCGGCGATGGCGGTGTGGGACAGGCGCATCATTCAGGCTCAGATATTCTGGTTGACGTACTGGAGCATTTCGTCGGTCGCCTTGATCATCTTCGAATTGACCTCATAGGCGCGCTGGGTCTCGATCATGTCGACCAGCTCTTCGACGATGTTGACGTTCGACGTTTCCAGATAGCCGGACCGCATCAGGCCACGGCCTTCGAGACCTGCGACGCCGACTTGCGGCACGCCGCTGGCGGCGCTTTCGGTCAGCAGATTGCCGCCGATGGAGGTCAGGCCCGCCGGGTTCATGAAGGTGGCGATTTCGATCTGGCCAAGGTTGCTCGGTTCGCTTTCGCCTTGCAGCGTCGCGGATACGGTGCCGTCATTGCCGATCGTCACCGACGTGGCGCCCTGCGGCACGGTGATCTGCGGAATCAGCGGCAGGCCGTCGCTGGTGACGACGGTGCCTTCGGCGGTCACGCTGAAATTGCCGGCACGGGTGTAGGCGATGGAGCCATCGGGCTGCTGCACCTGGAAATAGCCCGACCCTTCGATCGCGATGTCCAGCACATTGTTGGTCTGGTTCAGCGTGCCCTGGGTGTTGATCTTGCTGGTGCCCTGGAGCGCGACGCCCGAGCCGAGGTTCAGGCCATTGGCGAACTTGTTCTCGCTGTCCGAATTGGAACCGGCCTGGATGATCTGCTGATAGGCCAGCGTCTCGAAATCGGCGCGGTCCTTCTTGAACCCGGTCGTGTTAACGTTCGCCAGGTTGTTGGCGATCACGCGCATCTTCGTGTTCTGCGCGTCGAGGCCGGTGCGGGCGACATGAAGGGCGGCGTTGCTCATCGTTCAATTCTCCGTGCAGCTTCCCAAGGGGAGGCTCATACGCTCCTTAAAGCAAGATGCGTGCCAAAATTAACCATTGTCTTCAGCTGTCGAGGCGCATCAGCGACGCGCCGCCATCGTCCAACTGCTTGACGGTATCGATCATCTTGACCTGGGTTTCCCAGGCGCGGCTGGCCTCGATCATCTGGATCAGGGCCTGGGTCGAATTGACGTTCGATCCTTCCAGCGAGCCGGCGGTGACGCTCGCGAGCGGATCGGACGGTAACGCGCCGCCATTCACTTCGCGGAACAGCCCGTCCGTGCCCTTGGCGATGCTGGAGCCGGCGGCATTGACCAGCTTCAGCTTGTCGACCTGTGCCGGGTTCGCGGGGTCACCCCCCTGCGGCACGCCCCAGATGCTGCCGTCCTTGGCGATGGAAATGCTGTCCATCTGCGGCAGGGTGATGGGGCCGCCCTCGCCCAGCACCGCGAGGCCGTCGCCGGTGGTGAGCAGGCCGCTGTCGGTGACGCGCAGGTCGCCGCGGCGCGTATAGGATTCGGTGCCGTCGGCGCCCTGAACGGCGAGCAGGGCATCGCCGTTCATCGCCACGTCCAGAGGATTGCCGGTGGAGGTGACCGCGCCTTGCGCCATGTCGGCGGCGATCACCTGTTCGGAAGCCTGGGCGCGGGTGTCGAAGGTATCGCCCTGGATCCAGCGCGTCTCGGCATTGGCGATTTCGGCACGGAAGCCGACGGTGTTGACGTTCGCGAGGTTGTTCGCGACCGACGCCTGCCGCGCCATTGCGCCGCGCATTGCCGTAAGTGCCGTGTTGACGAGCCGGTCCATGGGCTGATCCTTCTATCCCGTCCGTGGCTTAGGTGCGCAGGTTGACGATGGTCGTGGTCAGGGTGTTGGCTGCCTCGATCGCCTTGCTGTTCGCCTGGAAATTGCGCTGCGCGGCGATCAGGTTCACCAGCTCATCGGTGATGTCGACGTTGGAGCGCTCCAGGAAGCCGGAATTGACGGCGCCGAAAAGGCCCTGATTGCCGGTGCCCAGGGTCGGAGCGCCGCTGGCGACGGTCGAGGTCCAGTGGGCATCGCCCTCCTGACGCAGGCCTTCCTGGCTGTTGAAGGATGCCATGGCGACCTGGCCCAGATAGACGGTGGTGCCATCGGCATAGACGGCCGAAACCAGGCCTTCCTTCGACACGCCGACGCTGTTCAATTGCGCACCGTTGGCGTCGCCGTTCAGGGTGGTCGGGATCTGGAGGTCGGTCAGGTCGGCCGGAGTGGCGCCGGTGGTGGTGCCGGTCAGGTCGCCGGTCTGGGGATCGACCGGAAAGATCTGTATGCGCGATCCGGTGGTGTCGACGGCATAACGGTCTTCATCGACCGAGAAGGCGCCGTTACGGGTATAGCTGACGGTGCCGTCTTCGCCCTTCACGGTGAAGAAGCCTTCGCCGGTGATGGCGAGATCAAGGGTCTTGTCGGTGCCTTCGATCGTGCCCTGCGTGAACTGCTGGGCCACGTCCTGCACGCGCACGCCCTGGCCGGCGACCTGATTGGTGGTCTGCATCGGCGCGGCCGCGAAGATGTCGCCGAACTGCGCCTTGCTCTTCTTGAAGGCGGTCGAGCTGACGTTGGCGACGTTGTTGGAGGTGGTCGCGAGATCGATCTGGGCGGCTTTCAGGCCCGAGAGGGAGATGTAGAAGGACATGGCGTTGCTCCTTGGGTGAAAAGGAAATCGGGGTGGGTGAGTAAGGGAAATTACATCAGGCTGATTGCGTCGGACGGGCTGTAGCTGCCGAGCGCGGTGATCAGTTTCGAAGAGGATCCGTCCGCGGGAGACTGGACGGCGGCGATGGTGGCCCAGGTCGCGACCTTGCTGGTGCTGGCGCCGCTGACCTTGACTTGCAAGGCGGAGGTGGAAACCGTCTCGCCCGCATCATTCTTGCCGTCCCAATAGAAGGTGAGGTCGCCTGCCGGCTGCGCGCCGGTTTCGATCGACTTGACCACATTGCCGGCGGAATCGACCAGGTCGATGGTTGCGCCTTCGGTGGCGGCCGACAGCGTGATCTGACCCGCATAGGTGCCGCTGGCGTCGGGCGCGGCTATGTTGCTCTGGACCAGCATCGACTTGCCGATCCAGCTGGCCGCGTCGCCCAGCCGCGTGCCGGTCAGCTCGCTCGCCAGATTCTTCAGCGTCTGGTTCATTTCCGCGATGCCCGACGAATTTGTGATGGTCGCCATCTGCGACACCATCTGGGCGTTATCGACCGGCTCGAAGGGATCCTGATACTGCATCTGCGCGGTCAGCAGCGTCAGGAAGCTCGACTGGTCCATGGTCGCGCTGCCGGTACCGACGGTCGCGTTCGGATTATAGACCGAAAGCCCCGCGCTGTCGGTGACGGTGGAGGTCGTCGTCATTTGCCGATCCTTATGGTTTCGAGCATCAGGGACTTGGCTGTGTTCAAGACCTGAACGTTATTCTGGTACATGCGGGCGGTTTCGATCATGTCGACCAGCTCGGCATTGCCATCCACGGCTGCTTCCCAGACGTCGCCATTGGCGTCGGCCAGCGGGTGATTGGGGTCGTGACGCTTGGTCGGCTCCGCATTGGTGGTGACGACATTCTTGACCTTCACGGTCGACACGCCCGGCGCGTCGGTGACGGATTCGAACACCGGCTTGATCGCCCGATAGGCTTCGCCTGCGCTGCTCGTGACATTGCCGGCATTGGCCATGTTGGACGCTGTGGTGTTCAGGCGCACCAGCTGTGCGCTCATGGCGCGGCCGGCGATGTCGAAAATGTTCATCGGGGTAGAGCTGCTCATGCTCATTCTCCCTTCAAAGCGCGGTTGATGGTGTTGATGCGCCCCTCAAGGAAGGAGAGGGTCGTGCGATATTTGACCGCATTTTCGGCGAACAGCGTCTGCTCGGTGCTGAGTTCGACGGTGTTGCCGTCCAGGCTGGGCTGCAACGGCGTGCGATAGCCCATCGAATCATCGACGGCCTTCGACACGTCGGTCGCGCTGTTGCCGGCCTGGGTCGTGGCTTCCTTGAGCGCGGACTCGAAATCGATGTCGCGCGCCTTGTAGCCCGGCGTCGAGGCATTGGCGATGTTGGACGCGAGCAGGGAAAGGCGTTGCGAGCGAAGCGCCAGCGCCTTTCCGTGTATCCCGAACAAATTATCTTCGACCGACATGCCCATTCGCTCTCAAAAGGCTCTAAAAGTTTCGTATCGCCTGCCGTTCTGAAGCCTGATGGCCTCTCCAGCGGGTGATCCAGCCTGTGATCAGCAAGAGCCATGCCAATTTGCGTGGGTGACGCATCGGCAAGGCGGGAAATCCCGGAGAAAGGCGGCCGAGCGAAGAGGGGCGGCAAGGGCGGCAAATTTTTGCCGGCCGGCGGCAGGGCGTTGCCGCCTGGCGATGAGATGATGAAGGATGGACGGTCATGGTCGCGATTTTCAGCCATTTGTTCGATCCGCTGACCCTGCTGGCGATGCTGGGCGGGATCGGGCTGGTGGCGGCTTTCCAGAACGGCATGGGTGCGCTGGGCCGCGCCATTGCGGCGCTGCACCCGCTCTTCTCTGACAATCCGTCGCGCGATCGCGATGCGGCTCGCGCTGCCATGCTGAAGATCGATCAGGTCGCGCAGTTGCGTGGCTTGGCATGCACCGATCGGGTGAAGACCGCCAACCCCTTCCTGACCGACGCGGCGCGCAAGCTGGCCAATTGCGACACCACCGAAGCTTTCGAGATCTGGACGATGCAGGAACAGGCCGACCGCGCGCAGCGCCACGGCGCGGTACACAAGGTCTGGCTGTCGATCGCCGACGTGGCGCCGGCGTTGGGCATGGCCGGTACGATCATCGGGCTGGTCGGCATGTTCGCCGCGATGGAGGATCCTGCGTCGCTTGGGCCGTCCATGGCGCTGGCGCTGCTCACTACTTTCTATGGCGTGGTCATCGCCAATATGATCGCGGCGCCCATCGCCGCGCGCCTTGCCGACCTGTCGGAGCGCGAACTGGCCTGGCAGCGCGAGGTGGCGGACAGGATGCTGTCCATAGCCCGGCGTGAAAACGCGCCATTGCGGCGCGCGTCGATTCGCGAGGTCGCATGACCGCCTCTTCCTCTGCGCCATCTTCTGCAACCGCCCGGCGCAATCGCTGGGCGGTGAGTTTTGCCGACCTGCTCCTGCTGTTGCTGGCCTTTTTCGTACTGCTCCAGGCCAGCGGCTCGCGCCGCGACGTCATGCTGGCGCAGGTCAGCCAGCAATTTGGTGGCAGGGCCATGGCGCAAGGCATGGAATTGCGCGCCGCCGACCTGTTTGAGCCGGGCGAGGCGCTGCTGAGCGCCGCCGGCAGGGCGCGGCTGGCTGCGGTTGCGCGGGACTATGTGAAGCGGCCCGGCGGCGTGGAAATACGCAGCCGTGGGTCCGATCCGTCGCGCCAGCGCTTCGATCAGTGGGATCTTGCCGCCGCCCGTCTGGGCGCGATCGCGCGGGCGTTGCAAGGCGATGGAATCGCGCAGGATCGCCTACGGCTTCGTGGCCTCGATCAGGCGGAGGACAAGCCGGGTCAGGGGCAGATGATCCGCATCGCACCGGGGCCGCTGCCGGCCCAATAACGGCAACTGGCACGAAAATTGCTGAAATCACGGCATGATTGTCCGCCCCATTGTCCGCCTTGTCAGGAGACATGCCGTGTTTCGATTTTCGTCCATCCTTCTCGCCTTCGCGCTGGCCGCCGGTCAGCCTGCGCTGGCGCAGCAGAAATTCGAGAATCTCGACCGCATCGACAGCCTGGTCGCCATGACCGTTGGCGCTGGCCTTGGTGAGCCAGGCGGTCCGGTCGCGCCGGTCGATCGTCGCCTGCGTCTTGCCGCCTGCCCCGCCATGCCGACCGTGGAAGGACCGGTTTTCGGCGCCGCGATGGTCAAGTGCGAGGCGCTGGGCTGGCGGATTCGCGTGCCGCTGATGACGGGCGCTGCAACCGCCGCTTCCGGCCCGCTGCCCGGCAATGCCGCTGCCAGCCGTTTCACGCGCGCCGCCGCCCCGGTGGCGGCCAAGGAAAATGTCGTGCGAAAAGGCGATCCCGTCCAGTTGATGGCAGGAAATGCCGTTTTCAGCGTCTCCCGCATGATGGTCGCGGACGAGGATGGCGCCGTGGGCGAGACGATCCGGGTGCGCGAAGACAAGAAAAGTGCGCCCATTTTCGCGCAGGTCGTGGAAATGGGGGTTGTGCGCGTTCCGGGATTTAATAGTTTTTGAACTGGTCCGTTATAGGGTCTGAGGGACGAGTGAAGGATTTTACCCAATGATCAACTCTGTGGGTCAGAGCATCACCAGCGCGATCGGCGCCAACAGCCTCCGGGAAAGCGGCAAGGCGCGCACTGCCGGCAACACGACGGCGGCCGCGGCGGCTGCGTCGCTGGCTTCAGCCAGTCCGGCTGCCCGCATGGCATCTGAAGGCGTGCCGGTCGACATGGACAAGATCGCCGCCATCAAGGCCGCGATCGCTTCGGGCAACTACCCGGTCGACGCCAACGCCATTGCCGAGCGCATGATCGCGCTCGACCTGCCGGCTGCCGGTTAAGGATGCCCATATGCCGCTAAGTCTTGCCGCGCTCGACGATCTGGCCAACGCCGTCGAGCAATTGCGTGGCGTACTCGGCGGCAATGATGTTGTCGCGATCGAATCGGCCAGCGCACATGTTGGCCAAGCCGCTGCGGCGGTGCGTGCGATCGGTGCATGGCGGTCGGACCCGGTTGTGGCCGATCGGCTGAAGGCGATGCAGCCTGTGCTGGACAGTGCCCGCGTGCGCGTCAACCTGCTCGCCGACCATGCCAGCCAGCGCCTGTCCATTCTGGCGTCGCATGGTGCCCAGACCGCGCCGCTGACTTACGGTCGATAAGAGCGTTTTCGAAGCAGGCAAAGCCTGCTGACTCGGAAAACGCGTCAAACCATAGACTCAATTTTCTCTCGTTAATCCTGAAACGGCGCCTTCGAGCGCCGTTTTTCGTTGGGTCGCCCGTATTTTCTTGCGATCGCGTTAACCAAATATTGGCACAAGCCTTGCTCTAATGTCTTCGCTAGCAAAGTGAGGATTTTGGTTTCGTGTCGGCATTCGCAGACATTTCGGCAACGTCGGGATCGACCGGCAATCGCGTGACCAACGCGATTGCGATGGCGAGCCGTCGCACCGGTGTCGACTTCGGCTATCTGCTGGGGCAGGCGAAGATCGAATCAAGCCTCAACCCCACCGCGCGCGCGGCGACCTCGTCCGCCACCGGCCTCTATCAGTTCATCGACCAGAGCTGGCTCGCCGTCGTCGACAAGCATGGCAGCGAATATGGCCTTGGCTGGGCGTCGGATGCCATCAGCCGGGGTGCCAACGGCCGCTATTATGTCGCCGACCCAGATCTTCGCCAGCAGATACTCGACCTGCGCAAGCATCCCGAGACGGCATCCGTCATGGCGGCCGAACATGCCGCCGACAACAAGGCCTATCTGGAATCGAAGCTGGGTCGCGAGGCTGAGCCGGTCGACCTTTACCTCGCCCATTTCCTGGGCGTGGGGGGCGCTTCCAAATTCCTGTCGGTGCATGACCGCGCGCCGGACGCCACCGCCGCCTCGATGTTCCCGTCGGCAGCGCGGGCCAACCGCTCCATCTTCTACGATCGCTCCGGCAACGCCCGCAGCTTCGCCGCGATTCGCGATCGCTTCGCCGCCAAGCTCCAGAAAAGCTCCGACAGCCTCGGCGGCCCGGCCCAATATGCCGACGCTTCGTTGCCCAACGGCGCGAAGACCGTCCAGCCCGCCGACTATGTGCGGATCGAAACCCAGCGCCTCGCGCAGCAGCCTGACATCATGGTCAAGCCGCAGCCGCAAACGGCGCGCCTCGCCTATCTCATGCTTGCCACCCTCGGAAGGTAACGGCCGATCATGTCTCCTGCCCAAGTCAAAGCGAAGATCTGGATGAGCGCCGTCAAGGGAGCCGTGCTTCCCTTTGCGACGTTGATGGTCGTGCTGTTCATGATGGTGCCGGTCCCGGCGATCATGCTGGATATCGGGTTCATCACCAACATCATGATCTCTCTGGCCGTGCTGATGGTGGCGCTCAACGCCGCCAAGCCGCTCGACTTTTCCAGCTTCCCAACCGTGCTGCTGTTCGCGACCCTGCTGCGCCTGGCGCTCAACGTCGCTTCCACCCGCGTCGTGCTGGTGCAGGGTCATGAAGGATCGGACGCGGCGGGTCAGGTGATCGAGGCTTTCGGCCACTTCCTGATCGGCGGCGACTATGTCGTCGGCATCTTCGTCTTCGCCATCCTGATGATCATCAACCTCGTCGTCATCACAAAGGGCGCGGGTCGCGTGTCCGAAGTGT
>NZ_DATKFP010000237.1:0-24604 GCF_035511395.1 Sphingobium sp.
GGCCGAGGCTTTCTTGCATTTCTTAAGAAATTTGGCCTAGTTTGAAGGCAGCCGTGGAGACATGGCCGGAGGCGTGGAAACCTTCTTAGAGTTAGAGCCGGTCAAGCTTCTTGACCGGGTGGCGGACGCGTATGTCCAAGGCCACCCGGCCCAAAGGCGTCCGCGCCTGAACTAACTCTCAGGTTTCCAACACCCGGTTTCGGGGGCCGGCACGTCTCCGAATAGGGGGCGTGCCGCCGGCTGGGCACTTCCCAATCAACTCTCGAGCCGGGACGATGAGAAACGAGTAGGGACAAGGTGTGGACAGCCATCTGCCGGTTGGACGACTTGCTCAAGCACTGGAATCCATGTCGCGAGAGAGCGCCTGGGTTGCAATTGTGGCGACGACCGCTCTGCTCACCTGGGCGAATTCGAGGTTCCCGGACGCGGGGCTCGCACCGCTATACATACCCGCAATCTGCGCAGCATGCTGGTCCTTGGGCGAGCGCGCCGGCTATTTTGTCGCGCTCGTCTGCGCAGTCTCGGCCATCATGCCTCATCTTCCGATGTCGGATTCTTCGCCATTGGCATTGGCAGTCAGGACGACGGTTCGGGTTGGAACCTACCTTTTCGTGGCCGCCACGATTGCGAGTTTCCGGCGCTCGTTTGATCGTCAGCGTCATCTTGCCCTGCGAGATCGAATGACCGGCGCGCTCAATGGGGAAACATTCCACTCCTACCTCGAGGAGACTCTCGACGCTGCGCGCGAGGACCAAGGGATCCTGCTGCTCGCCATTCTCGACCTCGACGATTTCAAGGCGATCAACAACCAGCACGGGCATGCCGCCGGCGATACGGTCCTTCGCACCTTCGCACGCGGCGCGAGAGAACTCGTGCGGCGGGATGATGCGTTCGGCCGAATAGGCGGCGATGAGTTTGTTCTCCTCCTTCGCGTCCGCCCATCCGATGCCGGGGAGAGCTTCGCACGCACTCTGCACGGAAGAGTGTCGGTCGTCCTTGCAACGGGAGAATATCCTGTCACCTGCAGTATGGGTGCACTGATCATCCAGCCTGACAATGGGCAGAACGCGGCATCGCTGATGAACGCGGTCGACCAGATCATGTACCGGGCCAAGCGTGGCGGCAAGAATGCGGTCGAGATTGGATGGGCCGAGCGCGCGCAGGAGATTAAAACCCGGGAAATGCCACTCAGCACCCGTGAGCAGATCGCGTGACAGGGCAGCGTTCTGATCTCGAGCGGGCCATCAACCTGATGACGGAAGTGCGCCGGATCCTGGATCGATGGGGGCTCAATGTCGCGGCGGCTCATCTCGAGCGCGCGCATGATGTCGCTGCGCAGGCGGTTTTGGCGCCGTTGGAGGGGCAGGCCGACGAGGCAGGATCTGCGGACCGCCTCCCGCTTGATCGGACCGCGATCCTTGCCCTTGGGGGCACCTTTGCCGTCATTGCCGCCGTTCTTGGCCGTGCCAACGTCATTCCGATGCGTGAACTCGCGGAAATTCTCGCCATCTATGCGACGACGACATCGGAGACCGACAATTCGCAAGGGCTCCTGATCGCATGCTGGGCGGGCATTCTGCGCGAAGCAGCCGAAGTTGGAGAAAAAGGCTAGAGGGGCGGTAGATATGCGGCATCTTCGTCCGGCGCCCGGGTAGCTGCCGACGAGGAGAGCGGGAACCCGGGGTGGGTCGGGTTCCCGCTCAACAGAATCCAAACGGACGTTCATCGCTGAGATGTCGAGTATGTCCTTGTTACCGGCTTCTCCGTCTCGGCGCCGACATAAAAGCGGGAAGGGAAATGGAGGTGCAACATGATGCATTTTACCGAGCGCGTGCTGACGGACGAGTTAGCCGAAGCCAAGTGCCTTCTTCAGCGTGCGTTGGCCATCCTCGATGCGCACGACGAACACGCTGCGGCATATTGCGTCTGCGATGGCATTGAACGGTTGATCGGAGCACCAAGCACAATCGAGCAATGGTATCTGATGACCGGAAGGGATCCAGAGGGAGAACCCTTGGATGACTCGGCCTGAGGCTACAAGAATGGGTTTGAACTCTGCTGAGGGTACCCTGGCCCGAACCCAACGCGATAGTCGCGTCAATTGTGTGGGCTCTATCAAGAAGCTAGAAAGCGACCGAAAAAAGGCGACACCACTTGGATGCCGCCCTTTCGAGTTCAAAAGGGCTTCGAATTTTCATTCTGCCCCTCGGGTCGCGATGAATCGTTACCATTGCGAGACGATATGATATTGTATAAATACGACACAATGGGTCTCACACGGTGATTTTACATCGAGTGTCAATTGGCAAGTTCGTTAGTCTTAGTCCGCCTCTTCGATGCTACAGATTATGTCGAATTCTTTTCAACAGTGGCCACGCCGGGGCTCGGTCAGCGCAATAGGCTGGTTGCAACATCTTGATATCGCTTCGGGTGAAGCCCATCATGTGACGGGAACCGGAGCATATCGAGGGTTTCGTCGCGAAAACTAACGGCTACCGAGCTCACGACATAGGAGCGAGGACGCGAATAGGGCAGAATCCAGATAACGCGGCGTGAGCTGATCGATGATCGAATGCGTATGAGTCGTTCCGACAGAAGGCCATCCGGCATATCGTTCGAGCCGATCGCTATTACGGTGACACCGAAACGTCTTGCGGGTTTCCGCCAAGCCAAAATCTGCTTGGCTGTCGCGCCTTCAGCCGCGACGACTGTGCATGGCCGCGCGAGGCGGGCATTGGTGAATTGAGCGGTGCCGACTGCGAGGCTGTCGCCTAAAAAGAGGCATTCGAACATCAGGCCAACCTCCTCAACCAGTGTCCCTCAGGGCGCCAAGGCTGCCAATGGCGCCCTGAAGAATGCTGCAGATGGCACTTTCGAGACTATCGGCGACATTGGTTATGTCACGTGGAGTTGCTGATCGCGCTCGGCTAGCCGCTTTTTTTCACGCGTTCGCCAGCACCTTTTCAAGCGCGGCACTTTTAAGGCATTCAATCGGGTTCATCGGCAGCTATGTTGTCGATGAAGCCCTCGAAGAGCCCTATGACGTGGCGTGACGAGATGGCCTGTTCGAAATCTCGCGGATGCACGAACTCGTCGCGAAACCACGGATATATGTCCCCGGCGAAGCAGCTGGTCAGCCATGTTATCACCGATTGCACGCCGGACGAGGAGGCCTTGGCCGGATTGGCCACGCAAAATATCTCGCGCCGCAATCGAACGTCCAGGTCCAGTGGACGCACCCGCCTGCTGATCGCACGGGCGTAGGTTGGGAGGATGCCAATGCCTCCGCCGGTCGCAATCGCTCGAAAATGAGCGGAACTGCTGTTGGTCCTTATGCTTATCAGCCCCGGCACTTCCGAGCGTCCCAGGATGAAGGGCAAGAGGTACGAGGCGACCTGGTCTGCCTCCTGCCATACGAGCTTATGGTTCGGCCATTCGTCAACAGATGTCGGGGTGCCCGCAACCTTCAGATAGCTCTCTGCGGCGAAGGGCATGAGATGCAAGCAGCCGATATGGCGGACGATGGCCGTCCCTTCTGCGGGGGGCTCGAGTTGTACGGCCAGGTCACATTCGCCGCCGGCAACATCGCTGCGACTCATGTCGCAGTGGAGATCCACGTCGAGGCCAGGATTTGCGCGCTGGAACTCCACGAGGCGAGGCATGAGCCAGTACGTACCCAGGCCCTCCGTAACGGCCATACGGATTCGCTCGCGTTCGCCGGCGGAAGGACGAACTGCCTCCGCGCTCTGCCGTGTCAGCCGCATCTCTCGGGCGGTGAGGAGCAGCTTCTCGCCGACCCGCGTCAATCGCAATCCGGAGGGGCCGCGCTGGGCGATGACTTCGCTCAGCTTGTCCTCGATTCGCTGCAGCCGGCGGCGGATCGTCCCGACGGCGCGGCCGGTCTTCGACGCACCAGCCCGCAGGCTGCCCGCCTCGACCACGTCGAGAAAAAGCTCCAGATCGGTCCAGTCGACGAGCTTGAGCTTTTCCTGAAAGGACTTGTTACCGGAAGAGGAGCGTGTCTCGGATCGGCGATTGCCAACTTTGGCCGATGGGATGGGTATCTTTCTAGCGTTTCGCGCTTTCTTGGACGTGGGCAAACCGCTCTCTCCTCTATTTCGGATCACAGCAGAATCCGCTGCAAGAGAGTTCATGCGATCTTTCAAAATCAATAATAAGTTCGGTCAATCCGGATGTTTCTGTTTGGGTCAACGTTTGCGAGGAGATCCGGAACCCGGATGTGTCAGTCATTCCCTGGCGCCGTGACATTTAGGCACATCGATGGCGGGGTGCGTCAAAAGTGAACCCGCCATAGCGAAAGATGACCTCGCCTCAAGGTAAGCAGATGTAGGTATTTGGGTAACCCTTTCAGTCACGAAGGGGGATGCATGTACCGGGCGAACATACAAACCGCGGCGATCGACGGCTTCCACACGATGGCATTTTCCGAGCGTGTCCAGAGGCTATGTGCTGCTGGTGATAGGACAATTCCCGTGACGCGGGCGGCGAGTTTGGATGAAGCACTTGCCGCATTGGCTTTTGCGAGGCGCCAACTCAGGGGCTTGGTACCCAACGATGTCGCTGCGGCCGCTATCGCGCATAACCGGGAGATTTTTCATATCGTGGGGGAGCAGGACGAACGATCAGATCGACCGGCGTTCCTCGCGTATCTCCCTCTAAATCGGCAGGGAGCTTCGGCGCTTGTAAACCGACAGTTCAGCGGAATGGAGCCGGACCTGACGATGGTCTGCCGAGCTGATGAACGGCCCCACGCAATCTACATCTGGCTGATGTTCGCCCCCGGCACGCTGACGCCGACGCTCCGTGCGCTGGCTCCCCTTCTCGGGCGCCTCGCGCCGGAAGGTTGTCCGCTTTTTACGCGAGGAGTGACTGGACATATGTCTCGTCTATTCCCTGCCTTGGGTTTCATTGAAGCGCGCCACGTCTACCCAAATGCTGCAGCGGATCTGCTGGCCTTGTCCCCCCGTTCGGGGTTTCCGCTCTTTGAGAACGAACTGGTTGCACGACCTGCCGGCGCGATCACGGTGCGCGTAGCGCGCACGATGGAAGACATTCTGAAATGCTTTACGGTCCGGTCGGCGACTTACATGGCGGAACAGGATTGCCCGTTCGACGAGGAGTTCGACGGAAATGATTTTTGCGCGACACATTTCCTCGGCGAGATCGATGGTGAACCGGCGGGCTGTATTAGGGTGCGCTATTTCGCGGACTTCGTAAAACTGGAACGTCTCGCTGTGCGGCATGAATTCCGGAACTCGAGGTTGTCTTTTCGCCTCGTCAGGGAGGCGATTAGCTATTGCCGTCGCAAAGGATATCGCCGCGCCTACGGTCATTCTCGCAGCGACCTGGTCCGCTTCTGGGGTATATTCGGTTTCAGGGCAATTGCGGACCGACCGCGCTTCACCTTCTCCGAGGTCGAATATGTCGAGCTCGAGGCGAGCCTCGCGGCGACGGAGGATCGGCTCGCCATTGGTGCCGACCCCTACATACTGATCCGTCCGGAGGGAGATTGGGATCGGCCTGGTCCGCTGGACCGATCGTCATCGCGGCCCGCATCCATCGGGTCGCGCAGGCGCAATCGCGGACCGTCTGTCGAGCGCATGGCGCAGAACCTTACATCCTCCTCCACGGCGGGTGCATAATGTCAGGGTCGGAGAGGCAGCGGGACCGCTGGGCGCCAGTTCCCGACATAGAGGACCCGGGCGTCGCATGCGGTTGCGCAGGCGGTCTCGCGCGAGACGTGTCGGCAGATCCGGAGTGCGCTCTGCCCGGTGCCCGGCTGGCACATTGGGCGCTGATGGCCCGGCGCTTACGGGAAGAGGTGATCGGCAGTGATCTCTTCTCCGACCCCGCATGGGACATCCTGCTGGATCTTTATGCCGCGCTTGGACGCGGTGTATGCGTGAAAGCCAGCAGCGTCTCGCTGATTGCTGGCGTGCCCCCAAGCACGGGCCGCCGCTGGGTGAGCAAGCTCATTGATCTTGGCCTCATTGAGCGCGCGAAAGGGCAGCCGGATCAGCGCTTCACCTATCTCGGGCTCAGTGCGAAGGGACGGGAGATCATGGAAGTCTTCATGGACCGCCTGGCAGGTAAAGGCATGCCACCCTGTTGCATCGCTAGATTAGGCTGTCCTTATCGCTCGAGCGACCAGGCCGTGGGATGAACGGCTAAATGGCCGCAGGGCGTGCCTCTTGGTTTGGCGCGATTGACGGCCCGCTGAAGGCTACTCCGTCGTCGACGCCGCAGTCTATGTCGTCGAGCAGATCCAGTCCCTCGTCCAGCCGCCGGATGAATCCAACGGATGCACTGTGTGTCGCGATCCGATGCCATGCTCAGCTTGGCCTCTCATCGGGAATGGCGGGACTCCCGCTCGGGCGCTGCCACTTCGCAGCTTCGCGCAGCGCGCAACATAGGCGTCCTAACCGGCCAAGAATTTGTTCGGAGCGTCTGAAATTCAGGCCCGCGCCCATTGCGGTGATGCGCGCATGGTCACTTGACTTGTCGTGCGGCGGAATGTCGGGAAACCATGGATAGGATTTATTCGTATATATCGAATATATACAGGGCTGCCATGCATCAGCTTACCCAGATCGAACTGTCCAACTGGCTAGCGCTTTATCTCGCCGCAGGCTTGTGCTGCGCGCTCGCCTTCGCGCTCGCCTGTGCCACTGCCGCTATCGAGATTTACCGGGACCGTTCATGGTCGACGATCAAATCCGTCAGATCCGCGGTGCTTTTCATACCTCGGACATGGTGGCGCTGGCAGAAGCTCTATTTGACCTCGACCCCGGTGACTCTCGGTATCGTAAGCTTATTCGCTGCGTCGATGAGGTGGGGCTGATCGCGGCAGTCTGGCCGTGCTGTCTGGAATAGGATGATAGTTCGAGCGGCAGTGCGTCGAACGAGCTCTCCTCTGATCAAAGCCCGAACGCGCGCGACACCATCGGTCCTATCCGATCCTCATTCGCGTCTTTCTGGGAAATGCAAAGTAGGGGTGCTATCTGCTCCATACGCGGATGGGTGGTGGCCTTTGCTGCAAGATAGGCATCGTCCGTCGACCCCATCGCTTCGACCACGAGCTGCCGGATTTCCCCGGTGCTGCGGGAGCGCGCTTCAAGCAGGAAGTCGGGACGACATGAGCCAATGTCGGTGAGCGTGTCGAAAACAGGCTTTTCGAGCACAAGATCGATCTGTCGTCGATCGAAGTCGCGCCGGAGCTGGAGCAGGTCGCGCAGGACGGTGCGCTCAAACTCTGAGTCAACCGGAATGAAACGCCTTCCCGAGAAGATTGGCTGGGCATAGCCTCGAAGCGGGGCATATCCGTGCGCTTCGGGATATTCGCCGGCCACGATGAGGACCAGATAGGGGCCTTTGATCGTGTTGCCCCGCACGGATGGCGATTGCACACGGTTAGCGAGCACAACCGGGTCGCAGCCCGCCACCTGGATTGTCGATCCACGAAATTCCTGGGCGAAGAGCGCGAGAAAAGCCTGCGGAGCATGCGCGCGCGGCCAGCGCCGCGCAAGTTCGCGCAGGCTCGCATAGACCCGTTTGCTGTGGAGCGCCTGTGCGTGGGTCCAGAAGGCGCGACCAAGCTCCATTCCCGGCGCGATCTCGACCCGCTTGGCCGCCTTGGTCAGACATCGAAACTCATCGCCGATAGAGTGGTCAGGCGCCTCGTGCGAGAGGGGCATCGTGCGATTGAGGCCCGCGATATGGATGAGGCGCCAGAGAAGGCGGGCCAGACGCGGCACGGAGGCTTGGCGGGTTCGATCGTCGCTGCTCTCTTCTTCTGGTCGTTGTGCCAGCTTCTCCGGCGCGGGCCTCAGCACTTCAAAATAACCCGCGGGGGGATCGGCGGGGCTCTCGGGCGTGCGAACCTCGGTGACCCGGTTTGTCGCCTGGTCGCGAAAGAAGGGGCAATCCGGCAGGTGCTCCGGCCGGTTGGGGCTGGTGAGGCGACGGAGGTAGTAGGTTTCCGCCTCTGATAGGAAGGCTGGAGTGAGGATCGGCGGGGCTGCCTCTGGAGCCAGGCAATCGCAGGCGATCCATTTTTCGCCGAGCCGAGCTTGCTGGACGAGCATTATCCCGGCTTCCTCATCATGCCGGGAGCCCTTGCCGACGTACCACCTCACAAGCGCGTCACGAACGGGGGCGGGAAGTGGAATACGACCAGCGCCTCGGCCATCGCTGTGGCGTGCGATCAACCACATTTACCTGCCCCCCGCGAACAGGGAAGCCTGTCTGAAGCGCCCAACGGTGGATTGACAAGCTGGCATCTGCTGATCTTCCCTTTCCTCAGTTCGCAAAAAGGGAGGTCTTTATGCGTGTGTTTCTCCTGGGCTTGGTTGCGGCGAACCTCGTCTGCTCCGCACAAACGCAGGCCGCGCCGAGAACTGCACAGACCGCGCGGAGCGTGCAGCTCATTGCGATGGGGGCGACAGCAAAGCCAGATCCCGGCCCACCGGCTCCGCCAGACGATCAAGCCGTCGGCGGCGCCCCGCCGGCTGATTTCAAGGTGCATGACCTCAGCCGCCGTTGGGTCGAATTCGAGATGGCCAACAGTTTCGCTGGCGAGAATACCGCTCATCCGCCGTTGCAGGACGAGGACCCGTTCGCGCATGTCGGAGTTGCGCAGCCGGCCGTGCATCCAGCAGAGATGCCACCTTATCCAATGTCCTCGATCCCAGTGCCGATCTGGATGCGCGGAGGACCGGTGTTCGCCTCGGCCGCCTCCAGCTACGTGCCGGGCTGCTACGCGCCCGGCTACAGACCCACAGGCTTTCTCGCCTCCGATGCCGAGATCCGGCGGGCGAACTACTACGGCATGATGAGCAATATCGCCTGCCAATACGGCATTCCCGTGGGACTGTTCGACGCGATGATCATCCGGGAAAGCCGCTATCGGCCTGATGCCTTCTCTCCCAAAAGTGCCTTTGGACTGACGCAGCTGATGCCGGGTACGGCGGTCGCGCTTGGCGTCAACCGTTACAGCGTGGAAGAGAATCTGCGCGGTGGCGCAAAATATCTGCGTCAGCAGCTCGACCGCTTCGGCCACTACCATCTCGCGCTCGCCGCCTACAATGCTGGTCCGGGACGGGTTCGGAATGGACTGGTGCCTCGGATCACCGAAACGCAGGCCTATGTGGATAATGTGCTGCTGAACTGGTCTCGTCTGAGCGGCATCAACCGGCCGGTGACGGTCGTTCCACGGGTCCGGGGAGCGCCAGCGAGCGCCGATCAACGCGCATTCGGCCGGACCGCGGCAGTTTCCACTTTCTAAGGAGACGAGGGGTTGACGCGCGCGGCCGGCATTCAGGCCGCTTGCGCGAGATGGCTCAGCGCCAGAGCTCATCGCGCTGGGTGATTACGGTGCGGCGGCCCATGACGAACGCGACCGCCTTGGCGATATCCTCGATCCATCCGTTGCGGAGGATGGCTGCCCATTCGGGCCGCGCTTCGGTGCCATCGAGGCCGTTCATGGTCTCGAGTGTCTGCACCAATTCCTTGCCTAGGTCTTTGACGATATCGCCAACGAGATTGATGACGCTGTCGTAACGCGCCTTATCCGAGGGATCGAGGTCGCGTAACGCTTCGGTGCGCATGAACGCCTTGAGGATATTCGTTCCCAGCGCCAGCAGGATCGCCTCCAGTTCATCGACTGTCATGGAGAGGCGCTTCTGCGGGGTCTGATGAAGAATGCGGCCCAGCCTTGATTTGCTGATGCCGGTTTTCTCGGCCAGGGAACGATGCCGTGTATCGTTCGCGGCCATCAGGTCGCGGATCAGACGAATATAGTCTGGCTCAAACGAACCGACAGACAGCGATTCCGAGGTTTCCGACATGCAGATCCCCACCACACCTTTCCGGTGGATGAAGAGAACATGACAGATTCTTCATTTGCAAGCCTGCTTGGGGCCAAAATGAGCGGCATTCAAATCACTGAGAGCCGGTCACATCTCGCCTAGTGACGCGGGCTGCTCGGCGGAATGGCAATTCTGGCCGGTATCACCCGTTCCAGGTCCATTTTTGCCAGCACCCGCGCCGCTTTCTGTTCGACGACATAGTCGAAGAGCAACACGGAGAGGGCATCGCCGACGGTGAGATCGGCGTCGAGTTCCCTGCTGAGAAGGTCTTTAACGTCATCCAGGCAGTCAGCGCTGGTCTGTGAAATTTGAAGTTCGATGCGGATCTCGCCTTGGGTTGGAATTGCGACCAGATGCTCTTTCAGGGTGGTCATGTCGCGATCTCGGATTCGCGAAAGGCTTCCGATCCGAGCCTCCAGGAGGCGCTCAAGGGTTTGGTAGGACTTTGTCTCGTTGGATCTGAGCCGGAGACTTTCCGTGGTCAGGCGAAAAAGATGCTCGGAAATGTCGAGCGTGCAGCCTGGAATGTCAGCGCCGATCGTGCCCACGTCTTGATTAGCCTCGTATCGAAAGGGCCCGTTGATCGTCGGGCGCTGCGGAGGGTTAATGAAACGATAATGGTTAACATTTTACGAGTCCGCCCTGCGAATCTATCGCCGTTACGTCGCTTTCGCAATTCTGAGGCAGTGTGCCCTAGAGCGCGGGCGAGGCGTCCCAAATCTGGGGCAGTATGGCCTGAAACCGGGGCGCGGTGTCCCGCTAAGGCGATCGCTCGTCAGCTAAGCATACAAAATTTTACGATTCGCAAACGGTCGGATCGACGTTCGGTTGCACAGCCGCGAGCCGATTGGTCACCCTTTGCTTGGGCGCGGTTCCGTCGCGTCTCCAACCGAAGGAAATCCACATGCAGTCTGTCCTCAAAAAGAGCGGACACGCGGAGCTGGCGATCCTCGCCCTCGCCGTGCTTCTGTTCGCATTCCTCTTCTTCGCAGGCCCCGCATTCGCCGGTGCCGACACGACGTTCAACACCGCGCTGACCAAGTTCACCGACTTCCTCGAAGGGTCCGGCGGCAAGATCATCACCGTGCTCAGCCTGGCCGGCGGCATCGTGGCGCTCGCATCGGGCCGGTTCTCGATGGGCCAGATCGCCATTCCGGTCGGTGTCGGTGTGGGCGCCGGTACCGGCATTCCGATCGTCACCTCCACCGTGACCGCAACGATCTGAACCGATCCTAGGCCCCGCGCGGAGTAGCAGCTCCGCCGGGGCGCAAGGAGGGGGTGGTGCAATGGCCGCAGACAAGTACGTCATTCCAACTCATCTCGATGATCCCGAGCTGATCGGGCTGTGGACCCTCGATGAGTTCCTGGCGATGGTTATTCCGTTCGTCTGGGGGATCCTGTCTCAGCACATCCTCATCGGCATGCTTCTTTCGGGTGCGGGCTGGTGGGGTCTCAGAAAAGCTAAGGCGGGCCGGGCGACATCTTGGCTGCTTCACCTGGCCTATTGGCATCTGCCGGCCGGTTTCACCGGTCTCAGAGCCACGCCACCCTCATATCTTCGACTGATGGCGGGGTGATATGGAACTTTCCTACAGCCATACGAACAGCCAGCGTATCCTGCGCCAGCGTAACATCCTGGCCGTCGCTGCGGCCGCGCTTGGCGTGCTCACCCTGCTGCTGTTCACAGTCAGCCTGTCACGCGATCGGGAGGTCGTGCTGCAGCCGGTGCTGCGATCTTCGCTGACAATCAGCTCCGCTGGCGTCAGCCACGAATATCTCGAGATGATCACACGCGACACGGTCGTGCTGACGCTCGACCGCAGCCCGCAGAATCTCGAATATTGGATGAATGCGGTACTCGATATTGCGAGCCCGCGAACGCAGGGCAAGATCAAGGCCGATCTGCTCAAGATCGTCAGTGAGCAGCGGGGCTCGTCGATTTCGCAGTTTTTCACGATCCAGAAGATGGAGATCGACACCAAGAACCTCCGTTCGGAGGTGACCGGCGAGCTTCACACGATCGTCGGGGACAAGGTCATCTCCAACGAGAACCGCACCTTCCGCTACGACTGGGAATATTCCGGCCTGTCGCTGAAGCTGGTCGGGTTTGGAATGGTGAAGACCGGCGCCGCCAAAGACCAACAGGGGAGCGACCAATGATGCCGGTCTATGCCATCGGGAGTGCCGCCCTCGGCACTGCCTTCCTCACGCGCGTCTATTGCCATGCGAGCCGCTTCATCGGCGCCGGTCTCGTCGCGCTGGCGATCTTCCTGATCGCCGAGCCGGCCTTCGCCGATCAGACGATCATGGCGAGCGACAGCGCCCAGGTCGATTGCACCGCGTCGGCCAAGGATCTCACCCGCATCAGCCTCGTCGAGGACGAATTCGCGAGCGTGTCGAAGATCTCGACCGGCAATCCGCAGGACGACTTCTCGGTCGTCAACGAGCCGGTGCGCGGCGACATCTATCTCTCGGTACCCGATGGCTTCGGGCGTCCCGCGCTCTCCTTCTTCGCGACAAGCAAGCGCGGCTATGTCTACAAGTTCGTCTGCCGCATCAGCGGCGACCAGGCCGCCCAGGTGTTCGTGTCGAACCCGGCGATCGCAAACGAGCGGGCCGCGGAGAACGGTCCCACGAACCAGCTTGGTCCGCAGGATGCGGCGGTCGAACTTGTCCAGGCGATGTACTCCAACGCCGTCGCGGACGGATATGAGATGCGCCAGCGCACTCTTCGCCCGGTCTATGTCGGGACTCTCAAGGTCCAGATGATCGCCGAGTATCGGGGGTCAGAGCTGACCGGCAGGGTTCTCCGGATCGAGAACAAGGGCGACCAGAGCGTCGAGCTCACCGAGAGCATGATCGCTCCATCGAGCGCGCTCGCCGTGTCGATCGCCGACAGCAAGCTGGCGCCGGGCACGGTCACCACGGCCTATCTCGTCTCGCAGAATGGCCCCAGCCCGCTGGCTGGCCAAAACACTCTCACGGGAAGGTGAGGACATGGCTCTTTCCGACATCCTGAACCGCAAGCGCCGCCCGCTCGATGATGGCTCCGAAGAGGGCGTCTCCCCGGTCGCCGGAGACCTTGGCGGCAATGACGCGGTTCGCCGCCGTCAACGCCTGCTCCTGGCCGGCGCTGCGGGCGTGGGTCTCGTCATCTCCTCTTTCTGGATTTTCGGCGGTGACGACAACAAGTCCAAGCTCGCCGATGATAGCGTCAGCGAGGTCAACGTCTCGACCAAGGATCTCGTCAACCGCAATCTCTCCCAGCAGGAGTGGATGGCGCTTTCCGAGAATCGCTTCCAGTCCACCGAGAACCAGCTCAAGTCGATCGACGGTCAGAACCACCGGCTCGAGATGCTGACGGCGCAGGTCGAGGCCCTGAAAGGCCAGAACCAGGCGATGCAGGCCGATGGTCAGCGCGTGCTGTCAGCCTATCAGGCCGAGAACGAACAGCTGCGTCGGCAAGTTGCGGACCGGCGCGCGGCGCAGGCGCCGACGCCAGGGCCCTCAGCGATGTACGGCCCCAATGGACCGCAGGCCTATCAGCGTCCCGACGGACAGGGCAGCGCACAGGGGGCCGCTCCGGTTGCCTCGCCCGCCGAGGTGAAGCTCGTCAATTTCACCACGGCCGACAGCGGAAACGCTTCGCGGGTCGCCAAGGGCAACACTGTCTCCGCCGACAGCGTCAACTATCTGCCGCCCAACAGCTTCGCGCGCGCGAAGGTCATCGTCGGCGTCGATGCCAGCGCCGGGGTCAATAGCCAGAGCGATCCCTTGCCAGTGGTGCTGCGCGTCACGGGCCCGGCGCGCTCGGTCTACCAGAATGGCCGCCTGCTCACGACGAAGATCGAGGGGTGCCTCATCAACGGCGCAGCCCGTGGCGATCTCTCGAGCGAGAAGGTCTACGTCAAGCTCCAGAAGATGACGTGCCCGCAACCCGGGGGCCGCTATGCCGTGTCCGAGGTCAAGGGCTTCATCGCCTTCGGCGGCAAGACGGGCGTGCGCGGCCGAGTGGTCTCGCGCGAAGGATCGCTCGTGACGCAGGCCTTCCTGGCAGGTCTGGCCGGCGGGTTCGGTCGCGGCTTCTCCGCCAACGCCAACTCCGTCTTCCAGGGCACCAATATCACCACCAACGGCCAGCGCCAGAAGCTCTCGACCGGCGACATCCTGGAAGGCGGTTTTGGCGAAGGCGTCGCCCAGACCGGCGACATGGTCTCCAAATATCTGATCGAGCGCGCCGAGCAGTACCAGCCGGTGATCGAGATGCCGACCGGCATCGACGTCGAAATCGTTTTCCTGGAGGGTGTCTATGTCCGCAATTGACCGCATACGCACGCTGGCGCGTCCATCGCGCCTGGTCCTCACCACGCTTCTTGGGCTCAGCGTTGCCGGTATCGCGCTTGCGGCCGACACCAACAGCCCGGAAGATCGGGTCCGGCTGCTGCTGAAGACGCGGTTGCCCAAGACGCCGGTCACCGCGATCGATTGCGGGAAGATCAGTGGCCTGTGCGAAGTCACCGCAGGGGCCAATCTGTTCTACGTGGACACCGGGGCGCGCTTCCTCGTCATCGGGCGTGTCTATGACATGCAGACCCGGCAGGACATCACCGCCGCCCGGCTGCTCGAAATGAACCCCGACATGCTGGTTGGGGCAGCCGCCAAGGCGAATGCCACCGCAAATGCCGGCGGGGACGACGAGTCCGCCCAGCTTGCGGCGGCGACACCGGGCCGCACCGAGAAGCTTGCGCGGCCAGAGGTGCCGCAGAAGCTTTCGCTGGCTGAACTGCCGCGCGAGGGTGCGATCGTTTGGGGCAACCCTTCGGGCCAGACCGTCACGATCTTCACGGACTTTCGCTGCGGCTACTGCCGGGCGCTCACGAGCGTGCTCAAGGACATGAACGTCCGGGTCGTCGAGCGGCCGATCTCGGTGCTCGGAAGCCGCGACGTCGCCGATCGCGTCTACTGCGCGAAGAACCGCGAGGCCGCGCTCCATGCGGCCTATGCTGGCGAGGATCTGAAGGCGGGTCCGTCCTGCGACACGTCGGGTCTCGACGCCAACGAGGCCTTCGCCCACCGCCATGGTCTGAGTGGCACGCCCGTCATCGTTCGCGGCGACGGCGCGGTCATCGAGGGGTTCCGGCCGCGGGCCTTCCTCGAGAACTGGCTCAAGGGAGGGCAGTCGTGAGCCGGCGGCCTGCCATGCAGTCCAGGCACAGGCGGCAGCGCCTTTGTCTCACCGCTGGGCTTGGCTTCACCAGCCTTCTCGCGCTGAGCAGCTGCGCCAGTTTCGGAGGTAATGTGCGCGGGAGTTTCTCCTGCGCGGCGCCGGACGGCATTTGCGCGCCGAGCTCGACGATCGACGATCGGGCGCTTGCACTCATTTCGGCAGACCCTTCGGACGGTGATGCCATGCCCACCGGCAATATACGGCAGCCGATGCGCGGCCGGACCAACCGGGCGCAGGTCGGCCATCCGGCGCGCCTGGCATCGGCGGACGCCGGACGCACCCAGGAGAAGGTCCTGAGGATCGTCTTCCAGCCCTATATCGACGAGCGCGGGCGGCTTCATGAAGCGAGTGCGGTCCATGCGGTGGTCGCGCGCGGCGAATGGCAGCAGCAGGCGCTGACGGAGGTGGCCGTGCCGCCGCGGCGATCTGCCGCCGCACAGGGCTTGACGGAATCGCTGGCTGACGCGGTCGACCGCGTCGACCCGCCGCTGGACAGTTTTGCGCTTTCCGATCCCGACGCCCCGGGTCCGGCGGCGGTGGCAGCCGCGCGGGCGCGCAAGCCCGATGCGGTCCCAGATCCGGTCAGTGCGATCAAGGCGGATGTCCGCGCGCGTCTCGCTCCCAAGGCGCAAGCGGCATCCCGCCCGGGAACGGCGGCGGCTTTGAGCCACACACCGTCGGCTGCCGCCTCGCCGGTGCTCCAACCCCCCTCCGGAGCATCGACGGGCGGCAGTCCCCAGGCGAAGGCATCTCCGACCCCAGCGCCAGTCCCGGCGAGCGGAACCGGCGCCGCCGCCGTTGCCCACGTCAAGGCCGATCCCCGTTACCAGGAGGTCGCGACCGGGGCCGCGAAGGGCGCGCGGGATGCCGCCGCCGCGCAGTCGGGAGTGCAGGCCGCACCCGCCGCGATCGCTCCGACCGTGAAGGCCGCGAACTTCCCCGCTGCCGTCCAGGAGGATAAGTGAGATGGCGGGGGGCGTCTTCGAAAGCCTGCTTGCCGGGATACTTGGCGACGCCAAGCGGCCTGACGCCGAACGGCCGGAACTCGGTGTCCCGATGCTCGCGCACTGGCTGCCCTATCGAAGCTATGATCCCAAAACCGGGATCTTTTACAACAGCGCCTCTCGGGGTTTCGTGATCGAGGCGGCGCCGCTCGTTGGTGCTGATGAGCGGACGGGTGAGATCCTCACGCAATTCCTGTCGGAAGCGATCCCCGCGCCCGGCTGCCTGCAGTTCCACCAATGGATGAGCCCGCGGATCGGCGAGCGTCTCTCGAAATGGTATCTGCCGCGCTATTCGGCACGCGGCGTCTACGAGCGGATGGCCAAGCACCGGGTCGATTTCCTGACCGACGGGGTCTGGAAATCGTTGTCGGCCGATGCGCCCTTTTCGTTGCGCAACCACCGGGTCGCGATCTCCTATTCGACGCCCGAAACCTCGAGCGTCACGACCGAGGAGATCGTGGCGGTCATGGACGGCCTCATCTCGGCGCTGGCGTCGATCAACGTCTCGGCCCGTAAGATGGACCCGCCGGCGCTGATCGCCTGGATCGACGACATCACCTCGCCCACGACCGCGGCCGGCGAGGATGTCGTCAGCTACAATCCGCTTGATCCCATCGCCGACCAGGCCATCCGCCGCGACGTCGAGCTGCATGTCGAGCCCGACCGCATGCTGCTGCGGACCGAGCGCTTCCGCCCCACCGGCAAGACGATCGACGAAGCACCGGAGATCGGCGAGATCCTGCCCGACGTTTTCGACGTCCGCTCCTTTTCGGTCCGCAACCTGCCGGCGCGCTGGGCGCCTTGGGACGTCGCGCGCCTGATCGGCGACATGTTCACCGATAAGCTGCGGATGCCCTGTCCGATCGCGACCAACCTCTGCGTCGAATTTCCCGACCCGATGGCCGCGAGCAACAAGGCGAGCTTCAAGTTCATGCGAACGACGAGCCTCGCCGATTCCAAGTCCTCGCGTTTCCTCCCGCAGCTCAAGGACCAGAGCCAGGAATGGCGCTATGTGAATGACGAAATCCGCCAGGGCCGCAAGCTCGTCCGCGTATTCTTCAGCGTCACTTCCTTCTCGCCCAAGGGCAGGGGCGATGCCAACGAGCGGGTGCTGAAGTCGGTCTACGGGGCTGCGGGCTGGGACCTTCTCGACGATCGATATCTGCAGATCATGGGGCTGCTCTGCGCGATGCCCATGACGATGGCGAATGGGCTTTCGCGCGACCTCGAGCGCATGAAAAGGATGCGCACGTTGCTGACCACGACGGCCGCCAATCTCGCGCCGATCCAGGGTGAGTTTCTGGGGAGCCAGGTTCCGCATCTGATGCTGATCGGGCGGCGCGGCCAGCCCTATTTCTGGAGTCCCTTCGAGAACAAGGCGGGCAACCATAATGTCGCCGTCGTCGGCAAGTCCGGGTCGGGCAAGTCGGTGACGCTCCAGGAACTGTGCGCGTCGCTGTGCGGCGCCGGCGCGCGTGTCGTCGTGATCGACGATGGCCGCTCGTTCGAGCACTCGGCCAAGCTGCAGGGCGGCGCCTTCGTCGAGTTCACCATGTCGTCGGGCTTCTGTCTCAACCCCTTCAGCATGATCGACGAGGAGCTGGCAAGGCAAGACGAGGACTATCTGCTCGACTGCATGGCGATGCTGAAGGCCATCGTGAACCAGATGGCACGTCACATCGACCGGCTGAACGACACCGAGCGGGGCCTGATCGACGGCGCGGTCAATGCGGTCTGGGAAGAGAAGGGAAGGGCCGGTTCGATCGACGATGTGATCGCCGCGCTCGATGCGACCGGCAACCACCAGGCGAGCGACCTCGGCATCGCCATGCGGCCGTTCTCAAGCGGAGGCACCTATGGCCGCTTCTTCCAGGGCGAGGTGTCGTTCGAACTGTCGGCGCAGCTCACCGTCTTCGAGCTTTCGGACCTGTCGTCGCGCGAGGAACTGAGGAGCGTGGTCCTAACCGCGATCATGTTCATGTCGCAGCAGATGATGCGCAAGATCGATCGTTCGATCCCCAAGGCGCTGCTGCTCGACGAAGCGTGGCAGATGCTGCGCGGCGGCGCGATGGCCGACTTCATCGAAACCTATGCGCGCACCTGCCGCAAATATGGCGCCTCGCTGGTGACGGCGACCCAGTCGCTCAACGACTATTACAAATCGGCCGGCTCCGTTGCCGCGCTCGAGAATTCCGATTGGTTCGTGATCCTCCAGCAAAAGCCGGAGACGATCGCGGATTTCAAGAAGCACGACCGCTTCGAGATGGACGATTACACCGACGCGCTGCTGCGCTCGCTCAAGATCAACGGCCGCGAATATTCGGATATCCTGATCAAGGGCCCCGAGACGCTGGCCGTCGGGCGTCTGGTGCTCGATCCCTTCTCGGCCACGGTCTATTCGTCCAGTCCCGCCGTCTACGCCGCGATCGAGGATCTGGTCGCGCAGGGCCTCAGCATGGACGAGGCGATCGAGCGGATCGCCTTCCCCGACAATCCCGAGAAATGGGCCTCGCACGGCGATGCCGAGCTCGCGCAGGCGGCGGAGTGAGCAATGGCCACCAAGAGCCCACAGACTAAGGTCAGGACGCGCAGCCATCCCTGGGTCGACACGCGCGCCCTGCTTTACTTTGGACTACATTTTGCGGGATTCCTGGCCTCGACCCTGCTGATGACCTGGGGTCTCTTCGCTCTGTTCTTTCTCGCGCTCGGCGGCTTCTCGCTCGACGGGCTGATGAACCAGCTCAACAACCTGACCACCCGCTACGTCATCGCGACGCCGCCCCGCGTCGCGTCCTTCAAGACAGTCTTCGCCGTGGCCCATGTCATCCTCTCTGCAGGGCTCATCGTCCTGCGGCGCGGCAGGATCATGCCCCCGGCCCGGACGCAGGGAGATCCCCGCCATGGCTGAGCAACCCGAACTCGATCTTCCCGCGCCGCCGGCGGCCCCTCTCGAGCCGGCAAGGGCGCCACGACGGACTTACTTCGCCGGCTATAGCCGGATGCAAATCCTTGGCGGACTGATCCTCCTGGCTGCAGCCATCTGGGGCATGTGGGTGACGAAGACGCTCGTCACGCCGAAGCAGGATCATATCGTCTCGGCCCGTCTGTCATCGATTGTCGGCGAATATGTGCAGGCCCTGGCGCGCTCGGCATCGCCACCGGCGCAGGTCGAAGCCGAGATGCGCACCTTCATGGCGTCGCTCGACAAGGAACTGCAAAGGCGCAGCGCCGGCGGCCAGATCGTCCTCGTCGGGGAGGCCGTGCTGACGAAGAACGTGCCGGACATCACCGACAGCCTGAAGAATGCGGTCTATGCTTCGGGCGTGCCACGGCCTCGTCAGGCGTCGGCCGAGGAGCTCCAGCAGCTCGAACAGCAGGCAATGGCGGCCGCTCAGCCGCAAGTCGTTCCCCAGGCACAGATCGCCGGGCAGTTGCCGGGGGCTTCTGTGCCGATCGATCCGATGCTGGCGGCGCAGGGCATGCAAACCGGGCCCATGCAACAGCAGGCTGCGCCGCAATATGCCCCGCCGGCGGCGCAGGTGTCCACCTTCGGAGGTCCCGATGGCAGCGGCGGCCAGTAAACCCGCTGCCGCGCCGGCTCCAGCCTGGCGGCCGCGGATGCGGCTGTGGCAGCTCTTCGGCCTTTTCGTCGCGGGCAGCATCGTCCTGAGCGCGATCGCCGAGTGGCGCAGCGACCATCTCCTGCTGATCAATACGACGGACTCGCTGCCGAACTGGGCCTTCCTGATTCAGCGCCACAAGCTGCCGGCGCGCGGCGACTATCTGTTCTTCGACCCGCCGCAGAGCGCGCTTCTGCGCCGCCATTTCGGCGCGAAGCCCCGGATGTTCGGCAAGATCGTCTACGGCATGCCGGGCGACACTATCAGCCATGCCGGTAGCGAGGTCGCCGTGAACGGCCGCACGGTTGCGCGGATGAAGCCGCTCACGCGGTTCGGCGAGCCGCTGACCCCGGGCGCGACCGGGGTCGTGCCACCGGGATGCTATTTCGCGGCGACGCCGCACAAGGATGGCTTTGACAGCCGCTATGCCGAGATCGGCTTCGTCTGCGCGCGCCAGGTCATCGGAACCGGGGAGCCCATCCTATGAGGATGCTCGTTACAGGCGGCCTCGCCGTCGCCGCGACGGTCGGAGCGCTCGTCGTCATAGGCCCGATGCGATCGGAAGCGAAGGATTACGGCCAGGCGGCGCAGACCTTCCCGGTGATCGAGCCTGATCTGCTCTCGACGATCGAGAACCGCCTGAAGCGCGCGGAGGCGAGCGGCGAGCTCGCGCGCACGAACGAGATGTTTGCCAAGCGCGTCGAGGCCAAGGTCCGGCGGCCCGATCCCGTGTCGGGCATCACGCCCGCGCGCACCGCCCGAAGCTGGGACTTCGATCCCTCGATCACGATGGAACGCGACATTCGCGACCAGAAGGGCAATCTGATCGCCGCCAAGGGCCAGCGGATCAACCCGCTCGATCTCGTCACGATCCGGCAGGACCTGGTCTTCATCGACGGCGACGACGCCGACCAGCTTTCCTGGGCCACGGCCCGCTATTCCGACATCAAGGCCAAGATCATCTTTGTGAATGGCTCGCCGATCGAGCAGATGACCGCGAAGAAACGGCGCTTCTACTTCGACCAGGAAGGCAAGCTCACCTCGCGCTTCGGCATCGAGCACACGCCTGCGGTCGTTGCCCAAGCTGGCAAGGTGATGAAGGTCACAGAGGTCGTCCTCAGGACGGGAGGCCCCAGCTGATGCCGCTGTGGCTCGACATGCTCCGCACGCCGATGGCGGCGCCTGAGACGGCCGATCTTCGGCGGCTGCGACGGATCTGGCAGCTTCTCTGCCTCCTGTTGGGCGTCAGCGTCCTTGCCCTGCAGCCCTTGCTGCGCCTGATCGGCCGGGCGGCGCCCTGCGCGATCGCCGCGCTGCTCATCGCGGCGGTGTTGACCACCGCGCTCTACCTCGCGCGCAAGCACCGCGCCGACTCCGCTTTTCTCGACGCTGCCGGGGAGGATCAGTGATGCGCGCCGTTCGATCCGCTGTGCGGCTCTTCGTGATGATGATCGCGGCCTTCGTCCTCGCGCCGAGCGCCGAGGCGGCCGGACCGACCTGTCACGGGAAATTCGTTAATCCGATCACCGATGTGTGCTGGTCCTGCCTGTTTCCGCTGTCGGTGGGCGGCCTCAAGATCTGGCCGAGCAGCCGGCCCGATACCTCCAATCCGGCGTCGCCCATCTGCCTGTGCGGCAGTCCCATTCCGCGGATCGGGATTGCGGTCGGCTTCTGGGAGCCCGCGCGCCTCGCCGACGTCACGATGAAGCCCTGGTGTTTCCCGAACCTGGGCGGCATGCGCATCGCGCCGGGTTTCGACATCGGACAGGGCTATTTGACGGGCCCCTCCATGGTCGGCGGCCGATCCCAGAGTACCGCGAAGTGGCACGTCCACTGGTATGTCTACCCGCTGCTCTACTGGATGGAGATACTCACCGACTTCGTCTGCTTCGAGCAGGCGAGCTTCGACATCGCCTATATGACCGAGATCGATCCGCTCTGGCAGGACGACTCGCTGACGGCGCTGATCAACCCGGAGGCGATCGTCTTCGCCAATCCGATCGCGCAGGTCGCCTGCGCCGGCGACTGCATCGCCGGCACCGTCCATCTCCCACTCGACCCGCTGTTCTGGTGCGCGGGCTGCCAGGGCAGCATGTATCCGCTGAACGGCAACGTCCCGTCTTCGATCGGTCATGTGCAGTCCTCGCGGCTCGCGCTGTCGCGCTTCGCCTACAAGATGCACCGCGAGGCGCTGGCCTGGGGCACGATGGGCTCGGCCGGGCTCTGCAAGAAGTACCTGATGCCGATCATGCGGAAGCAGCAGTACCGCTTCCAGATGGTCAACCCGATCCCGACGGTGAGTGGCCGCTTCGCCTGCTCCGCGATCGGGGCATCCACCATGCCGCCTGACGCAGGCCGCGCCTATCCCGCCGGCGGCGAGGACATGGGCTACCTTGTCTGGCGCAAGCGCAACTGCTGCGTCCTTTAGGAGGAACGATGCGCACCTATCTCTGGGTTCCGGCCGCCATTCTCACCATAGCCGGCATGTCGGCGCTGTTGGCGCAGAACGTCGACGGGATCGACATTCAGGCGATCAAGCAGCGCTCGGCCGATCTCCAGGCCGATGCCGAGGCCTTCGTCAACCAGGTGAAGGACCGGGGCGATGCCTTCCGCGAGGATGCGGCGCAGTCTCGCGACGGCGGAATGGCGAACATGCAGCGGGTCGCGAAGAGCGAACTGCCCAAGGGTCCGGCCGGGCCCGTCGACTTCGATGAGATCGTCGCCGGCGCTGCCTCGAACGCGACAGCGGGCAAGGGCGAGGCGCCCCAGCTCATCGTCTTTGCCAGCCTCTCGATGCCGCCCCAGTCTTTGAAGAAGCTGATCGCCGATACCGCCAAGGCCGGCGGCGTGGTTGTCTTCCGCGGATTCCCGAACAATTCGATGAAGGAGTTCGCCACGAGCCTCGGCAAGATCGTCGACCGGCAGGACGATTTCGCCAATGTCGGCATCGATCCGCGCCTCTTCCGCGCGTTCGACGTACAGGCCGTGCCGACCTATGTCGCGGTCTCGTCCGATTTCGACCTGTGCGCCGGATTTTCCTGCCAGACGAAGGTGCCGCCTTATGACCGGCTCGTCGGCAACGTCTCGGTCGAATATGCGCTCGAGCAGTTCGCCGACGGCAATGGTCCCGGTGCGCGGATCGCGGCTGTCGGCCTTTCCAACATGCGCAAGACTGCCCCGTGAGGCGCGCTCTTGCCTCTTCTGTGCTGTTCATGGCGCTGGCGATGGGATCGCCGGCATTGGGGCAGATGACACTCGATGAGGCACGGCAGCAAGGCAAGGCGCTCGGCACCGAGAAGCGGAACGACTCCACGCTGGTGCCTTCGAACGATGCACAGGCGGCCGCCGTGCCGGGCTATTCGGGCACGAACCTGCCGGAGGGCTCCTATTTCGACGATCCGGAGAGGCTGGAAGCGGCGGCCCAGTCGGCCAAGTCGTCGAACGAGCAATATCGCATCACCACCGACGCCGATCGCACCCGAGCGACCTTCAGCAATTCCGAGATCCTCTCGACGACGGCCCGCGCGACTTCGGTGGAGAATGACCCATCGACCTATCTCGCCGGCGAGTCGATGGGAGGAACCAAAGGCACCTGCGTGCCCTTGCCGCCCGCGACCGGCAGCGCGGGATATTACGAGGCGAGCTGCAACGCCGGCAGCAAGGTCACGACGGAGGCGCGAACCTGCAACGTCACCCTCGATGTTCGTGCCGAGCCGCGGACAGTCTACACCTATTATACGGGCCGGTTGAGCTTCCTGCCGACCGATGGTGGCCCTTATCCCGCGCGCGCCGCGTTCGACGACGAGATTGCATCGGGCGTTTGCTGGGAAAGCCGGGTCATCGACTATTGCGACAATATGAGCGCCTATGGGTACACTGCGGCGCCCAACTGCAAGAGCCTTGGCCATACCGCCGTCGAGGTCAAATGTACGGCGGAGGCCCAGGGGATCACGCCGGGCGAATACCATCCAGGCTATGTGCTCTCGACCGGCAATTATTGGCTGACCAAGCAGGACGAGCCGGCGGTGCCGGTGGTGACGCGCAACGAAGGTCTGTGTGCCGCGAATGCTGCCGACGCGAACTGCACGCTCGAGACCGAGGTCTGCACTTCCAGCGATCCGGTGACCAGGATCGTCAATGGCGTTCCCGTCACCCAGCCCTGCTGGGCATGGGAGCGCACCTATCAGTGTCATCGCATTTCATCGGCCAACGACTGCGGCGACCTCGAGGCAAACGGCAGCTGCACGTACCTTCGGACCGAATGCCTGGACGAGGAACCCGACGGGGGTCCCTGCAAGGTCGAGAACCGGGTCTACAAATGCCCGACGCCGTCAGGCGGCCCGAGCGATGCGCCCCAATATATCTGTGGCGACGACGTCTACTGCATCAACGGTGACTGTGAACCGATCGTTCGAGAGGCGTCCACCGAGTTCAAGGATGCGCTGGTTGCTCTCCATTCGATCGACCAGGCCGGCAAGGAGTTCGATGAGACCAATTTCACGGTCTTCAAGGGCAGCCGCGAGACCTGCCACAAGCCGGTCTTCGGTCTGATCAACTGCTGCGCGGGCAAGACGTCGGGTCTTCTCACCGTCGGTGCCGGTGCCGCGGCGCTGGCGGGAGGACCGGCCGCGATCGCCGCGCTGGCGACGCCCTTCCTGACCTTGTTCGCCTGCTCACAGGACGAGATGAAGCTCGACATCAAGGACCGCATGGGCCTCTGCCACAATCTCGGCACCTATTGCTCGTCGAGCTTCCTCGGCATCTGCAGCACGAGGCGAACGGCCTATTGCTGTTTCGAAAGCAAGCTCAGCCGGGTTCTTCAGGAGCAGGGCCGCCCTCAACTGGGCAAGTCATGGGGCTCCGCCA
>NZ_DATKFP010000238.1:0-1718 GCF_035511395.1 Sphingobium sp.
GCGGTCCCGAGGAGTCAAGATTTTCGTTGCTCAATGCGGAATGCATTGTATGATGTCGGCAAAAGAGTGGGAGACGGAATTCAGCATGCCCTTCAGGGTTAGGCCTTATGCTACCTTGACCGCCCAGAACGCGCAGGAAAGTGTCCTGCCGTGAAGCGCATGGTCGTGGGGATGACCGGCGCAACCGGCTCGGTCTATGGCCTTCGCCTGCTTGAGCTACTGCGCGAGACGGGCGGTTGGGAAACCCATCTGGTGATGTCTTCGGCGGCGCTGCTCAACATTCGCGAGGAACTGCCCGAAGGCAAGGCCCGGCTCGAAGCACTGGCCGATGTGGTGCACAACGTCCGCAACGTCGGCGCCTCGATCGCCAGCGGTTCGTTCGTGTGCGAAGGCATGGCGATCGCGCCCTGTTCGATGCGCACGCTGGGCGCGGTGGCGCACGCCCTGTCCGACAACCTTATCACCCGTGCGGCCGACGTGATGCTGAAGGAACGGCGCCGCCTTGTGATGATCACCCGCGAAACGCCGCTCAACCTGGCGCACCTGCGCAACATGACGGCCTGCACCGAAATGGGGGCGATGATCTTCCCCCCGGTGCCGGCTTTCTATGCGCGGCCGACCTCGCTGGCCGACGTGGTCGATCACAGCTGCATGCGGGTACTGGATCTGTTCGGGCTTCATTTGAAGTCGGAGAAACGCTGGCAAGGCCTTAGCAAAGAGGCGGCAAGCCTTGTTTCGGGTGCTGGGCAAATGGAAGGGAATTGAGAATGGCGTGGGATGTCAGCCGTCGCACCGTCGTGAGCGGTGGCGCCGTGGGTGCTGTCGTTGCCGGTCTGGGAATCGGCCGCAGCGCTTTTGCTCAGCGGCCGCGCAAGATCATCGTCATCGAAGAGACGCACGTTCCCGAAAGTCGACTATTTGCCGAAACCTTTATCAATTCGGGGCGCGCAGCGCAGGTTGTCCGGATCGACCGGAGCTTCAACGGCCTGCTGCATGAACTTGAAGCGGTTGAAGGCGTGCTGGTCGGCCTTACTTCCGATCCCGCGGCGATGATCGCCGGGCAGATCCTTGTGGCCGGCGGCGCCCGCCCGCTACTGCAGTGGACCCATCAATACCGCAAGCTGCGCTGGGAACACCAGACTGTCGGCGCGCCAACGCTGCTTGCGCGGGCCAGCGTCGGCTGGCCCAGCGTTCTTGCCCACCACATGCAGGATGCGCTCGTCGGCGATCGCCAGGATGCCGAACTGCGGTGCCAGTCAGGACATTGCGGCCTCGGTGGCAAGAGCCCCGGCATGCTGGTTTCATGGGCATTCGAAGTGGGAGTACAGCAGTCGTGAGTACGCGCATGCCACAAGGGGTCGACGCCGCAACCTTTACCAAGGCTCTGGACGAATTAGCGGCTATCGTCGGCAAGGAATGGGTCTTCGTCGATGAACTGCCGCTGTCGGCCTATCGCGACGCCTATTCACCGCTGGCCGATGGCGAGATGCTGCCCTCGGCTGCCGTGGCACCGGCCAACATGGAACAGATTCAGCAGGCGCTGAAGGTATTCAACGCTTACAAGCTGCCGATCTGGACATTCGGCAACGGCCGCAATTTCGCTTATGGTGGCCCGGCCCCGCGCCAGTCCGGTTATGTCATGTTCGACCTCAAGCGGATGAACCGCATTCTCGAAGTCAACGAGAAATACGGCTATGCGCTGGTCGAACCAGGCGTGT
>NZ_DATKFP010000239.1:0-10446 GCF_035511395.1 Sphingobium sp.
GCCAAGCTGGCAGCACGGTTGACCAACGCGCAAATTGCGATATTTCATTACTAGAATATTAATTCGATAATTGGCGCGCCGACGACGAGGTGCGCGACCGGGGGCAGGACATGAACGGTACGGGAGGAGAGGGCGCCGGGGCTGCGGACAGCGCGCTTGCGTCTGCTGCGGGGCTAAGCAGCAGGCAGCGCAGCATGGCATTGGCGATCGTCGCCACCGCCATGATCCTCGACCTCGTCGACATGACGATCATCAACGTCGCCGTTCCGACCTTGCAGGCGCAACTGGGCGCCAGTGACGCGGAAGTGCAGTGGATGGTCGCCGGCTATTCCACGGTCTTTTCGCTCCTGCTGATCACCGGCGGGCGACTGGGTGACATTTTCGGCTATCGGCGCGCTTTTCTGATCGGCGTCGCCGGCTTTACGCTGACATCCCTGCTGTGCGGGCTGGCGCAAGATCCCGGCCAGCTCGTCGGCGCGCGCCTGCTGCAAGGGGCGACGGCGGCGATCATGCTGCCGCAGGTCATGTCGCTGACCCAGATCATGTATCCGCCGCATGAGCGCATGGCGGCGCTGGGCCTGTTCGGCATATTGGGTGGCCTCGCCGCCGTGCTGGGACCGGTGATCGGTGGCCTTATCCTCAGCGCCAATCTGTTCGGGCTGGGCTGGCGGCCGATTTTCCTGATCAATCTGCCCATTGGGATCGTCGCGCTGGTGCTGGCGGCCCGGATATTGCCGGCGGGACGGTCGGCGGGCCGACCGCGGCTGGACATGATCGGCACCCTGCTCGTCATGATGCTGCTCTTCGCGCTGATCTTCCCGCTCATTCAGGGGCGCGACTATGGCTGGCCGATCTGGGGCTTCATGCTGATGGCGTGCAGCCTCCCCATCGCCCTCATCCTGATCCGTCACAGCCGGGCGCGGATGGCAAGGGATGGGTCCGCCCTGATCGTGCCGGAGCTGTTTCATGCGCGCGGCTTCTCCTTCGGCCTGTTGACGACGGTGGCGTTCCAGACTGCGACGGGCGGGCTGCTGTTCGTCCTGACCCTCGCCATGCAGCGCGGCCTGCACCTTACCGCAGCGCAGGTCGGCCTGGCCCATGTGCCCTATGCGTTCGGTGCGTCGTTCGCGATCGGCCTGCTGTCGCGAAAGGCGTTGCCCCGCTTCGGCCCCATCATCATCAGCTGGGGGGCGATTCTGATGATCGCGGGCCTGTGCGCGCTGATCGGCCTGTTCAATGCGCTGCACCTCATGGATATCGCCCCCTGGCTGCTGGGGTTGCCGCTTCTGGCCATGGGGCTGGGCATGGGGCTGGTCGGTGGTCCGCTGCCCCCCTGCACCCTGTCAGAGGTCGATGTGGGGCATGCCGGTTCCGCGTCGGGAACGCTCAAGGCGACGCAGCAACTGGGATCGGCCATGGGCGCGGCCGCGATCGGCACGCTGTTTTTCCTGGTTCAGCCGGGAGAGAGCATGGCTGCGGGCGACGCGATCCGCGCCTTCACCGTGTCGGCCATTGCCGTATCGGTGATATTGGCGATGGTGGGCCTGCTGGCACTGGCGATTCCCCGCCAGCTGCAAATTCGTGGAACAAGTCATGCAAAGGCATGAGGACGATACTTGCCGCCGCTCCATGGATTGTGTAAGAAATAGAATTATAGTTCATATGTGTGTCGTGCGAGACGCGTGAGGAGAGGATATGGGACAAGGCGACGACAGCCGCCAGTTGCCGTCCGACGGTGGATGGACGCCTGCCAGGGCGGACCGTCGCCAGATTTTGGGCGGTGCAGTCGTTCTCGGCGCGCTGGCAGGAATTCCGCTCCATGCCTGGAACAAGGTCAGGGCGGGCGAAGATGGCGGCGCCACCGCTTCGGAAAAGCTGCTGCTGGCGCGCCTTTCCGACCTCGTCATTCCTGCGACCGATACGCCCGGCGCCGTTGCGGTCGGCGTGCCGGCCTTCGTGGAACTGGCTTTGCGCCATGGTCTGGAGGACACGGCGTCCGAAGCCGCCGGTCCTGTGCGCATGGGAGGCGATCGCGGCGGCTTTCCGATGCTGGAAGAAGTCCAGAAGGAACTCAACCAGCGTTCAAGCACGCTGTTCCTCAACCTGTCCCCCGATCGGCAACAGGACGTGCTGGAAACCTATGACGCGGAAGCCTTTGGCGGCGAGCGGAAGGATCATCCCTGGAAGAAGATCAAGGCGCTGATCCTGACCGGCTATTATACCTCCGAAGTCGGGGCGAGCCGAGAACTCCACTATGAGCTGGTGCCGGGTCGCTGGGATCCGAATCTTCCCTTGGCCCCCAACAATCGGTCCTGGTCGAGCGACTGGACAGCGGTGGATTTCGGATGAGCATGGATTTTGACGCGATCGTGGTGGGTTCGGGCATCACCGGCGGGTGGGCTGCGAAGGAACTCACGGAAAAAGGCCTCAAGGTGCTGATGATCGAGCGGGGACGCATGATCGAGCATGGCACCGACTATGTGACGGAAACGAAGGCACCATGGGAGATGGAATTCCGCGGCGAGGGCGATGCCCAGCTTTATGCCGACGAATATCCGGTGCAGCGGCTCAATCGCCACTTCACCGAATTCACCCAGAATCACTTCGTCAACGACAAGGACAACCCCTATGCCGTGGCTGAAGGCACGCAGTTCAGCTGGTGGCGCAGCTATCAGCTGGGCGGCAGGTCACTGACTTGGGGACGGCAAAGCTATCGCTGGTCGGACTATGATTTCAGTGCGAACAAGGCGGACGGCTATGGCACCGACTGGCCGATCCGCTACGCCGACATCGCGCCCTGGTATGATTATGTCGAGGATTTCATCGGCGTTTCCGGCGCGGCGGAAGGGCTGGCGTCGCTGCCCGATGGCAAGTTCCTGCCGCCCATGGCTCTGAATGTCGTCGAACAGCATGTCCGCGCGGCGATCGCTCGGAAATGGCCGGATCGATGCTTGACAGTCGGTCGGACGGCCAACCTGACCGCGCCGAAGGAAGGGCGCGCGCCCTGCCAGTATCGCTCCATCTGCGCGCGCGGATGTTCCTATGGCGCCTATTTCAGCACGCAGAGTTCAACCCTGCCAGCGGCCCAGGCCACTGGCCGACTGACGGTGGTGACGGATTCGCTGGTGGAAGCGGTCGACCATGACCCCGTCACGAAGAAGGCGACCGGCGTTCGCGTCATCAACGTGAAGACCGGCGAGCGCAGCCGCCATGGCGCGCGGCTCGTCTTCCTGAATGCCAGCGCCTTCAACAGCGTGCATATCCTGCTGCGATCGCGGTCGGAGGCCTTCCCCGATGGCCTTGCCAACAGTAGCGGTGTGCTGGGCACTCATGTGATGGACCATGCCTCCACCCTGTCGACCATGGCGATCATGCCTGGGTTCGAGGATCGCACGACCTTCGGCAACCGGCCGACCGGCGTCGTGATCCCGCGCTTTCGCAATCTGGACAGGAAGGACGGCGACTTCACGCGCGGCTACAGCTTTCAGGGCGGTGCGTTGCAGAGCGGATGGACGGCGGCCAAGCGATCGGCGGGCATCGGCCAGGCCTATAAGGAACAGACCCGCAAGGTTGGCGGATGGCGCATGGTCTTTGTCGGTTTCGCCGAAAGCCTGCCCCGCGTCACCAACCGTCTGACGCTGGATCCAGTGAAACTCGATCCGCAGGGTCTGCCGATGCTCAACATCCATTTCGAGCATGGCGACAATGAGCGGCGCGCGCTGGCCGATGCCAGGACGGAAGCGGCAGCGATGATGGAGGCCGCCGGCGGACATGTCATCATGGGCTTCGACCAGCCCAATCCGGGCGGCACCGCCATCCACGAAATGGGCGGCGCGCGCATGGGCCATGATCCGGCGACGTCGGTGCTCAATCGCTGGAGCCAGGCGCATGACGTCTCCAACCTCTTCGTCACCGACGGCGCGCAGATGAGTTCGTCCGCCTGCCAGAATCCGTCGCTCACCTATATGGCGCTGACCGCACGGGCCTGCGACCATGCGGTGTCGCTGATGAAGGAGGGGGCGCTGTGAAGCGGTTCGCCTGTATCATGAGCGTCGCGCTGGTGTCTGTGGCGCCCGCAGTCGTGGCGAAGGCGTTGGAAAACCGGGCTATCTTTACCGATTTTGTCGATCGCTTCTATACGAAGCGCGATGTGGCCGGCGCCTTCGCCGCTCATGTCGCACTGGACTATATCCAGCATAATCCGGGGCTGCCCGACGGACCGAAGGCGGCTGTCGAAGCGCTGGCGCCGATGTTCGCCCGGCCGGATTCCCGGTTCGAGGTGAAGCATCTGCTGATCGACGGCGATCTCGCGCTGGTCCATCTGTTCGGGCAGGGCAAGCCGGGCACTCCTGGCGCTGCGGTGGCGGATCTCTACCGGTTGGAGGACGGCAAGGTCGTCGAACATTGGGATGTGCTGCAACCGATCGAACCGGGCAGCGATTCCATGGCGATGGCGTCTGCCAAACCCGCTGTGGAGGGCGCCACGACACGCAATCGCGCGGCGTTCGATCGCTTCATCGCCCTGTTGTTCGAAAAGGGCGATGTCGAGGGCGCTTACCGCCAGTTCGTCGCGCCCGATCTGATCCAGCATAATAGCCGGATGGGGCAGGGGCGGGACGGCGCGATCGCGGCGATCAAGGGATTGCGATCGGCACCGGGCGCGACTTTCGAAGTGCAGCGCCTACTGGTAGATGGCGATCTGGCGGCGGTTCACTATCGCGGCAAATTGTCGGCACAGGATCGCGGCGCTGCCGTGGTCGAGATTTTCCGCTTCGACAAGGGCAGGATCGTCGAACATTGGGACATGTTCCAGCCGGTCCCGGAAACGTCGCGCAACGCGCATCCGATGTTCTGAAACGAAAAGCCCGAACAGACAAAGAGAGGGGCCGCTGCCGGATGCAGCGGCTCCTCTCTTTTGTACGTATCAGGTCGCCCTTGCGGCGATGTCCCGGCGAATCCGGTCATGCAGTCCATCCATCGGCCAGAAGGCGATGATCCCGATCTGCACGATCATGATCGCGATCGGCCAGCCATAATAGGACCAGCGGATCGCGGCGCGGGCACCGTCGGTCACGACCTTGGGATCATAGCCGGCCATGCCCAGCACATAGGCGATGATCGCAGTACCCACCGCCATGCCGACCTTGGTCGACAGGCTGATACCGGACGAGAGCAGCCCTTCGTTACGGATGCCGAACATCCATTCATGATAGTCGACCGCATCGGCCGCCATGGTGAAGATGGCCGTCATGGTCAGGCTGACGAGGATCGCCGAGATCAGGAAGGCGCTCAGGAACAGAATATGCTGCGCCTCGATCCAGGGGAGCAGCATGTGCAGCGCGATGGCGAGCGCCAGTGCCGCGATGCAGCCCTTGCGGATGCCGGTCCGCTTGAAGATCATCGGTGCGATGAAGGCGCTGAGCAGCAGCGTGCCCGAAACGGCGGGCAGCAATATGCCGATCATCCATGGCGCCTTCATTACCTCGATCGCGAAGAAGGCGGTGACGGAGATCACGCAGCCGAAGCGCAGGAAATTGAGCGTGCAGAAGAGGAAGGTGACGAGCCAGGCGCGGTTGCGCACCATCGCGCCCACCTGCGGCCAGATCGCGCCGCTGCGGGGCGCTTCGTCATGATGCCGCTCCTTGCAACTGACGAACAGGTTGAGCAGCGCGGCCAATGTCAGTCCGGCGAAGATGATCGCGACCAGCGCGAAGCCTGTCCGTTCATTGCCGCCGCCCAGCATGGCGACCAGCGGCATGGTGGCGGCGGTTGCCAGGATCACGGAAATCGACGTGCCGATGGCGCGTGCGCTGCCTAATTGCATGCGGCTGCCATGATCGGTCGTCATCATCGGCATCAGGGCCGAAAAAGGCACCGCCAGAAAGCTGTACAATATGCCTAGCAGCGAAAAGGTAACATAGGCATAGGCCAGCTTCGCGCCGGTGGAGGCGTCGATCGTGGTGAAGGTCAGCACCAGCAGGATCGAGAAGGGAATGGCGGTGAACAGGAAATAAGGGCGGGTGCGGCCCCAGCGCGTCCTTGTCCGGTCGACCAGCAACCCGACGCCCAGGTCCACGCCCGCATCGAACAGGCGCGACAGCAGGAAAAGCGTGCCCACCGCTGCGGCCGGCAGCAAGGCGACATTGGTGTAGAAATAGAGCAGAAAGGCGCCAACGGCGTTCCAGCTGAGCCCGCAGGCGAAATCGCCCAGACCATAGCTGACCTTTTCCCATGGCCGCAGAGTGTCTCCTGCGATTGGCCTTATCGTCGACCCGTCCTGCATGGCATGACCTGCAACGGCACTCGTCATTGCGCTTCCCTTACCAGCTTGGCCCATTTGCGCCGGGCCTGATGCAGTTCAGGGCCGGTTTGTGGCCGGCCCTGACGTCATTTCTGAATTTTACAGGCCCGTCGCCACGCGGACGCTGGCGATCGATTGGGTCGTCGGCATGGTCGGCTGATATTCGAGGCCGATCGCCCCGTCATACCCCAGCGCGCGCAGCTTCGACACGGTGTCGGGCCAGTCGATGGTGCCCGTCCCCGGTTCGTTGCGGCCCGGATTATCGGCGAACTGGACATGCTGCACCAGGTGGATGCGACCGCCCAGCACCTCTTCCATATCCTCGCCCATGACGTTGGAATGGAAGACATCGTAGAGCAGGCGCAGATGGGGGCTGCCGACTTCCTCGATAATGTCGAGGGCAAGCGTTGTGCTCGACAGGAACATGCCGGGGTGGGACACGACGGTGTTGAGCGGCTCCAGCACCAGCACGACCCCGGCCTCTTCCGCCAGCGCGGTCGCCTGGCGCAGTGCCGTGACCGCCTCGGCCCGTTGTTCGTCCAGGCTGACGCCCTCGCGGGTGAAGCCGGAAGCGACGACGAGGGGAGGGCGGCCGAGCATCTTTGCGGTTTCCAGCGTGGCCTTCACGGCGGCCAGAAATTCCTCATGCTGGGCCGGGTCCACCAGACTGCGGCGCGGCCCGACGCAGAAGCTGGTCAGCGTCACGCCGGTTTCGTCGAGTGCAGCGCGAATATCGTCGATCGGCTTGTCGTCCCACAGGTGGAATTCGACGGCATCGATGCCAGCCGCCTTGGCCGCGCGGATGCGGTCGGCAAAATCGGGCGCATCGTCCTTGAACAGCCATTCGATGCAGGCGGACGGGAACATGCTCTTCTCCTTGGGCGTCCCCGATCATGGGGACTGGGTCCGGTCGAAGAAGAAGGGGCGGTTCCGCCGGCCTAGCCGGAACCGCCCCTGGATCATGTCATGCTACACGCCTTCGTCAGAAGCGGAAGGTGCCGCGTACGCCATAGGTGCGTGGCGACCCATAGACATAATTGATCAGCGTCGTACCGCCGGCATTCACATAGTTGACGAAGCCATAGGGCCGGTAATCTTCCAGATTGCGGACGTAGGCCTGCAGGCTGAAGCGATCGCCCGGCGCGCTATATTCCAGCGTCAGGTCGGTCTGGGTGAAGGCCTCCTGTCGTTCCGCCACCGCGTTGAACGGCTGGAGATAATAGTCGGATTTGAAGCGGCTGAAGATGCCGGCCGTGATCTTGTGATCGCCGATGTGGAAATCATGGTCGTAGCCGAGCGCGATTACCCATTTGGGCGATTGGACCGGACGGTTGCCGCTCAGGTCGAAGGGCTGGATGCCCGGCGTGGCTGGGTCACTGTCATAAATGGGACCGGTCAGGCCAAGCAGCGACGTCTTGAAAGCGGTCAGTTCCGCATTCAGATAATTGACCGTCGCGGTAAAGCGGTCGTCGCGCGACAGCAGGATGGTGGTGTCGGTTTCGATACCCCACACGCGGGACTTGCCGGCATTGACCACCTGATTGCCGATATTGGTGTCCAGGAAGACGGGGATCTGCTGATCCTTATAGTCATAATAGAAGGCCGCGACGTTGAACTGGATGGTGCGGTTGGCAAAGCTGTTCTTCGATCCCACCTCATAGGCGGTCAGCTTTTCCGCGCCGAACGCGCCGACATTGTCGAAGCCGCCCGCCTTGTAGCCGGCACTGACCTTGCCGTAGACCAGATGGTCGCGGGTAGGCGTATAATCGAAGCCCAGCGTCCACGTCGCCTGGCCTTCGTTCAGGCGCGGCGGTTCGAATTCGACCCGGCCCGGACGGGTGGTATCGTCGATCGGGGGCGGATTGGGGCCGCGCCCAAACTGCGGGCCATAATTGACGTACAGGCCTTTCTTCTTGTCCTTGGTGTAGCGAATGCCGCCGGTGACGGTCAGCTTGTCCTCGATCAGCGGTACGGTCGCCTGCGCGAAGCCGGCCATCGACTGGTTCTTCACATAGGGGCGATAGAAATAGTTGAGATAGCTGCCGCCCGCCGCCAGCGGCAGGAACAGGCCCTGCGCCATCTGCTGGTTTTCGTAGAAGTAGAAGGCGCCGACCTGATAGATGATGCCGCCCTTGTCGCCACCCGACAGGCGGACTTCATGGCTTTGCGTCTGTGAATCCTTCGAATAATTCTGGACGAACGTGGTCGGCACGAAGCCGTTCAGCGGCTGGCTGACATCCGACTTCACGTCGCGATAGCCACCGATATAGCTCAGCGTTCCGATCGTGCCGACGTCAATATCCAGCCGTCCGCGAACCGCATATTGCTTGATCTTGGTAAAGCCCAGATCGCCCAGCGGGAACGACTTCTTGGGCGGGTTGAAGTCCAGGTTGAGCGGCACGCCGCCGCCTTCCAACTGCGGCGTGGACGGGATCACGTCAACGATGCCGGATGCATAGCCGGGATTGGCCAGCACGCCATTATTGGCGACGACGATGCCATATTGGGCGATGCCGGTGGTGTTGACGTCGACATATTCGCCCGCGACATAGGCGCGGACGCCCTCGACCGGTTCGGCGTAGAAGGACAGTCGCGCCGCATCGGTATTGCCCGCGCTGCCGCGACCGGCGGGGCCGTTGTCGAAATAGCCGTCATGTTCATTGTGCATGCCGCTGGCGCGGAAAGCGAATTTCTCGCCGAGCGGCACGTTGACCGCAGCTTCGGCGCTGATCGCATCATAATTGCCGTAGCTGCCCGTGGCATAGCCGGCAAATTCGCCCAGCTTGGGCTTGGCGGCGACGATGTTGAGTGCGCCGGCGGTGGCGTTGCGGCCGTAGAGAGTGCCCTGCGGCCCTCGCAGCACCTCGATCCGCTCCAGATCGAAGAAACTGGCGTGCCCTCGCTGCCGACGGCCACCGTGTTGTCACGGTCGGCCGTGGAGCCTGCGCCCAGCGCGACACTGTTGATGCCGTTGGCGGTGGCACCGGCACCGAGCGCGGTGGACTGCACTGCGCCGGCCCACGAGTTCCAGCCGATGGCGGTGGCGTAGTCGTCGGTCGCCCAGGCACCGGCACCGAAGGCCGCCGCACCGTAACCGCTGGCACGCGCCGGGATCAGCCCGAAGAAGGTGCTGCCGCCGATGGCCACGCTTTCATCGCCCGTGGCTTCGCTGGAATCACCCATGGCCACGGAGCTGGCGCCGCTGGCGGTGGCGAACACGCCGGCCGCGGTGCTGTTGGCACCACTGGCCAAGGTGCCGTAACCCAGCGCGGAGCCGAGGCGACCGCTGGCTTCGCTGTAGCCGCCGACGGCGGTGGTGCCATCGGCCGAGGCCGAGGCACGGAAGCCGCTGGCCAGTGACTGCGCGCCGCTGGCGATGGCTTCGGCACCGTTGGCGGTGCTGTAGACCGCCGTGGCCTGCGCGCCGGCACCGGTGGCGGTGCTGCTGGTCTCGCTGGCGACCGCACCACTGCCGAAGGCGGCGCTGTCTTCGCCGGTGGCCTGGGCGTTGTTGCCGATCGCCGCGGCGTTGCCGCCGGTCGCCAGGCTGTTGAAGCCAACCGCGGTGGCGTTGGCCGCTACTGCGGTGGCACCACTGCCGAGCGCGGTGGCACCGTCGCCGCTGGCATTGGCGGCCTCACCGGCGGCCAGTGCGTTGTCGCCTTCCACATAGGCGCCGGCATCGCTGTCGTCGCTGCCGCTGGCCTGGAAGTACTTGCTGGTGTTCTCCGCGGTGGCGGCGACGGCATCCAGCTGGTCCTTGTTCACCGCATCGGTGCCCTCGGTGCCGGCCGCGACGTTGGTGATCTGGCGCGTATTGCCGGCACCGCCGACGGAGACCGTGTTGTCGCGGTCTGCAATCGAGTCGGCACCCAGCGCCACGCTGTTGGCGCCCTGTGCTTCGGCGGCGTTGCCCAGCGCCGTAGCGTTGGTGCCCGGTGCCCAGGCACCACCACCGACCGCCGTGGAGTAGTCACCCGAGGCTTCGGTGGCGAGCAGGCCGAACAGCGAACCACCGATGGCCACGCTGTTCACGCCGGTCGCCAGGCTGCCCTGGCCGGTGGCCGTAGCGTATGCACCGGAGGCTTCCGAATCGCCACCGAGGGCCACGCTGTTGGAACCGGAGGCGTTGGCGAAGTTGCCGA
>NZ_DATKFP010000240.1:0-2232 GCF_035511395.1 Sphingobium sp.
CCCGCCTTTTCTGCCATATACCAGAGGATCGCGCCGCTTTCGAACATATCGATCGGTTCGCCGCCGTCCGACGGATCATGGTCCACGATCGCGGGCATCTTTCCCGCCGGGCCGATGAGCCGAAAGATTTCACCCGTCTGTTCCCCGGCGCGCAAATCCATCATCCGCAGTCGGTAGGGCAGACCGCATTCCTCTAGCATGATGCTGATCTTCCACCCGTTAGGAGTCGGCGCATACCAGAGGTCGATCATCTGCTGCCTACCGCTTCTGCAACACAAAGCCCGCGTCCTCGCGCGACCATGTACGCGGCGTACGGCCTTCCCGACGCAGCAAATCCTTCTGCACTTTGCCGGTCGGCGTGCGCGGCAGGTTCTCGCGGAATTCGATGTATAGCGGCACGGCGAAATAGGGCAGGCGCGGCGCGCACCATTCGCATAGTAACTGTTCGGACATGTCCGCGCCCTTCCTCAACTCGGCCGTGACCTTGACCTCATCTTCGCCATGGGGAGAAAGGACGGCATGGACAGCAACGTCCTGAATGGCTGGATGTGCGCGAAACACGGCTTCCAACTCCAGCGAGGAGATATTTTCGCCCCGGCGTCGGATGTAATCCTTCTTCCGATCGACGAAATAGAGATAACCGCTCTCGTCCAACTTACCGAGATCACCAGTATGGAACCAGAGGTTTCGCCATGCCTGGACGGTCGCTTCCGCCTTGTTCCAATAGCCCTTGAACAGGATATGCGGGTAGCGTGGCCGGCAGATGATCTCTCCGGGCTGGCCGACAGGCAGTTCGACATCATTCTCGTCGACGATGCGGATATCGAAATAGCGCCCGCTGCGGCCGGAAGAACCGTCCGGCCCGATTGGGTCGTCGGGCGCGGTGGAGGCGATGCAGGCCGCCTCGGTCATCCCATAGCCCGCGCTTGGAAGCGCAGGCACGCCAAAACGTTCCTCCCAGATTCCGGCGAGTCCCAGCGACATCGGTGCGGCGGAAAGCTGTCGGATCTTGCCGAAATGAACCTGCGCGTCGGGATGGTCGGGAGCAGCGGCGATCATCTGGGCCATCGACCCCAGCAAGGCGACCTGGGTGGCGCCGCTCCGTGCGATATCGGGCCAGAAATTGCTAACCGAAAAACGAGGCGCGACCGCCGCCGTCCCTTGCGCGAGCAGCGCGGTCATCACCGTCACGCCGATGGCGTTCAGGTGAAAGAGCGGCAGGCAGGTCCACAGGACATCGTCACCATTGGTGCCGTTGGCAGTGACCTGGAAATAGCCCATATGGGCGACCTGGTTATGCGGCAAGACGCAGCCCTTGGACGGACCGGTCGTGCCGGAAGTGTAGACTAGGAGCGCCGGATCGGCTGGTCCGAACTCGGCCTGGATGGGCTCATGGCGTCCGGGGGCCAACTTCTCCGCCTCGCTGCGGCGAATGACATGACGCAGCGCGGGTAGATCATCGCGTATGTCAGTCAGTCGATCGATATAATCATCTTCCATGACGATGATCGGCGCGGCGCAATCCGCCAATTGGTTTGCGAGAAACCGGCCTCGAAAGGCGGTGTTGATCGGCGCGCTGATGGCGCCCAGCTTGTTAGCCGCGAACCAGAAGAGGACATGATCGACATTATTGTCAAGCATCAGCGCGAGCGGCTGGCCCGTGCCCAGCCCCATGTCGCGCAGGGCGTGGGCCAGCCGCGTGGTTTCCCGGTCGAACTCAGCATAGGTCAGGGTCTGGCCGCTGAAATCCAGGGCGATCTTGTCTGGCACGGCTCTGGCCGCACGCTCCAGCACGGCGACCGTCGTGTCGAGCGGATGGGCGAGTGGATCGTGGGTCATGCGCCTGAGATGCCTCCGTTGATGCTGACCATCTGCCCGGTGATGTGCGACGCAAGCGGACTCGCGAGAAAGGTGATGAGGTTAGCAAGATCCTGGGGGCCCGGCAGGCCGAGTTGCGCTCGCTTCTCGATCTTTTCGAACAGTTTCTTGGAAAAGCCGTCGCTCAAGACCTTGTCGTAATTGCGCGTGTCGCGGATCAGCGAGGGGCAGACTGCATTGGTGCGGATCTGATAACGGCCGACCTCCCGCGCCAAGCCGCGCAGGAACATGCCCAATCCGGCCAGCGCGCCGCCATGCACCGCCTCGCCAGGCGTCGGTACCTTCGCCGCGACGGAAATCACGCCAATGATCGCGCCACCGCCGCGCGCGCGCAACAGCGGCACGGCATGATGG
>NZ_DATKFP010000241.1:0-27824 GCF_035511395.1 Sphingobium sp.
TCGGCCTTGAGCGTGAAGCTGTTGGTAGTTGCGATCTGCTCGCTGCCTTTGAGGCCGGAGGCGATGATGACGGCGTCGCCGCTCTTGTCGCCAAGCGTCACGGGTGTCGCCTGAAAGCCCTTTGCCGTCCGGACGAAAACCATGGTCTTGCCTTCGACCGTCTGCACGGCTGTCGCCGGCACCCGAACGGCGCGGTCGCCGCCGCTGCCCGACAATTGGACCGACGCCGTTACCGGTTCGCCGACACGCCATTGGCTCTCCCGATTATCGAGCGTCGCGATGACCGGAACGAGCCGTGTCTGCGCATCGAGTATGGGCGAGACGAAGCTTACCCGCGCGGATGCCTGACGCCCCGGCGCAGTGACCATGACGCTGTTGCCCGGCTTCACTCGACCTGCGTCGGCCGGCTGAAGATTGAGCGATAGCGAGACGCTGGCCAGATTGGCGACGCGATACAGTTCCGTGTCGGCTGCTACGGTCTGGCCCAGCACGACGCTGCGCGCGATGACCTGACCTGAAACCGGCGCGACGATTCCCAGCCGGTTCATGTCGCCGCCGCCGCCACCGGCCGCCGACATCTGGCTGATGGCCTGATGATAGGCGATCCGGGCCTCGGTAGCGGCGGTGCGGGCCGCGATCAGATCCTGCTCGGGTGATACGCGCTGGGCGAAGAGCCGCTGTTCGCGCGTGAGATTGGAGTTTGCGAGCGCCAGACGCGCCCGCGATGCCTCGACCTCGCCTTTCAGCATCGCCGCCTCGCGGCTTTCGATGACGGCTAGGGTCTGGCCACGGCCGATCGATTGGCCCAGGTTTCGCGTCAGCGAAACGATACGGCCGGCGATTGCCGCCGACACGACCTGCGTGCCCTGCGGATCACCCTCAATAGTGGCGGGCAGTTCGAGCGTGCCCGAACCGCCGACCGTGGGCCGGCCGATCTGGATCGCTGCCGAGGCGATCTGGTCCTCGCTCAGGACGATCTGTCCTTCATCGGCATGGGCTTCGCCGGCTCCTTCCTCATGCGCAGGCGCTGCCTCATTTCCGGCTCCGCCGCTGCACGCAGCAAGGAACATGGCAAGCGTAAGCGGCAGAAAGGCTACGCGGGTTTTCTTCAACATCATCGGTCAATTTCCTGTTGCGGCACAGGAGCGGTCAACCGCTCCAACTGCGCCCGTGCATTCTGGTAGGCAGCGAGTGCGTCGATCGCGGCGACGCGGGTGTCTGAAAGTGTTCGTTCAGCGTCGAGCAGGTCGAGTTGCCCGAATTTCCCCTCGCGATAGCCGATGCGCGCGATGCGGGCCGCTTCCTGCGCGGCGGCAAGCGCCGGTCCGGTCGCATTGCGCGCCGTGGTTGCGGCATTGTCGGCTGTCGCCTGCGCGTCCGTGATCGCCTGCTCGACATCGATCGCGGCCATGCGGCGCTGCGCCTCGGCCCGCGTTCGCTCGGCATTGGCCTGAGACAGGGCCGCCTTGCCCGCATTGAACAGCGGGATGGGGATGGAGAGGCTGAAGACCGCAGCGGTATCGTTACTGGCCTCCAGCCGGCGCACGGCCGGTCCGGCGGTCAGGTCCGGCATACGCTGCGACTGGGCCAGCCGGACGCCGGCATCGGCGATCGCCACATCTGCGCTGGCGGCGGCCAGAGCCAATGTGCCTTCACCCGTGACGAGCGATGGACCCTGCGTGGCGTCCGGGAGGCTATCGAGCGCGGTGGCATCCAGCCTATCTTCGATCACTCGACCGATACGCCGGCCAAGATTGGTACGGGCAGCCTCGGCGAGCCGCTGGGCACGTTGCATCCCGGCTCCGGCATTCAGGTGCGCAACATCGGCGCGCTGCTCCTCGATGGGTGAGGCGCGGCCTGCCTGAACCCGCACCTTGGCGGCAGAAAGCGCATCCTGGGCGATACGCAACTGGTCACGCGCGGTCGCCAGCCTGCGCTCGGCCGCGACGACATCGACATAAAGCTGCGTCACCTGCAAGCGGATGTCGGCCTGAGTGATCGCCGCCACCAGCAGCGCGCGGCTGGTCTGCGCCTCCGCGACCGCGATGCGCGCGCCACGCTTCCCGCCCAGTTCAATCGGGATGTTGAGGCCGACGGTTGTTTCGGCCTGACTAAACCCACCATAGGGGCCGGAGCCGGCAACATTTTCGACCTGAGTCTGCAATTCGGGATTGGGACGCAGACCTGCGACTGTGCGCGCGGCCCGGGAGGCGGCGATATCCGCCTGGGCTGCGTCGGTCGCCGGTGCATTGCCGCCCGCCGCCGAGACGGCCTGATCAAGTGTAAGAATGGGGGCGGCGCCCCGTTGCGCCGCTATCGATTCCTGTGCCTGCGTCACGGCGACGCAGGTGGTGGCAGCCAGAAAGGCTGCTATGATCCTGTGCATGGAAGAAAATCCTGGCTGAAAGACGTCAGGCCGCTGATGCGCAATGCGCGTCGCGGTCGGCGAGGATCAGTCAGGCGATGGGGGGTCTCAGGTCCGGTCCCGGCGACCAGGGGCCAAGTGCGGCGCTGGAGGCAATCCGCTTGGATTCGGAGGAGCGATCGAACAGCGTTGGCGCGCCGATCTTTCCGGGGAGCAACGAGGCCGAACCATGGCAATTGCCATGATGATGGGGCACGGCCTGATCGCTGTCGCCTTGCGTCTGGTCCCGATCGCCGTCGCTATGGACATAGCCGGAGCATTCCATGACCGCCGCGCCGGTATCCTCACGGGCATGCACGGTCGCCGACACGGTCAATGCCGTGACGATCATGCAGAGAACCATGAAGCTCCAACGCAACATGGAACGGCCCATAAAGGATTTGCGCAATCGTGTCACCGGCCGATTTCCGACGTGACGTGCCGCATATGCGGGTCAGGAGCGCGGCGCCAGCCCGCTGGTGAGGATGTCGACCATCGAAGCCGCGATATCCTCGACGGAGGCCGGCCCCGCCGGATCATGCCATCGCGCCGGCCAGTTGAGGGCGCCAGCCAAGGTGAAGGCCGTCAATTTCACATCGGCCGGCGCGATCGACCCATCGGCAATCCCGTCTTCGATCAGGCCGCGCAGTGCCATGTCGATCGCCCGCTTGCGCGCACGAAACTGCACTGCGCCTTCGTGTGACAGAAATTCGTCTCCCGTGCGTACCATGCAGCGGCCGAAATCCTCCATGTTGATCCGGGCATAATGGCGCAGGAAGCGGCGCAGCCGCTCAAGGCCGGTCCCCGGCTCATGCTTCGCTGCTTCGGCTGCCAGCCGCAGCGGTTCCAGCCCGCGCGTCACGCATTCGATCAGCACCTGCTCCTTGTTGCCGAGATAATGGTAGATGGTCGGCTTGCTGATCCCCAAGGATGCTGCGACATCATCGAGCGAGGTCGCGTGAAAGCCCTGTGCGTTGAACATGCGAACCGCCGCCCGCAGCACGGCTTCACGCTTTTCCTCGCGCTCCCTGATCTTTTCCGCGCGCGACCGAAAGGGGGAAGGCGTGTCGACATCAACGGAAACGGGTGCAGGCTTGGGCAATGAAAACTCCTTGGCTGCACTATTGACAAGAAACGCCGGGATAAGCAATCTACTCATGAGTAAACAAACGACGAGCGAGTATATGCTGACCGATATTCAGCTGTCCGTACGCGACATGGTGAGGGATTTTGCGCAGGCGGCGATCAAGCCTCATAGCGCGCGTTTCGAGGCGGAAGGCGGCTATCCGCCTGCCTTGTTCGAGGAGATGGGGGCACTCGGCCTTTGGGGCATGACCGCGCCGGAGGCCTATGGTGGCGCGGAAACGGACTCTGTATCCTATGCGCTGGCGCTGATGGAAATCGCTGCGGCGGACGGCGCGCTGTCGACCATCGTCTCCATCCAGAACAGCATCATGGTCGGCGGCCTGATGAAGGACGGCAACGACGCGCAGAAACAGCGTTTCCTGCCGGAACTGATTTCCGGCCGTACCATCGGCGCTTTCGCCCTGACGGAGGCTGATGCGGGATCAGATGCCTCGGCCGTCCGAACGAGGGCGCGGAAGGTCGATGGCGGTTGGCTGCTGAACGGTTCCAAGCAGTTCATCACCTCCGGCAGGATCGCCGGACTCGCCATGGTGATCGGCGTCACCGATCCGGATGCCGGGAAGAAGGGACTGTCGGCTTTTCTCATTCCTACCGATCGGCCTGGCTATGTCGTCGACAAGGTGGAGCACAAGATGGGGCAGGGCGCTTCGGACACCTGCGCGTTGCGGTTCGACGACCTTTTCCTGGAGGATGAACTGCTGCTGGGGGAACCGGGGCAGGGTTATCGCATTGCCCTCGCCAATCTGGAAACGGGCCGGATCGGCATTGCCGCGCAATGTGTGGGCATGGCGCAGGCCGCGCTGGAGATTGCGGTGGGCTATGCGAAGGATCGTCGCTCGATGGGCAAGCCGATCATGGAGCATCAGGCGGTGGGCTTTCGCCTGGCCGATCTCGCCACCCGATTGGAGGCCGCACGGCAACTGGTGCTATCCGCCGCTGCCCTGCGCGACGCCGGCCAGCCGGCATTGACCCAGGCATCCATGGCCAAGCTCTTCGCTTCCGAGACCGCCGAAGCTGTCGTGTCGGGCGCGATGCAGACGCTGGGCGGCTATGGCTATCTGGAAGAATATGGCGTCGCCAAAATCTACCGCGATGTTCGGGTCTGCCAGATTTACGAGGGCACGTCCGACATCCAGCGCATGGTCATAGCGCGCAGTCTCTGAAGGGAAATTCATGATGCCAAATGATCCTGTCGTCATCGCAGGCTATGCCCGGACGCCTATGGGCGGGTTTCAGGGTGCGCTGTCTCCGCTCAAGGCCACCGAACTTGGCGCGGCCGCGGTGAAAGCTGCTGTGGAGCGCTCCGGTGTCGCCGCCGATGCGGTCGACCGCATCTATATGGGCTGCGTATTGCCCGCCGGTCTTGGCCAGGCTCCCTCGCGGCAGGCGGCTCTGGGCGCCGGGCTTGGCCTCAATACCGAAGCCACGACCGTCAACAAGATGTGCGGATCGGGCATGCAGGCCGCGATCATGGCGCACGAAGCGCTTGCCGCCGGGACGGCCAACATCATCGTTGCGGGCGGCATGGAGAGCATGACCAACGCGCCTTATGCCTTGCCCAAGCATCGCTCCGGTGCGCGGATCGGCCATGATCGCATCGTCGACACGATGATGATGGATGGGCTGGAGGACGCCTATGAACCGGGCAAGGCCATGGGCGTCTTCGCCGAAGAGGCTGTGCGCGACTATCAGTTTAGCCGCGCCGATCAGGATGATTATGCCATCCGCTCGCTGGCCCGCGCCAATGCAGCGATCGCCAGCGGTGCCTTCGCGCGAGAAATCACACCCGTGACGGTATCGGGCCGGGGTGGTGACATGATCGTCGACACCGACGAACAGCCCGGCAAGGCGCGCCCCGACAAGATCCCGACACTCAAGCCTGCGTTCGTGAAGGACGGCACCATCACCGCCGCCAACGCGTCATCCATTTCTGACGGCGCTGCCGCCTTGGTCATGACGCGCCAGAGCGTCGCGGAAAGGCTGGGCCTGCCTGTAATCGCGAGGGTCGTCGCAACGGCCGCCCATGCTCATGAACCGGCAAAGTTCACTACGGCGCCTGTCCCGGCCATGCGGAAGGCGCTGGAGAAGGCTGGATGGACGGTCGATGATGTCGACCTGTTCGAGGTGAACGAGGCATTTGCCGTCGTCGCGATGATCGCCGCCAGGGAACTGGATATTCCGGCGGATAAGCTGAACGTCAACGGCGGCGCGACGGCGCTGGGCCATCCTATCGGCGCGTCAGGCGCCCGTATCCTCGCGACGCTGATCGGCGCACTGGAACATCGCGGCCTGAAGCGCGGCTTGGCCAGCCTCTGCATCGGCGGCGGCGAAGCCACGGCCATGGCCGTCGAACTGGCCTGAAGGAGACAGCGAAATGGATATACAGGGGAAGTCGGCGATCGTGACCGGCGGTGCATCGGGGCTGGGCAAGGCAACAGCGCAGATATTGGCGGACAGGGGTGCGAAGGTGGCGATCTTCGACCTCAATGAAGAGGCCGGCAGAAGCGCCGCAGCGGAGATCGGTGGCCTCTATGTCGCTGTCGATGTCGCCAACGACGCCAGCGTCGCAGCCGGCCTCGATGCTGCCGAGCAGGCACATGGCGTTGCGCGGATCCTCGTCAATTGCGCGGGCGTCGCGCCGGCGGTGAAGACGGTGGGCAAGGAGAATGCGCCGCATCCGCTCGACACATTTACAAGGACGATTCAGATCAATCTGATCGGAACCTTCAACCTGATTTCCAAGTTCGCCGCGCGGGCGGCAGCGGTCGAGGAACAGGATGGCGAACGTGGCGTCATCGTCAACACCGCCTCTGTTGCCGCCTATGATGGCCAGATCGGGCAAGCGGCCTATAGTGCGTCCAAGGGCGGCGTGGTCGGTATGACCCTGCCCATCGCACGCGATCTGGCCCAGCACAGGATCCGGGTGATGACCATCGCGCCGGGCATCTTCCTGACCCCCATGATGGAGGCTTTCCCGCAGCATGTGCAGGATGCACTGGGTGCGATGGTTCCGCATCCTAGTCGCCTCGGCAAGCCCGCCGAATATGCGCAACTGGTTGAATCGATCGTCCGGAACCCGATGTTGAACGGCGAGGTTATCCGCCTCGACGGCGCCATTCGCATGGCGCCGCGCTGAGGGGACGGGACCGCCTTCAGCGTCCGATGGTTGCCATCAACGGCGCAGGATAGCGCTCGCCCTGGATCGCGATCGCGGCGGCTGCGGCTTCGATCCCGGCCAGGTCGTCCCTGGTCAGCTCGACATCGGCGGCCGCGAGATTTTCTTCCAGGCGATGCAACTTGGTTGTGCCGGGAATGGGGACGATCCATGGCTTCTGCGCCAGTAGCCAGGCGAGCGCGATCTGCGCGGGTGTCGCGCCCTTGTCCCGCGCGATCCGGGTCAGCAGATCGACCAGAGCCTGATTGGCGACCATAGCTTCGGGCGTGAAGCGCGGCAGTATCTTGCGGAAGTCATCGTCGCCCAGTGATGTTTTCGCGCTCATAGCGCCTGTCAGGAAACCCTTGCCGAGCGGGCTGTAGGGCACCAGCCCGATCCCCAGTTCCTCGCACGCTTCCAATATGCCGTTCGTTTCCGGCCCTCGTGTCCAGAGCGAATATTCATTCTGCAATGCCGACACGGGCTGGATCGCATGGGCGCGGCGCACCGTAGCGGCGCTCGGCTCGGATAGTCCGAAATGCCGGACCTTGCCTTCCGCAATCAGTTCCTTGACCGTGCCGGCCACATCCTCGATCGGTACCTGCGGATCGACGCGATGTTGGTAGAAAAGGTCGATCACCTCGACGCCCAGCCGCTTCAGCGAAGCATCGGCCACAGCCCGGATATTGTCCGGCCGGCTATTCAGCCCGTTCTGTTTGCCATCGTCGATGTCGAACCCGAATTTGGTCGCGATCACGACCCGTTCGCGTACCGGCTGCAATGCCGCGCCGACGACTTCCTCGTTGACATAGGGGCCATAGACCTCGGCGGTGTCGAAGAAGGTGACGCCGCGGTCCACCGCCTGACGGATCAGGGTGATGCCCTCTTCCTTGCTCAGCGAATGGCCGTAGCCGAAACTGATCCCCATGCAGCCAAGGCCGAGGGCGGATATTTCCAGCCCACTCTTGCCCAGAAAACGCGTCTTCATCTGTGACCTCCTGCCCGAACGGGTATTAATCGGCGGAACTGCACGGGATTGGTCCCGCATCATGCGGCGGCATCATCCTGCGGCTCTGCCTTGTCGCTCAGCATCTATGGTTAAGTCGTCCATTTGATAAGCTCATCAAATCCGCATAGACCTATGCAGAACATTCATGAAATTCGGCTTGGCTCTGATGCGCATGCCTATGATGGAAATAGTCGATGAGAAGAGATCGATTGGTCGACCTGAACGCGTTCCTGGCTGTAGCGGAAGAGCAGAGTTTCACCCGCGCGGCGGCCAAGCTCAATGTATCCCAATCGGCGCTCAGCCACACCATCCGGCGTCTGGAGACTCATCTCGGCGTGCGCCTGCTGACCCGGACGACCCGCCGTGTTTCCGTAACGGAGGCCGGGCAGAAGTTGTGCGACACGTTGCGACCCGCGCTGGACGATATCGACCAGCAACTCGCCGAGATCAGCGAATTGGGTGGCAGGCCATCAGGGACGATCCGTATCACTTCGTCCCGGCGCGCGGCAGAGACGATACTCTGGCCTGCGCTCAAGCCGCTGCTACGCCGTTATCCGGAAATCCGGGTGGAAGTGAGCATCGACAGCAGCCTTACCGACATCGTCGCCGAACGGTTCGATGCTGGCATCCGGCTGGGCGAGCAACTGGCCAGGGACATGGTCGCCGTCCGGATCAGCCCGGACCAGCGGATGGCCGTCGTCGGATCGCCAGCCTATTTCGAAAGTCACGTCAGGCCAATGACGCCGCAGGATCTGGCGCATCATATGTGTATAAACCTGCGCCTGCTCTCGGCGGGCGGGCTGTATGCGTGGGAAATGGAGAAAGACGGTCGGGAAATCCGGGTAAGGGTCGATGGCCAGATCGTGTTCAACGATGCACAGATGGTCGTCCAGGCGGCGATCGACGGATACGGCCTTGCCTGCACGATCGAGGATCATGTGCGCGACCAGATTGCCGATGGCAGGCTCATTCGCGTGCTGGATGAATGGTGCCCGCCATTTCCGGGCTATCATCTCTATTATCCCAGCCGACGCCAGCAATCCGCCGCCTTCGCGCTGCTGGTCGACGCGCTCCGCTATCGGGGATGACATGTCATCGTTGCAGCCTGTTATGCTCGCGGCCCCTCGATCTGCTCCACAGATGCCGCAATGGCGTGTCCGCCCATATTTCCAGCGTTACCGGCATATTTGGACAATTTGGCATGCCGGTCCTAATCTTCGCTCCCTCTGTAGCCATGGCGTTGACCACGCATAGCGCCTGCGCGGTCGAAATCCGCCCGATATGCATGAGAGAAAGCACGTCTGTGCCCTCATCAATCCGTGCCATTCCGTCCAAACCGAGCCTTATTCGATCAGCTTGAGTACATCCTGCTGCCGGGCATTGGCTTGTGCCAGCATGGCGGTGGCGGCCTGAGACAAGATCTGGCTCCTGGCCAACGCGGTGGTTTCAGCGGAAAAATCGGCATCTTCTATCCGCGACCGTGCTTCCGTCAGATTGACGATGCTATCGTCCATCTGAGCCGACAGGGATTCAAGCCTGCGTTGCGAAGAGCCGAGCGCGATGCGCGCCGTGGCGATCTGATCCAGTGCTGCGTCGATGACTGTTAGCCCGGTCCGGGCCGTCACGCCAATGGCTGCAAAGGATTTATAGTCGGAATCGGTGTAGGCGACATGGCCGGCAGGATCAGCCCAGCTATAATGGCCGCCGCTATCATAGCCCCATACCGGTGCAACATCGACATCCTGCGTCAGGGTGAGATCTATGTTGCCGATACCGACAAAGCGCATTGTTCCGCTAACGGCGATATCCGTACCGAGGAGGGTAAAATTGTCGTCATTGCTGCGCAGGGTCGGCAAAGTTATGGTGACGGTATCGTCGGAATTGGGACCGGCTTGTACCGTGATGGTGCCCGATCCCGCATTATGGAGTGGCTCGTCCTGATCACTGCCATACACGTCATAGTCGCGGAAATCGCCGTCCCGATTATAGTCCCGCGCCACGATACCGCGCGACGTATCGGAAAATAGAGCGATGCCGTTGAACGCCGCATTTCCCAGAAGCGCATCGATATGCGCGACCGTCTGGGAAAACTCGGTCTGGAGTGCCGCACGATCATCCATGTCCAGAACGCCGTTGTTGGCCTGAAGCGACAATTCGCGCAGTCTTTGCAGGCTGTTCTCTACCTCGCCCAGTACGCCCTCGGCAGTCTGGGTCAGCGAGATGGCATCGGCGGCGTTGCGTTTGCCGACCTCCAGCCCGCGAATCTGGCTGGTCATGCTGCTGGCGATGGCAAGGCCTGCGGCATCGTCCTTGGCTGAATTGATCCGCTTGCCGGTGGACAGGCGTTGGGCCGCCTCAGCCTGAGCCTTGCCCGCCGTTTCGATGGCGCGCTGCGCGCGCAACGCCGCGCTGTTGGTGCCGATGACGCTCATAAGTCCGCCCCATTTGTCGCTTGCTGGCTTCGCCGGACGCGTCGTCAGGAAGACGCCTGGCGCACGACCCGGCGCCTGGACAGGATCCGGGCGACGCGGGTCGCAAGGCGCCGCCCGGAAACCGAAGCCGTTTCTTGCCTCGATCGCGGACGGCAATGGGCCATGGCAGCCCTATCTGCCTATCCGGACAATTTCCGGGGGTAGGACGATGGCAGGGAATTTCCCTGCTTGGCAACGACTTGACATCTATTAGGACGATGCCATGTCAACCGTGCCCGTCATCCTGTCCTTCAAAAGATTATTACCGCGCGCTGACGCAGAAATCGGCTGGCGCACCTTGCTGCTGCTGGCCGCCTACCCCATCGCCTTCAAACTGGCGCATATCGTGGCCAGTCCTTGGGGCGGCGCTCATTATTTCAGCCTCTGGTTCCCAGCTGCCGGGGTCCGCTTTGCGCTGCTCTGGCAAATCGGCGCGCGCTACACGCCGGTCATCCTTGCCGAGGAATGCCTGATCCAGTTAATGACCGGCACGATCAGCTTGGCGCATCCGGAATTTTTCAACCATCTTTGCGGCGTCGCTCGGGCGCCCTTGTCCTATGGTATCATGGTAGCGCTGGTACGCCTGATGGAAAGGCGCGGCCGATCTGAACTCGCCATCGCGCCCATGCCGTTCGGCCTGGCTGCGGTACTCGCGCCGACGCTCGCCTCCTTTTCCGCCGGCCTGTCCGAATGGGTCTGGCCCGGCATATCCACCGATATGTCGAACCAGCCTTTTGCTACCACCATCGCTGCCTTTCTGGTGGGTGATTTGCTGGGCGTGCTGCTGATCGCGCCGCCGCTCCTCTGGATTTCGAACATCGCCGATCGGTCCTTGCCTTCGCTTCCGCCAGTTGGGCGCATGGGCGAGGCGGGTGCGGTGTTCGGCATCGGTTGGCTGCTGGCTGGGGCATTGGCGGCGGTCGAGCCTCAGATCGCCGTTACCCCCGTCCTGATCGGTACAATCTGGGCGGGGCTGCGCTGTGGCCGTCATGGGGCATGGGTGGCAATCATGATATCGGCTGCGGTCATCCTGCCTTGGTCGGCGTCCCTGACTTCCACTGCGACTCGCTTTTCCTTGCACATGAGCCTTGCGGCGATGGCGATCGCGGCCTATCTGGCAGGCAGTTTCGCAGAAGCCCAGTTGCGCGCGCGACAGGACATCGCCCGGCGCGATCGTATCTTGTTCCAGGCGGAACGGCTCAAGACACTCCGCGCCATGTCGGTCGCGATCATTCATGAAATCAGTCAGCCGCTGTCGACCCTCGCGATCGAAACACGTCATCTTGCCGCGCTGGGGCAGCAGCCCGATCCGGACATGAGTGACATGCGCGAGAGTATCGCCCTGGTCGAAAGCAAGGCTACGCTGCTTGCCAATATGGTCAGGCGTTTGCGCAGCTTCGGTGGTCGCGCGGTCGACGAGCCTTCGGCCATTCCCGTCGGCCGCCTGCTGCGCGATTGCGCGTCGCTGGTGGCAGGCGAGGCGCGAAGCCTTGGCTGTAGCATCGATCTCCCGACGATCCACGAGGCGATCAGCACCGTGGGGCATGAGATAGAAATCACGCAGATCCTGCTCAACCTTGTCCGCAACGCCATGCTGGCTGCTCCCGGAACGGTGGTCGGGATCGAAGTGGACGTCGAAACCGACATGGTCGCCATCCATGTAACCAATGCGGTGCGCGCTCAGGCATCCGACTATGGCGGCATGGGCATAGGCCTGCTCGTGGCGAGAGCCATTGCAGACGCTCATGGTGGCGCACTCACGCGTGAAAAGCAGCCGGGGCGGGTGCGGCACAGCGTCAGGCTACCGCTTGCAGGGGCAAAAAATGGCTGAAGAAACAGGCCAGGTGATTGTCCATGTCGTTGACGACGATGCTGACCTTGGTAGTTCCGTAGCCCGTCTATTGCGGCGGCACGGTCATTCCGCGCAATCGTTCGAGAAGCCTGCGGTGATGCTGGGTCACCAGGCGCAGGAGCGCGCTCATTGCCTCGTCACCGACGTGATGATGGCGGACATGGACGGCTTCGCTTTCGCGGAGCGGATGCGTGCGCAGGATCCGGCGATGGCTATCATCTTCATGACTGCCTGGCCCACGACAGCCAATGCAGTGGATTCCATTCGCCGCTATGGCGGCCTCGACTATCTCGAAAAGCCTCTGGACGAGGAGCGTCTCGTTGCGGCGGTAGAAGAGGGCGCGCGATGGAGCATGGGCCGCAGAAATGCGCTTGCGCGGATCGCCCCCTTGACGCCGCGCGAGCGCGAAGTGCTGCATTGCCTGGCACAAGGCATGAGCAACAAGATGGTCGCCGCCGCTTTGGCGCTCAGCCCAAAGACGATCGAGGATCATCGCGCGGCGATCGTCGCCAAGACGGGGGCTACTACGGCGGCGGCGCTGATCTCGCTGGTGCGCGACGCCATGGGCTGATCGTCAGCGCCGCGCTTCAAAGAAAGAGGAACGGCGCGGCTGCTTCAGGTCGACCGATCCGCTTAGTTCGCGTTGAAGCATCGTCAGCATCCAAGTGCGATGGCGGGCGATGAAATCACTATATCCATCGGGTTTTGCCGGATTGAAGGTCGGCACCTGCCAGTCCGCCGGGCGCTCCACATAGGGAATGAGTATCTGCCCGGCTCCGTCCTCGGGCAGGTCGATATGGCTGCCGAGATAGCTGTTGCCCTTGAAACGGATGAACTCGGCTGGAGCGAAGCCGGCCTTGATCATATAGTCTGGACCGCTGCGACCGCTCTCGCTGCCATAGCGTGCCGTACCGGCCACGTAAAAGCGATTGTCGTTGAAGCGCACGTCGCGCGCCCAGCCGTCCCACTGGGTGGCGACGATCATCTGAACGTCCATCTTCGCGCCGACATGGATGACATTCTTCTCGATCACGGCGTCGGAAACGTTGCCGGACAGCTGGAAGACGCGCGTGCCATCGTTTCGGCTGACATTGTAGCGCGCCACGGTCCCACGATTGCCCAGATTATCCTTGTCGTTCCGCCTGGGCGAGCAGATCAGCAGGAAACCACCGGCATTGTCGTGACTGTAATTGTAGAGGATCGTGGTGCGGCGCGAGTTAAAGTCGGAATCGAAGCCCTGCCCGTCATAGCGGGTCTTGGTGTAGGCGGCCTCGTTGAGCTGGATCAGGCTGTTGTCCGTGCTCCATTGCCAGATGCCCGCATTATAGCCCGGCGCCCGACTGCCCGCATAGCGCACGATATTATGTTCGATCAGTGCGCCGTCGGTGCCGCGCGGGACGATGCCGTCTCCGCCGATATCCTCGACATAGTTGTCGCGGATGACGACGCCTTCGCTCGGAAACCAGTTGAGGAACGTCACCCGGTCGCTGATGCCGGCAATGCCCGATCGGTCGACCTTCCAGATGATGTTGCGTTCGATCGCGAGATCCTGGAACCGCGTGGCGAGGCGCTGGCCGATGGCGCGAAAGACGATGCCGCCATTATCCTTGCGATCGTTGGTGCCGCGCACATCATGGATATACATGTCGCTGATGCGGATGCCGCGCGTGACGCCGCGATCCTCCGCCGACACGAGAACGCCGAAGCGCTGGGCCGGGGTAGGGGCGGTGTTGGTGATTTCGATCCCGCTGACCGACACATATTCGGCGTTGAGGACACCAACGCCATGGGGAGAGATGCCGCCGACATCGATGCGCGGCCTTATGCCGACGCCGGTGGCGCTGACGGTGATCGGCGCCCCGGACCTTCCGGAGCGGGCGAGGGTGAGCGGTTCCTTCCACGCCGACCCGGCGACCAGCAGCACCTGGTCGCCGGGCTTCAGCGGAAAGTCGCGCACGCGTGCCAGCGACCGCCAGGCGCGGACGTCGGACAGCCCATCGAACCGATCGTCCCCCGTTGCCGAATTGACATAATAGGTTTCTGCACTGGCTGCACCGGTAGAACTGGTGGCCAACAACAATGCCCAGATGATTTTGCCCGCCACGCCCGACAATCAGAGACTTTCCAGAAACATGAATTCCATCTCCATCATCCAGATCGGGGGCTGAATGCAAGGTGAAGCCATAATGAAAAATCGCCGTCATTTTCCAATAGGGTTGCCTTCATCGTTCGGACTTACCAAAGATAGGCCGTCACCAACTTTGCCGGAGCGGACTTTTGGAATCAGTCTCGATCGTACTTTTCCTGTTATTGGCTGTCGTCATCAGCGGCGCCGTGTCCCGAATGCTGCCGGTGTCGATCCCGACCCCGCTGGTGCAGATTTTGCTGGGCGGCGTGATCGGACTGTCGACATCCTATCGCGTCGAGCTTGATCCCGAACTTTTCCTGCTCCTTTTCCTGCCGCCGCTGCTGTTCCTCGACGGGTGGCGGATACCCAAGGATGAATTGCTAAAGGACGTGTCGACCGTCGTCGAACTTGCCCTTGGACTGGTGCTGATGACTGTGATCGGCATGGGGCTGTTCATCCATTGGATGATACCTGCCATGCCGCTGGCGGTCGCCTTCGCGCTGGCGGCGGTCGTGTCGCCGACCGATCCGATTGCGGTGTCTGCCATCGCCGCGCGTGTCCCGATCCCCAAGCGGATGATGCACATACTCGAAGGAGAATCGCTGCTCAACGATGCGTCGGGTCTGGTGTGTTTGCGCTTCGCGATCGCCGCTGCGCTGACCGGAACCTTCTCCGCTGGGGCGGCCACGCTCAATTTCCTCTGGGTCGCGGGTGCGGGGCTTGCCATCGGCGTCTTGGTGACGCTGGTCGTAACGCGCGCCAAGGCATGGGTCACGAAGCGCTGGGGGGAGGATAGCGGTTCGCAGATTCTCGTCAGCCTGCTCATCCCCTTCGGCTCCTATCTGGTGGCCGAGCATGTCCACGCCTCGGGCATTCTTGCGGCAGTGAGCGCGGGCGTGACCATGACCTTCGCCGAAATCTCCCGTCAGGCGATGGCGGTGACGCGGATGCGTCGCAACTCGGTGTGGGACACGATCCAGTTCTCCTTGAACGGCATCATCTTCGTGCTGCTGGGCGAGCAATTGCCGGCGATCCTGGCCGGCGCAAAGCAGACCGTTGCCGTCACCGGACATAGCCAGCCCTGGTGGCTGGCCATCTATATCGTCGCGATCGTCACGGGCCTGGCGGCGCTGCGCTTCCTATGGGTTTGGGCTTCGCTGAAATTCACCATCCTGCGCAGGCGGCAGAAGGACGTGCCGATCCACAGCACCGACTGGCGGCTGATCGCGGCTATGTCCTTTGCCGGCGTGCGCGGTGCGATCACCCTGGCCGGCGTGCTGACCATCCCGCTGGTACTGAACGACGGCACGCCCTTCCCGGCGCGCGATCTGGCGATCTTCCTGGCGGCGGGCGTCATCATCGCCTCGCTGGTACTGGCCAGCATAGCCCTGCCGATCCTGCTCAAGGGGCTGACCATGCCGCCAGAACCGTCGAAGCAGGCGGAGGAGGATCAGGCGCGGATCGCCACTGCGGAGGCTGCTATCCAGGCGATCGAGCGGCACCAGCATGCCCTGGCCGAGGATCGCGGCGATGCCGATCTCTACGCGACGACCGGCGCGCGCGCGATGGACTTCTATCGCGAACGGATCGAGGGACTGAGCGAAGGGCAGGCGGTGCAGATGCGCTTGCAGGACAGGCTGTTCAGCCAGTTCCGCCTGGTTGGCGTGAAGGCTGAACGCGCGGCGATCGCTCAACTCGTCCGGGGGCGCAGGATCGGCAGCGAAACCGCGCGCAAGCTGACGCGCGAACTCGATCTGGCAGAAGCCCGGCATCAGGGATGATGCTAGGGGCTGGTTAAGCCTCGATCGCCCGCTCCTGCCGCGCGACGACGGCCGTGACGGTGAGGTTTGCGCTGGCGCTGGCGACGGTGCGGGTCATGTCGAGCAGCCGGTCGAATGGCAGGACGAAGCCTACCACCAGCGCCGTCTGTTCCGGGGAGACACCAACGGCAGACAGCACCGCGGCGAGCATGAAGAGCGAGGCGGACGGAATGGGCGCGGTGCCGAAAGCGGCGAGCGACCCGGTCAGCAGCATGATCGCCAGCATCGTCGGATCAGGATGAACGCCCAGCGCCTGAAGGCTGAATATGCTGAGCAGGCCGACATACATGGCGGTCCCGTCCTTGCCGATGCTGGCACCGATCGGCAGCACGGTAGATGCGACGGCCGGTTCGATGCGCAACTCCTCCTGCGCGACGCGCAGCGCGACCGGCAGGGTCGCCGCCGAGGAAGCGGTGGAGAAGGCGACCAGCAGCGGATCGATCGCCGCGCTGAAGAAGCGGCGTACCGGGAGGCGCGCGACCAGCTTGATGAGCGGCAGATGGACGATCAGCATCTGCGCAACCACGCCCAGCAACACGCAGAGCGCCAGCCAGCCGATATTGGTGAAAACCGCGATGCCATTGTCCGCGACGGCTTTTGCGATCAGCGCAAGGACGCCGAAGGGTGTGATTTCCATGACGAGGCGGACGAGGTGGAACAGCACCCGGCTGGCCGATTGCAGCATGCCCGCCATAGGCCGGCCTTCCTCCCCGGCCAGGATGACGCCGAAGCCGAACAGCATGGCAAAGAAGATGATCGCCAGCATGTCGCCTTCGGCGAGCGACTGGACGATATTGACCGGGACGATGCCTATCAGCTGGTCGTGCAGCGATTTGGCCTCGCCCAGTGCATGGGGTATCGCCTTGCCCAGCGCCGCGCCGGTGCCGGGGCCAACCAGCAGGCCCAGCGCCATGCCGACCGAAACGGCGCAGGCGGTGGTGAAGGCAAAGAGGAGGACGGTGCGCCCGCCGACCGACCCCAGCCGGCGCGGATCGGCCAGCGCCGTCACGCCCGACGCGATCGACACGAAGACGATCGGGACGACCAGCATACGGATCAGTCGGACGAATAGTTCGCCGACAAAGGCTATCCAGGGTGCGGCGGCGGGCCAGAACAGGCCGAGCGCGACGCCGACGACCAGCCCGGCCAGGACGCGCTGCCAGAGCGGGATGGCAAACCAGCGACGGGCGAGCGCTGCCATCGCGGGGTTACAGTCCGCCCCAGAAGCCCGGCCGCGGTGGCAGCAGATGGCCGCGATCGCCAGTGACTCCGCCCTCGCGATCGGCCGAGAGCCAGAGCGGCCCGTCGAGATCGACGAAGGCGCTGCCGGCCGCGATCGCCCAGGCGGGCGCAATCGAGAGCGAGGAGCAGATCATGCAGCCGGTCATGACGGCAAGGCCATGGGTGCGCGCCGCTTCGGCAAGGTCGAGCGCGGCGGTGAGGCCGCCCGCCTTGTCGAGCTTGATATTCACCACGCCATAGCCGTTGGGCAGGCTATCGAGATCGGCGGCGACATGGACGGATTCGTCGGCGGCGATCAGGATGGCCGATTGGAAGCCGTTCAGGTCGCCATCCTCATGCGCGGGCAGCGGCTGTTCCAGCAGGTCGATGCGCAGGTCCAGCATCAGAGCCTGAAGGTCGCTGACCTCCGCGATGGTCCAGCTTTCATTGGGGTCGACGATCATGCGCGGCCTTGGCGCGGCGGCGCGAACGGCGCGGAGCTGGGCGGCGGGATCGTTGCGATCGACCTTCACCTTGATGAGCGGCACATCGGCCAGCGCGGCGGCGGCCAGTCCCATGGCGTCGGGCGTGTCGAGGCCGACGGTCATGGCGGTGGCGATAGGGCGCAGCGGCTTTTCGAGGCCGAGGGCGGTCGCGAGATCGCCGCCCGTCAGCTTCAGTTCCAGATCCCAAAGCGCGCAGTCTACCGCATTGCGTGCCGCACCCGCCGGCAGGATTTCGAGCAGGCCGCGACGGCCGATGCCGCTTTCCAACGCCTCCCGCACCGCTTCGATCTCGGCTATGCTAGTGTCGACGCTCTCGCCATAGCGCGGGTAGGGGACGCATTCGCCCCAGCCGACGATGCCATCTTCAGAGACGGTGACGGTAACGACCTCCGCAGCGGTCTTGACGCCGCGCGAGATGCGGAAGGGAGTGGCGAGGGGGAAAATCTCCCCCAGGGCGGTCAGCGTGCGGCGCATGGGATTCAGGCATTCTCCGTGACGGGGGCGGCTATCGCGGCGTCGCTCTCCAGCAGCCGGTCGAGGATCGCCTCCACACCCATGCGATAGGGATCGGAACAGGGCAAGCCGAACTCTTCGGCCGTGCGGGCGCATAGCGCGATGGCGTCGGCTTCTGCCATCGCCGAAGTGTTAAGCGCGATGCCGACGACGCGGACGTCCGGATTGGTTAGCCGCGCGGTGCGCAGGTTCGCTTCCAGACATTCGGCCAGACCGGGCGGGGTGTAGTGCGGCAGGCCGCGCATGCTCTGGCGCATCGGGTCATGGCAGAGCACCAGCGCGTCGGCCTGGGCGCCATGGAGCAAGCCCGTCGACACGCCCGCGAAGGAAGGATGGAAGAGCGAACCCTGCCCCTCGATCAGATCCCAGCCGCCATCATGGCGATCGGGCGAAATCTGTTCGATCGCGCCGGAGATGAAGTCCGCCACCACTGCGTCGAGCGGTACACCATCGCCCGCGATCAATATGCCGGTCTGGCCGGTGGCGCGGAAATCGGCAGGCACGCCGCGCGCCGCGAGCGCACGGGCAAGGCAGAGCGTCGTATACATCTTGCCGACCGAACAGTCGGTGCCGACGGTCAGGAGGCGCTTGCCCGCGCGCTTCCTGCCATTGCCGACCGGAATGTCGTCGTGCGGATCGCGGACATCGTGGAGCGCACGGCCAAGGCGCGCAGCGGCTTCGACCAGACGCGGTTCGTCCTTCAACCGCTGGTGCAGGCCGGACGCGATGTCGAGGCCGACTTCCATCGCCGCGAGGGCATCGCGCACCAGATCTTCGCCGAGCCTGCCGCCGGCATTGGCGATGCCCAGCACCAGCGTCCGGGCGCCGGCGGCATAGGCAGCGGCGAAGTCCATGCGCGGGAGGCTGAGCGTCAGGCCGCAATCGTCATGGCGGAACTCGCCCACGCAGATGTCCGGGCGGAATACCGCAAGGCCGCGAGACGTCTTGATGCCGATCTCGTCATTGCTGTGGCCGAGATAGAGGAGATAGGGGGTGGCGATCATGGCGTTTCCGAACCTGTGCTGATGGGACGTCCGCTTTACCGCTCCGGGCGGATCAGCCCCAATAGCAAGGCCCACATAGGCTATAGCCTGACGCTATAGGCTCTCGATCACCTCCGACAGGAGGTCGAGAAATTCGGATGCGGTCTTCGACGGCGGCCGGTTCTGGAGATAGACGGCGTTGATGTCGAAGGTGATAGCCGGCTGGAGTGGCCGGCTCGACAGGCCCTGCGTCGTGGAGGCGTGGGCGGTGAAATTGTCGACGATCGCCATGCCGACCCCCGCGCGAACCAGGGCGGCGGCGATATAATAGGTGCGGGCCGAAACGACCTCGTCCAGTTCGACGTCGAGGCGGTTGAGTTCGCTGGAGAGGACGCGGCCAATCGGTCCGCTCTGGACCGGGCTGATGAACTTGTGGTCGCGCAGTTCCTCCAGATGGAGGCGGCTGGGCGCTTCGGGCATATCCTCCTCGCGGTAGAGGACGACCAGTTCGCCCTCGCCGATCACCTGATGGGCGACGGGGGCGGACAGGGGTACTTCGAAGCTGATCGCGATGTCGGTTTCGCGCTCGTAAAGTTTGCGTACCATTTCATCATGATGCAACGTTTGGAGGTCGAACATGATGTCCTCATGCCCGCGCAGGAAACGCGCGACCGCATCGGGGATCGCGCCAAGGCCGAGCGACGGCAGCGCGGAGACGCGGAGCAGCGCGCCGCGTCCATGGCGCATATTCTGGGCCGCCTGACGCAGCGACCGCACCCGGTCCTGAATGTCGGAGACTTCGGCGAAGAGGGTGCGGGCATCCTGGGTCGGGATCAACCGGCCCTTGGCGCGCTCGAACAAAGGCAGGCCGATGGAGCGTTCGGCATGACGCAGCACCTTGGTCACGGCAGGCTGCGACACGTTGAGCGCGCGGGCGGCGGCGCTGACCGTGCCGTGCAGATAGACGGCGTGGAAAATCTCGATCTGGCGCAGGTTCATAGGCGTTATCCCCTCTGACTGCGGCCCGTCCTTGCAGCCAACGACAGTGACGCGTCGAACCGCTATGACATCCGGTTATAGGCCATGCAACAGGCCGCACTGGACGGCTGCGACATATCGAGGCCATGTTGCCGATAAGGCTCAGCTTCCAAGGACCAAATGCCCATGCCGTCTTCCTCCGCTTCGCGTCATCTTCGGTCCCTGCTGCTGGCGGGCGGCCTGTTCGCCATTGCGGCGATCGGGAAGGCCGCGCCGGCCGAGAGGGCGGATGTGCTCATCAAAGGCGGCACCATCTATGATGGCGGGACGGGGCAGCCCTATGTGGGCGACGTCGCTCTGAAGGGGGACCGGATTGTCTATGTCGGCCGGTCCAAGGGCGTTGAGGCGGCGCAAGTGATCGACGCCAAGGGAATGATCGTCGCGCCGGGCTTCATTGACGCCCATACCCATGCCGACAGTTTCATTCGTTCGCCGGACAAAGCAACAAGGGTCAATGCCGCCTGGCTGGACCAGGGCGTCAGCACGGTGATGATCGGCGTCGACGGCTACGGCACGCCCGACGTCGGCGCGGATGCGGCCAAACTTCAGGCATCGGGGATCGGCACCAATGTCGTGCCCTTAATCGGTTTCGGGGCAGTGCGCGAACGGGTGCTGGGCAAGGATGCTCGCGCGCCCAAGGCGCAGGAGCTGGGCGCTATGCGGGCGTTGGTCGCCAAGGGGATGTGCGAGGGCGCAACCGGCTTTTCGGCCGGGCTGTTCTATCCGCCGCAGAGCTTTGCGAAGACCGATGAGGTTATCGTGGTCGCGCGAGAGGCAGCGATGCGGGGCGGCATCTACGACACGCACCAGCGGGACGAGTCCAGCTATACTATCGGTCTGCTGGGATCGGTAAGGGAAGCGATCGCAATCGGCAAGGATGCGGGCATGCCGGTGCATTTCGCGCATCTCAAGGCGCTGGGCGTCGATGTGCAGGGGCAGGCGCCGGCCGTGATCGCGGAAATCGAGGCAGCGCGCAAGGCGGGGCAAGATGTGACCGCCGACCAATATCCCTGGCTGGCGTCGGGATCGAGCCTGGACGCGTCGCTGCTGCCGGGATGGGCGGTCGACGGCGGCGGTGACGCGCTGGTCAAGCGGCTGGACGATCCGGCACTGCTGGCGAAGATCCGCGACGAGATGCAGAACAATATGCGCCGTCGCGGCGGAGCGAAGGCGCTGCTGCTGATCGCGCAGGATTTCCCCTGGACCGGCAAGACGCTGGAGCAGGTGGCGACCGAGTGGAAGCTCAATCCGCGGGACGCGGCGCTGCGGATCATCCGCCAGAGCATCGAGACGAAGGAGCCGGGCAAGAAGGGCAAGGGCACGGCGGTCGCGTCGTTCAACATGGCGCAGGCCGATGTCGACCTGCTTATGAAACAGCCGTGGGTCGTGACATCGTCGGACGGCTCGGATGGTCATCCGCGCATGTTCGCGACCTTTCCGGAAAAATATGTCCAATATGTGCGCGACCGGAAGGTCATCAGCCTCCAGACCTTCGTACGGCAATCGACGGGGTTGACGGCGGACATCTACAAGCTGGACCATCGCGGCTATCTAAAGCCCGGCTATTATGCCGATGTGGTGGTGATCGATCCGGCAAGATATGCACCGCGCGCCGATTACGTCCATCCGCGTGAGTTGAGCGTGGGTGTGGCGAAGCTCTATGTGAACGGAGCCCTGGCGGTGAGCGACAGCCGGACGACCGGGGCGAGCGCCGGGCGGGCGCTGTTGCGGCCCAAGCCAAATGATTGTCCGTAAGCAGCGGAAAAAATATTTAATCCCATGCCGTGATGATGCTACTTGGTTGGCGAGGCGCTCGATTTCGACTGGGCAGTCGCGCCGGGATCGGAACGCAAAGCCGCGAGGTCTATGCTGAGTGCGCGTACCGTTGCACGATCGGTGGACAGCTGCTTGACTGCCATTGGCATCCGTAAGTCGGCGGACATTGAGTCTATCCGTCTGACCCCTTCCTGTCCGAATCCTCCGCCTTAAGTCTTGAGCATTTCTCGCCAGAACATGCCACGGCATCGATGGCATGGATCGCCGCCGATGCCGTGGTCCCCCTTTGTTATTTCAGGTTGAAGCGCTGCGCACCATCGATGCGGATTGTCTCGCCATTAAGGAAGTCATTGTCGACGATGTGCGCGGCGAGCCGCGCATATTCGTCCGGATCTCCCATGCGCTTGGGGTTGGGAACATTAGGGCCCCAAATCGCCTGTGCCTGTTCGGCAGGCATGCCATAGGCAGGTGTCAGGAACGTGCCCGGCGCGATGCACATCACGCGGATGCCGAGTGGGGCAAGGTCGCGCGCGGCGGTCAGGGTCAGGCCGATCACGCCACCCTTGGCCGCCGAATAATCCGTCTGGCCGACCTGCCCTTCGAAACCCGCGATCGATGCGGTGGTGATCACGACGCCACGCTGATTGTCGGCCAGCGGCTTATTTGCCGCCATTGCCTCGGCTGCTTGGCTGAGTACATGAAAAGTGCCGTTCAGGAAGATGTCAACGGTGCGGCGGAATGTCGCGAACGGATAGCGCTTTCCTTCCTTGTTGACCAACCGCGTTGCGGCGGTCGGTCCGCCATGGACGACGACCGCGGCGCGTAGTGGGCCTTTGGCGGTCGCGGCTGCGATCGCGCGTGCCACGGACTCTTCGTCCAGCACGTCGGTCTTCAGGAACTGTGCCGACGCGCCGAGTTCCGCAGCAAGCGCCACGCCCTTTTCTTCAGCCATGTCCGCGATGATGACGTGCGCGCCGGCCTCGACCAGGCGCCGTGTCGTCGCTGCGCCGAAGCCGCCCGCGCCGCCGACTACCAGCGCCGATGCTCCCTTGATATCCATCAGTGATCCTTTCGTATCTTCCCGATATGTCGGCGGCGGTGCCGGACGGGGCCGAAAGCGTCCAGACAAATCGACGATCGATCGCGCACCCATCGTACATGTGAGGTGATGGCAGAATTCCATTCCGCTAATGAAGCGATAATGGATAAACAGGGTGGTCTTATTCTTGCTCGACTGATGATCCGGGCAGGCTCACAGCCGGTGATTCGGCGCGTCGGGGAAGTCACATGCTTGCCGGTCAGAAGGCCAGATAGCCGCCGTCAACCGGCAAGATTACGCCTGTGACCCATGCCGCATCGGGTGATGCCAGGAACAGTACAGGCCCTGCCAGATGATGGGGTTCCCCCCAACCGCCCATAGGCGTGCGCTGCGCGACGCGCGCGGTGAAAGCCGGCTCATGCACCGCCGCTGCCGACATCGGCGTCTTGATCCAGCCCGGCGCAATCGCGTTCACCCGGATGCCCTTGGCCGCCCAGGCGATCGCCATGCTCTTGGTCGCCTGCGCGACCGCGCCCTTGCTCGCGGCGTAGGCAGGGGAGGTGCCGCTGCCCAGGAAGCTCATCATCGACGCGGTGTTGACGATGGCGCCTGTGCCGCTCGCTTCCAGATGTGGCAGGAAGGCGTTGCACAGGCGTAGCGTGCCCAGCATGTTGATGTCATAGTTGTTGACGAAGGTTTCGACCGCGAACGGATCGTCGCGCGCGGAGATGCCCGCGCAGTTCACCAATATGTCCAGAGCAGGCGTCTCGTCAGCGAGCGCTTGCACGGCCGCGTCGCTTCCCACATTCAGTTCGACGATGGAGATCCTCGCAAAATCAGGATCGGTGCGGCGCGCGTCGAGTTCGGCCTGACCCCAACCGGCTGCGATGACATTCGCGCCCGCCCTGGCGAAAGCGGTGGAGACCGCGCCGCCGATCCCGCCAGTGCCGCCCGTCACCAGCACTGTCTTGCCCGAAAAATCATGCATTTGTTACACTCCCTCTCAGCGCTCCGAAGTACTGCTCTGGGCTTTCGTTACCGCATTTTCCGAATCGTTCATTGTGAACGATCGAATTGGAAACGCTCGATATCTTCCATAGCCGCGACCAGCGCATCGGCGCCGACCGGCATCAGGAGGTACGCGCCCTCCGGCGCGATCACGCTGCTGGTGGCGATGCCTCGCAGCACGTCCGGGTCGATGCCGGTCATGCCGAGTTCGGCCAGGCTGCGCGGCAGACCTACCGCGCCGTAAAAGTCGAGCAGATCCTGAATGAAGGCGTCTGGCCGCCCCTCTGCCGCGAGCAAAACCAGCGTGCCATAAGCGATATGGAATCCATGCGGCGCGTCTGAGATGCCGGGGACGCGGACCAGCCCCCGCGCCAGCCCGTGCGCAATGCCAAGGCCCATATTCTCGAAGCCCAGCCCCGCCATTAATATGTTCGCCTCCACCACGGCCTCCAGCGCTTCATTGGGCACGCTGACACCCGCAGCCGCCATGGCGGCGATGCCGAATTCGCGGATCGTGCGGTAACAGCCGTCGGCGATATAGCCCGCCGTGCGCAGCGCATGGCTATGATGCGCATTGCGCCCGCCATGGCGCTGCGACGCTTCGCCCTCGAATTTCTTGGCGATGGCGTCGCCCATGCCTGCGAGCAGGAACCGGGGCGGCGCGGCGGCGATCAACCTTGTGTCGACCACCACGGCTTCGGGATTGCGGTCAAGCGATTCCACCGCGACGATCCTATGGCGGTCGTCATAGATGGCTAGGGCCGTCGCGGTCGGACTGTCGTTCGACGCGACGGTGGGCACCGACACGAAACGGAGCCTCGCCCGGATCGCGCAGCCTTTCCCGGCGTCCAGTGCCTTGCCGCCACCCATGCCGACGATCAGGTCGCATCTTTCGGTGCCGGCCTTCTTGGCCAGTGCGTCGATAGCATTGATAGTGACTTCGCCCTGGAAGCTGGCGATGCCGTGAGCACGGCCCGCGAACAGCTTCTCAAGTCGCCCTTCCAGCAATGCGAGCACGCCGGCATCGACGACTAGCAGCGGCTTGCTCCCGATCCCGGCGCACAGCGCCGGTAGCCGGTTCAGGGCGTCCGGCCCCTGATAATAGCGGTGCGGGCTACCGAATACCCTGACATTCGGGTCGGCTCCGGGATCGATCATGCGGAGTCTCCGGCTAACCAATTGCCTCAGCCCGATGACGTGACAATGCGCCAGCGTCCAGAGCGCCTTTACCCTGACGGGCGGTTTGGCCTCAGTCCACGCATATATGATGGATCAGACCGCTATCGATGCGACCGTGCAGATGTCCGCTGACACTGTCAGCTTTGTACTCGCGGCGGTGCGGGTGTCTGTGCAGTAGCGATAATAGGATCGCACCTGTGTTGTGCTGGCCGCGTTGGTTGACTCGGTTGCGGCAAGGTCGAAAGCATGGGTTCAGAAACTCAATGCTCATGCGCCTTTGCAGCGCAGGGCTGCAACAGGACGAACAGGATGACGGGACTGGGCAAGACTGGCGCTGAGGAGATCGTGGAATTTTTGGTCGACCACGGCTATCAGCATATATTCGGCCTGCCGGGCAGTCAGCTCGTCTCCATCTTCCACACCTTGCAGCGCACGGAGATAGAACTCGTCCCGACTATCCATGAATCGGTGACGGTCGCGGCGGCGGACGGCTATGCGCGGGTGAAGGGATCCGGGATCGCGTTGGTTTACATGTTGCCTGGCACCGCGAATGCGCTGGCCAACCTCTATAACGCCGCTCGCGACGATTCGTCTGTCATCATCATCGCTTCACAGCAGCTGTCGACCGCGCGCACTGAACTCGGCGCTTATTGCGAGGGTGACACCGTCCCGCTCGCCAAGCCCTTCGTGCGGCTGGCGCACGAGCTGACCAAGGGAGCATCAGCTCGCAACTGGCTGGAACACGCCAAGCGCGTCGCCGAAGGCACACCGGGCGGCCCGGTCTTTCTGTCGGTCTGCGAGGATGTGATGCTCGATCCCGCGCCGGTTCTGGAGGAACGCCGCTCGACGCATGGTGCTCCGGGCGTGCCAGACGTCGCTGCCGTGGCGGAGCAGCTGCGCACCGCGCAGCGGCCGCTGATCGTCGTCGGCGGGCAGGTCCGTAGGCTGGGCGGCGCGGAAGCGGTTGAACGCATTGCGGAGCGCTTCAACATCCCGGTGGCTTATGAAGGCACGCTGATCGATGCGCTCGGTATCGCTCCGGGGCACAGCCATTGCCGCGCCAATCTGGCCATGTCGGGGCTGGAGCCGGACGCCGATGTCGTCCTGCTACTCGGCACGCGGGCGATCACTGAGGCAAGCCCGCGCCGGGGCGCATATTTCCCGAACGCCCGTTTCGTCGCTCAGGTCAATATTGACCCCGCGCGGTTGGAATCGATGCGCCGCTTCGACTGGGTTTCGGCCAGTGATCCCGCTGCCTTCGCCAAGACACTTCTGGAGGCGATGGAGGCGTCGCCGCCGACCGAAGCTCTAATCAGGGTTCGCGACGATTGGGCCGCGCCAAGGCCGCCCGTCCTGCGTCCCGGTGCTGCCCTTGCAAAGCTGTTCGCAGGATTCGCCCGCTGCGTCGAGCCGCTCCATGATGCACTTGATCGCGGCTGGATCGTGGACGAATCGGTGATGGGCGCGGGCTTCGTGCAGAAGGCGCTGAAATCGAAGGACGGGCGCCGCTACATGGGTACCAACGGCAGTTCGCTTGGCTGGGCGACAGGCGCTGCCGTGGGCGTCGCGCTCGCATCGGGCGAACCGGTCACCTGCATCCTAGGCGATGGCAGCCTTCGTTTCGGTATGGCGGCGCTGTGGACGATCAAGACGATGAACCTGCCGATCACGCTGATCATCCTGGACAATCATGGCTATGCCTCAACCCGCAATTACGAACGCAATTACGTCGAGGCGCTCGGTCCCTCCGCGAATCCGCAGAAAGTCGGTTACCTCAACATGGACATGCGCACGTTGGGGCCGGACATGAAGGACATGATCGAGGGCTTCGGCATTCCCTGTCGCAGGGTCGGCGAGGGAGACGATTTGCGCGCCGCGGTCGAACAGGCCTGGGCCGCATCCGCGAACGGTCCCAATGCGCTGATCATGCCGGTCGGTTTCGAGTACGAATAAGGGAAAGCGGCATGGACGTGGTGGTAGCGAGAGATAACAGGGCGCGCGCCGATCCCCACTGGAAATCTGGATGAGGGAAAATTGGGAATGAAATTGACAAAGGTCGTCAATACCGACGACATACGGTTGCTTGCTAAATCCTATCTCCCCCGTCTGATTTTCGATTTTATAGACGGCGGCGTGGACGGTGAAGAGGCGCTCGACCATAATCTCGCGGCGTTCCGGCGGTACCGACTTTTGCCGCGCTATCTGACGGGCGCCGACCGCATCGACCAGTCGACGACCTTGTTCGGGCGCGAATATGCCAGTCCTTTCGGCATCGCCCCCATGGGGCTTTTAGGGATGTTCCGGCCGGGTGCGGATCTGATGCTCGCGCGTGCCGCGCACGCGATGGGCGTACCCTATGTCATGTCGAGCGCGAGTTCCGATTCATTGGAAACGGCGATGGAAATCGCCCCGGACGTAACCTGGTTCCAGCTCTATCTGACTCGCCGGGAGGAAATTAACGACGATCTGGTACGCCGGGCGCGCGATACGGGCGTCCAGGTTCTGGTGGTCACGGTGGATATTCCGACCGCCGCGAAGCGCGAGCGCAACATGCGGAACGGATTCAAACGACCGATG
>NZ_DATKFP010000242.1:0-8610 GCF_035511395.1 Sphingobium sp.
CCGCGGCCGGCGTCTTTGTCTGCGTGCTGATCCTCGCTTTTGTCAACAGCCTTGTCCATGCCGGCGATGGCTGGACCGCCGTCGTACCGATGGGCCTGACAATCTCCGCCGCGACCTTCGTCCTGCACGCTGCGCATAATATTCGCCCTGGATTGGTGCCGGCACATGGGTCGCATCCGCCCGCGCGCGCGTCAGCGGCGCCATGACGACACGATTGGGGATGGGCAGGCTGCCGATGGTCAGGGGTTGGAACAGCGCATCGAGGGACATGACATATTTCTCCGGAACGGGCCTGGGGAGCGGAGGCGGGCACGCCTCCGCTCCCCAGGCCCCTTGTTAGACGACAGGATCAGGGATCAAGCCACTCGCCCGGATTGATGCCGGCGTTGGAACGTGCGAATTTCAGGATCTTGGCGATGCGTTCGCCAAGAACCGTGGGATCCTTCGACGCTTCGCAACTCGGGCCATGCTGCCAGCTTTCGGCCACGGTGATGCCATAGCCCCAGACTTCGAACACGCGCCCGCTGACCTGCGCGGATTCCGGGCTGGCCAGCCAGGCGATGAAGCCGGCGATCCATTCGGGATCGCGGCGCTCCAACTGTTCGGGCGTCCATTCGCGCAGGCCAGCGGTCATGCGAGTTTCAGCGCGCGGGGCAATGGCGTTGACGGTCACGCCGATGCGCTGCAATTCGCGCGCGGCGACCTGGCTGAAGCTGGCAATGCCGCCCTTGGCCGCAGCATAATTGGCCTGGCCGATATTGGCGAACAGCGCCGAGTGCGACGTGGTGTTGATGACGCGTGCGTCGGGCTGGCGCCCCGCCTTGCTTTCCATGCGCCAATAGTTGGCGGCATGATGGGTCGGTGCGAAAGTCCCCTTCAGATGCACCTTCACGACGATGTCCCATTCTTCTTCGGTCATGTTGACCAGCATGCGGTCCCGCAGGATGCCGGCATTGTTGATCAATATGTCGAGCCGCCCGAAGGTGTCGACGGCTTGTGCAACCATGTCCTTCGCATTGCCCCAGTCGGACACGTCGCCGCCATTGACGATGGCTTCGCCGCCTTTGGCCTTGATTTCCTCCACGACTTCCTGCGCCGGGGTGAGGTCCGCGCCGCCGCCGGCCGCGTCGCCGCCCAGGTCGTTGACGACCACCTTGGCGCCATATTCGGCCAGCTTCAGCGCATAGGTGCGGCCCACGCCGCGCCCGCCGCCGGTGACGATGGCGACTCTCCCTTCAAGCAGACTCATGTTCTTTCCCTCACTGTCATAAACTGTGGATGATGGTGTTTCAGAGCGACACCCGTTCCCCGCTCGCCGCGGCACGCTCGACCGCGTCGATCAGCCGGTGCCGGCGCACGGCGTCGGCGAAGGTCGGGCAATGGGATGTGCCGTCGCGCAGGTCGCTGGCAAGCAGGGCGTAGGCCTGCGCGACATTTTCCGCGAAGGGCGGCACGCTGGCGGGTGTCCATTTATAATCGGCGGGCACGGGCAGGGGGGCAAGTTGCTGGTCGTCGCCGCGCGCGCCTATCAGGGTGATCGGGAACATCTGCGCATGGCCGGCATCGGCCGTGGCGACGATATCGCCATCCGTCCCGTTGATTTCCCACCGGAAATTGGTACCGCGGCTGAACCCGCCGCGATAATGGACGGCCATGGTCGCTCCTCCGGCCAATGTGCCGGCGATCAGTACCTGATCCTCGGCGGTCATGGGATATTGCGCCCCGTCCTCCACCAATGTGAAATGATCGCGCCGATTGGCGGTGATGGCCTGGAGTGACGCGAATTCGCCCAGACATTGTGCGACGGCGTCTATCGTGTGGCCGAACGGGATGGTCAGCAGTGTGGCGCCATTGGCCTTGTCGGCGGTGTAGGCGTTGGGCTGGTCGATAAAGGCGCCCCAATTCATGCCGGAGCCGACCAGCGTGCTGGACAACACCGTGCCGACATAGCCGTCGGTCACCAGATCTCGGAGGTAGCGCAAAGCGGGGGCGGAGCGGGCTTGCAACCCTACCGCGCCGATGACGCCCTTGTCCTTCGCCAGAGCAGCCATCGCCTCGGCCTCGGCCAGGCCGTTGCCCAGCGGCCATTCGCAATAGACATGCTTGCCGGCGGCGATCGCGGCGGTGACGAGTGCGCGGTGATGCGGCACCTTCACCGTGACGGCGACCAGATCGACGTCGGGATCGTTCACCAGCGCGTGATGATTGTCATAGGCCCTGGCGATGCCGAATTCGGCGGCGGCGGCCGATGCGCTTTCCTGCCGGGTCGTGCTCAGGGCGCGGATCTCATAATCGGGCAGCGCCTGAAGGGCGGGAATATGGGCCAGCGCGGCCCAGCTTCTGCCGGGCGCCACGCCAATAATGCCAACTCCTGTCGCCATCTGCCATCCGCTCCATATAGTCCGTTATCATGTAGTCAGTATGCGTACTATATGTTTATTTTCGATACTGCAATGGGGTTGTTCTGATGGAGGATTGCATGTCGGACGAATTGGTCGAGCAATGTCATTGCGCCATTGCTGCATGAAACTGCGCGGCGTCGAAATAGTCGCGCCAATAGGCCAGTTTCCCGTCCCGCCACTCGAATATGCCCATCACCGGCATCTCGATCCATCGACCATCGATCAGAAAGCGGTCGACTCGCTCCGTCAGGACCGCGCCGTCCGTCGTTTCCGCTGCATGCAGGATGAGCCATTCGTTCGCCTCCGTGCCGGACAGAAATCCGGCCAGCCCTTCCCGGATGGCGGCATGGCCCTGCAACGGTGCCCAGGGCATATTATGGTAGATGCAGTTTGGTGCCATCGCCCCCAGGATCGCATCCAGATCAATCCTGCTCCACAAGGCGATGAAATCCAGCGTGCGTCTAAGGTTGGTGGTCATACGCGGTTCCTTTCCCAGTATATGCGCTAGCGGCCCTTCCAGTTGGGCGCGCGGCGCTCCACGAACGCGCGCTTGCCCTCGACGGCGTCCTCGCTTGCCATCACCAGGTCGGACAGGGGGAAGTTGCGCATGTCCAGAGCCTGCCCGATCGGCATGTCGAAGGCGGCATGCGCGACCTGCCGGGCGCATCGCAGAGCCAGTGGGGCGCAGGCAGCAATCTGGCCGGCCCATCGTCTGGCCGCAAGCATCAGGTCCGCTGCCGGCACCACTTCGCTGACAAGGCCGATCGCATGGGCTTCGGCGGCATCGACGGTGCGGCCAGTAAGGATGATGTCCATCGCGCGCTTCATCCCGACCGCGCGGGGGAGTCGTTGCACGCCCCCGCCAAGTGCTGCCCAGCCCACTTTCGGTTCCGGCAGGGAAAAGCCGGCGCTATCGGCCGCGATGATGAAATCACAGGCGAGCGCCAGTTCGAAGCCGCCGCCGAACGCCATGCCGTTGACCGCCGCGATGACGGGCAAGGGATAGTCGTATCGGGCGTTGAAGCCGGCAAAGCCCGTGGCGGGCAGTTCCATCACGCCCGTTTCCAGATTGTCCTTCAGGTCGTAGCCGGCGCAGAAGGCGCGATCGCCTGCTCCGGTCACGATGATGGCGCGCAACGATGCCATGGTCGCGAGCCGATCAAAAAGGTCGGACAATTCCCGATGGGCGGCAGGATGCAGGGCATTCATGCGGTCCGGACGATGGATTGTCACGATGGCGATATCGGCTTCGATCGCGATTCTGCTGAATGTGCCGTCGGGCATCCTGTTCTCCTGCGTTGTGAGTTGATAAACTGCAATATGGTATGTATGCAAATCATATTGCAGTTAGAGGGAGGCATCGTTGGCTGTTACCGATATAGTGAAGCTGACTGGGCTGCGCGGCATCATCGCGCAAAAAATGAGCGAGAGCTTGGCGAAGACGGCGCAACTCAGCTTCTTCTGCGACGTCGACGTGACCGCCCTGATCCAGGCGCGGGAGGCATGGAAAGCGGCCGGTGTGAAGATCGGCTATGAGGATCTGATCGCCAAGACGATTAGTTACGTCATGCGGGACTTTCCGGCATTCAATGGCGTGGAGACCCCTGCCGGCATCGAACTGCATGAGGAAGTGCATGTCGGCTGCGCGATCGCCTTGCCGGGGGCATTAGTTGCGCCGGCGATCGCCAATGTGGAGCGGCTGGCCCTGCCCGATATCGCGGCGACGCGGCAGGATCTGGTGGCGCGGGCGAAGCTTGGCAAACTCACCATCGCAGAACTGACCGGCGCGACCGTGACGATCACCAATCTCGGCCTGACCCGCGTGGAGCATTTCACGCCGATCCTGACCTATCCGCAGCAGGCGATCATCGGCCTGGGGCGCATCGCACCCAAGCCATGGGTCGACGTGGACGAGCAGACGGTAGTGGTTCGTCCGGTCATGGGCCTGTCGCTCACCGTCGACCACCGAACGATCGATGGCGGTCCGGCCGGCGATTTCCTCGGCGCGCTGGCGCAGGCGCTGGAAAGCGCGGCCGGGCTGACACCGCAGGAGTGACGCCCGGTGTCAGTCGCCCTGCAACATGTCGCGAATATTGGCCTTCACCAGCGCCAGTGTCTCCTCGGTGATGCGCTGATGTTCAGGCGATACGCCGGCCAGGATCGACTTGTTCAGTTTGCTGCCCGCCTTCTGCATTTCAGCGATCACTTCATAGCCCTGATCCGTGATGAAGACGCGGCGCGCCCGCCGGTCCTCGGCATCCAGCCTGCGCTCGACATAGCCTGCCGCCTCCAGCCGGTCGATCAAGCCGCCGATCGTCACCTTGCCGACGTCCATATGGCGCGAGATATCTACCTGCATCATGCCGTCAGCACCGACGCGGGAGAGGGTGGCCAGCACCGACCATTGCGATCGGGTCACGCCGCGCGACCGCATCACGTCGTCGAACAGGGTGCGGCGCATGCGTGACACGTCATGGACCAGGAAGCCGAAGCGGAAGGGTTTTACCACCGGCCGGGCCGCGGTTTTGGCTTCGTTGGCCGGGCTATTCTGCTTCTTGGGCATCGACGTCCTTGATGTACGCGGAAAGGGGATCGTCCCAACCTAAACCATCAGTCGGGGATCTGCCAGATAGCGCCGTCATTTTGGATTGCAAATATATAATATGCATTAATATCAGATGCATGATTTCTATCAAAAATCAGAGATTGGAGAGATATATGCTGCTGCACGAAGATTATCCCCACGCCGTGCCCACCCGCGCCTGGCTGCGCTGGAAGGAAAATTACTTCTGGGTCTTCATGGATCCGGAACGGGATATCTGCTGCCTGGCGCATTGCACGGCAGAGCCGACCTATGACCGCGCCTTCGCTTCCTTCACCGTGCTGCACAAGGGGCAGAAGATCATCATCGGCAAGGAAGTGCCGATGCCGGCGCCGTTCGAACATGCCAGAACATTGCGCTATGGTGGGCTTACGATCGATTTCGTCAAGCCGCAGGCGGAATTCGTCGTGGAATATGAGGATGATGCAGTCGCCGCGAGGCTGGTCTTTACCCGGCGCATGCATCTGTTTGATTTCCAGGCCTGCGCCGACGTCAATCCGGACTGGTTTTCCATCTCCGAAAATACAGCGTTCGAACGTAACAGCTTCCGCCATCAGGGCCAGTGCATGAACGCTACCGGTAATGTCACCTTCAAGTCGGGTGACTTTGCAGGAACGTCGATCAACGTCGATGGGTCGGGCTATCGCGATCATAGCTGGGGGATGCGCAATGATCAGATGACGCTGGACCATAATTGGTCCTTCTTCAATTTCCCGTCCATGGGCTTTCACCTGATGCGGGTGCGCAATGTCATCCGGCCCGAAAGCCGGACGGCTGAAGGCTATATCGCCCTGCCCGAAGGCAATGAGGTGATGAAGTCGCTGGAGATAGAGAATGTCGGCGAGGGGCCGGAGGGGATGCCGGACAAGGTCATCTTCCGCGCGGTGACGCTGAGCGGCAAGCCCTATACGCTGGTGGCCGATGTGGGCAACGCTTTTGCCCGCCTGCCGCTCCATTCGCAGAAGCCGGGATCGAAAGTCTATCTGAACGTCGAGAATATGTGCCGGGTTCGCTGCGAGGAGACAGGCGAAGAAGGGCTGGCCAATATCGAGATCGGCGCGCTGAAGGACGCATGAGGTCATGATGGAGACGCCCGCACGCCATGGCGATCATTTCCGGTTTGATCTGGAGGAAGGCGTCGCCACTATCACCATCGACCGGGCTGAGAAGTTGAACGCCTTCACCCGCCCGATGGCATTGGATCTGGTGACATTGTTCGACCGCGTGGATCGGGACGACGCGATCCGGGCCGTCATCCTGACGGGGGAGGGGCGGGCCTTCTGCGCAGGGGCGGACCTGTCGCCCGGTCAGTCGTCCCTGTCCTCCCGCAAGGACGAGATGCCGCAGGAGAATGTGGACTGGTCCGATCCCGACACGCGGGATTTCGGCGGCCTCATCACGCTGCGCCTCTATGAATGCCTGAAGCCGGTGATCGTGGCGTTCAACGGTGCGGCCGCCGGCATGGGTGTCACCATGGCGCTGGCGGCCGATATCCGCATGGCGTCGAATGGCGCCAAATTCACCCTGCCCTTCGTCCGCAGGGGCATCGTGCCGGAATCGGCGTCCAGCTGGTTCCTGCCGCGCATCGTGGGGATTGCGCAGGCGCTGGAATGGATGCTGACCGGCGCGACTTTCCCAGCGGAAGAAGCGCTCCGGACCGGTCTGGTCCGCTCGCTCCACCCGCCCGAGGAATTGATGCCGGCCGCACGCGCGCTGGCGGCGACCATCGCGACTCAGGCCGCGCCGGTCTCCGTCGCACTTACGCGGCAGATGCTGTGGCGGTCGATCGGCATGGTGCACCCGATGGAAGCGCATCGCGTCGAAAGTCGTGGCATCCACGCCCGCGCCAGAGCTGCGGACGTGCGGGAAGGGGGCGCCAGCTTCTTGGAAAAGCGCCTTCCTGCCTTTCCAGATAGCGTGTCGAACGACATGCCATCCTTTTTCCCATGGTGGGAAGCCAAGACCTATTGAAGGGAAAATCGAGATAGCCAGGCGTCGCCGGACACATTGCGTTCCTGAAAAATGAGCGTATAGTGCGCCTGCATACGAAGTGTTTCCATATAAAACGGAAGCAGATCAAATTCGTGGTCTAAATGGGAGGATGTTTGGCACCGGTATGAGGGCACGCCAACCCTATTAACCATAATCGAGAGCTGCGCCACATGTCGGCAGCGGCCTGTTGCTTCATAAAATGCGTCACCAAGAGGGCGCCTCTGCAACGATAGAGAATGAGGGAGGGTGTCAATGTCTGGATCCGTTCATGGTCTGCGCATCCATGCCGCGCGCAAGGCTGTGCTGTTCGCTTCCGCCGCCGTCATTGCGCATATCGCCGTTTCGACGGCCTGTGCACAGGAAGCCCAATCGGAAAATTATCAGCTAGAGGATATCGTCGTCACCGCGCAGAAGCGGTCGCAAAATGTGCAGGATACGCCTTTGTCGGTCACGGCCGTCAGCGGCGAGGCGCTGGTGTCGCAGGGCATTACCAGTGTTCAGGAATTGAACCGCATCGATCCGGCGCTGCAGATCGGTCAGGCGACCGGTACTGTCACGACCTTCATTCGCGGCATAGGCAATCCGGTGACGACCGCCGGCAACGAAGCGAGCGTGCCCGTCTATATCGATGACGTCTATTTCATCCGCGCCGGCTTCCCCTTCTTCGATCTCGCTAGTGTCGATCGCGTGGAAGTGCTGAAGGGGCCGCAGGGCACGTTGTTCGGCCGCAACGCATCGGGCGGCGTCATTTCCATCTACACCAAGGATCCCAGCCAGGACGGGGAATTGGAAGCCCGCATGGGCTATGCCAATTATCAGACGATGGATCTGAAATTCTACGGCAACATGCCGATCACCGATCGGCTGGCCGCCAATTTTTCCATGAGCTGGCATAATCAGGATCAGGGCTGGGGCCGCAACCGCAAGCTGGTCGATCAGCTGGATACGTCCAAGGGCTATCAACCCGGCGGCAATGATTATTGGAAGGGGCATAGTATCAGCCTGCGGGGCAAGCTGCTCTGGGAACCGACCGACACGACGGCGGTCAAGCTGATCGGCTATTATCAGAATAGCTGGAGCCAGATCGGCATTTATTCCCGGCCCTTCCCCGGCACCGTCGGCGGATCGCCCGATCCGTCGCATAATGGCGCTGGCCCGATCCCGGAAGCTCCCGTGCCATCTCAGGTGCTGCCGCCGCTCGCCTTTTACGACGTGTCGCTGGCGGAGGAGCAATATGATGAATCCGAAGGCTGGGGCGCATCCGCGCGGATCGACCAGGAACTCGGCTTCGCCGATTTCGTCAGCATCACTGCCTATCGCAGCAATGACGAACTCTATCATTCTTCCGGCAACTATTCCGATTATGACTGGCTGGTCTACGACCTTAACATCGTCGACAAGCAATTCTCGCAGGAATTCCAGCTGAAATCGGCGGCGGGCAGCAAGATCAACTGGATATTGGGCGCCTATTATCTCAATGCAGATGGCGGTTTCGATCCCACCTATATCGGTGGCCCCGGCCAGAATGCCAATGGCAGCGATGTGATCAAGATCGTCGGCCGGCAGAAAGTGAAATCCTATGCCGGTTTCGGGCAGGTCACAGTGCCGCTGGGT
>NZ_DATKFP010000243.1:0-7394 GCF_035511395.1 Sphingobium sp.
CGACAATCTCAGCCGGGTGCGTATCAGCGGCGGCTACAACCCCTATGATTTCAGCTGGACGCTGAAACCGGGCGAAAGCCTGGACACCCCGGTTTTCTATACAGGCTATACGAACAAGGGGATGGGCGATGCCTCGCGCCGCTTCCATGCTTTCCAGCGCGCCGCTGTCATTCCCGGCGGCGCCAAGGCGAAGATCAGGCCGGTGCTCTATAACAGTTGGGAAGCTACCACCTTCAACGTGACCGAGGCCGGACAGATGGCGCTGGCCGAAAAGGCGGCGACGATCGGGGTTGAACGGTTCGTGGTCGATGACGGCTGGTTCGGCGCGCGCGACGATGACAAGGCGGGGCTGGGCGATTGGACGGTCAATCCGCGCAAGTTTCCCAATGGCCTCAAACCTCTGATCGATCGAGTGAAGGCGCTGGGCATGGATTTCGGCCTCTGGGTCGAGCCGGAGATGGTAAACGTCAATTCCGATCTCTACCGCGCCCATCCCGACTGGGTGTTGAACTTTCCGGGCCGACCCCGCACCGAGGGCCGCAATCAGTTGGTTCTCAATCTAGCCCGGACCGATGTGCGCGATCATCTGTTGGCCGTGCTGGACCGTCTGGTGAGCCAGAACGCCATCGCCTTCCTGAAATGGGATTATAACCGCAACTGGACCGAGGCGGGCTGGCCCGAAATGCGGCCTGAAGATCAGCAGCGGGTGCAGGTCCAATATGTCCGCAACCTTTACTACATTCTGTCCGAATTGCGACGGCGGCATCCGGGGCTGGAGATCGAGGGCTGTTCGGGTGGCGGCGGTCGCATCGACCTTGGCATCATGGGCCTGACCGACCAGAGCTGGACGTCGGACAATACCGATCCCTATGATCGGCTGATCATTCAGGACGGCTTTACCCAGGCCTATGCGCCGTCGATCATGATGGCTTGGGTGACGGACAGCCCCAATTGGGCGAACGGGCGCGAAACCAGTCTCGATTACCGCTTCCTGTCCGCCATTCAGGGCAGCCTTGGCATCGGGGCCAATCTGGATCATTGGCAGGACGCCGATTTCGCCACGGCCACGAAATGGATCACCGCCTATAAGTCTATTCGGGACGTCGTGCAGCGCGGCGATCTCTACCGGATCGTGCCGCCGCGGCCGGGCGCGGCGATGTCGGCGACCTTCCATGTCGCCCCGAACAAGCGCCGGGCCGTGCTGTTCCAGATGCTGCACAGTTCATCCTTCCGCGACGATGTCGAGGCGTTGCATCCGGCAGGCCTCGATCCGGCGCGCAGCTACAGGGTGCGGATGCTGGATGGATCGGCCTTGCCCGACGGCGTACCGGCGGAGGCCAGCGGCGCCTACTGGATGGAACAGGGGCTGCGCGTGAAGCTGAAGGGCGATTACAAGGGCGCGGCCTACTTGTTCGAAAGCTGATCCGTCAGCGGCGTGGTGGGCTGATGTCGAAGGCGATCGACAGCCGTTCGCCATCTGCGAACGGTACGGTACCGTGCCAGAGCGTGGACGGAAAGAGGACCAGGCGGCCGACCTTGGGTTCGATCTGGCGATAGGGCTTCAGGTCTAACCCCAGCTCCGGCGGCGGCGTGCCGAACCGCAGCCAGCCTGATGGCGTGTCACCCATTACCGAACTGTCAGGCAAGGCGATGTGCAGCGCCGAACTGATCCAGCCGACCGGATGCGTATGCGCGGCGTGAAAGCCCTCGGCGCTAAGTCGCACGGACCAGCTTCCCGCAAATCTCACCACGCCGCGCGGCGTACCGAGAAGTGGATGGCCCGGCTCGTGCGGCGGCAGGCGATCAATATAGTCGCGCACGGCCGCCTCGATCGCAGCGCGCGTCCGCTGCATGATCGGCTCATGTCGGAACAGCAGCGGTCGGTCGGTCTGGCTGCCGCCACGCACAGACTGGTCGGGGTAAGGTGCCGTTGCGGTATGAAGCGCGCGGAGAAGCTCGGCCAGATCCGACAATTCCTGCGCGTGCAGACCAATATCGGCTGCGCGGATGAGCTGGTCGGGCCGATCGAGCCATGCAGCCCGGTCATCCCCCAGCAGACGCCAGCCGATCGAAAGATAGGGCCAGAACAAGGACGCGGATGGGGAACCGAGCTGCGCCATGGCGATCTCCACGGCCCGGTCCGGCACCCCGCAGCGCAGCGCATGGCGGACACGGGCAAGCGCCAGCCCCGCATCCGGTCGCTCGGCCAATTTGTCGAACAGATCGGGCCTGTCTGCCGCCGCCCCGGATTCCGCTTCCAGATAAAGGCGCGCAACCTTGAGTGCGACGGACTCGCCGCATGCGCGTGTCGCCTCGCTCAGCACGGTGCGGGCGTCATCCCATTGCTTCGCCTTGGCCAGCCAATGGAAGCGGCCCAGGTGCAGCGCCAGATTGCGCGGTTCGATGCGGAGCGCGTCGGCAAAGCCGTCATCCGCCCGCCCGTTTGCACCGGTAAGGCAGCGCAATGTCGCGCAATAGGTGTGGCCTTCGACCCAGTCCGGTTGCTCCTCCAGCATCGCCGTCATCAATGCCAGCGCTGCGTCGACGTCGCCTTCCGCCGCGAGCGCGCCTGCATGTCCGCGCACCAGCGCCATGTCAGCAGGAGCAAGGACGCGGGCGACGGCAAATTGCGCGGCGGCACTACGCCCCGTTTCATAACGTAGTTGGGCGAGGAGGGCTTGCGTCGGCGGATCGTCCTTGGCCAAGGACGCAGCGTGCTCTGCGGCGATCAGCGCTGCTTCATGCGCCTGCATCTCGCGCAGGACCAACGCCCTCAGCCAGAAGAGCCGGGCATGGTCTGGCCAGAGCAGGCAGGACTGCTCCAATGACGAGGACAGATCGTCTCCGGCTCCCGTTCGCAGTTCTTCGAATATGGCCGACTCGATAGACCTCAGGCAATGGGCGGCATCGGGAGAAGAGGGCGATGCAGGCTGGGCCGCGGCAAGATCGGCGAGACTGCGGCGATACTCCATCCTGGCCTGATCTCCCTTATTTTTCTGCCAGAACGGTCGGTCCTGACGCTGCACTATAACAGGATGCAATCCGTTGGCGAGATGAAATGCAAACGTTTGCTGAAATATGTTGCAAAGGTTTGCAGACCGGCATATGCAGGTACCCAACCGACCGCGAAGCGATGCGCGGCGGCCCTTAAGGGAGGGGATGATGAAGACCAGCATTCAGCCAAGCCGCATTTCCACGTTCGCGCTGGCCATGGCGTGCCTTGGCGGGCCTGCCCTGGCGCAAGACGCCGCGCCCGCCGAGACTCAAGCCGCCGCCGCAGAGGAACGCGCGCCGATTAGCGGCGAGGATATCGTCGTCACCGCTGCGGCCGGCGACAAGTCGCGCTTCCGATCGTCTATTTCGGTGTCGCAGGTCAGCCAGGAAGCGATCCAGAATTTCACGCCGCGCTCCGAAGCCGAAGTGCTGCGCTCCATCCCCGGCCTCCAGCCCTCCGATACGGCAGGTCCGGGCGGCAACGCCAATATCGGCGTGCGCGGCATCCCCGTGTCGACCGGCGGCTCGGAATATGTCGCGCTTCAGGAGGACGGCTTGCCCGTTACCCTGTTCGGCGACATCCAGTTCGGCAATAACGACTATTGGCTGCGCTTCGACCAGAATGTCGAGCGGGTGGAAGCCGTGCGCGGCGGATCCGCCTCCACTTTCGCCAGCCAGGCGCCCGGCGCGGTCATCAACTATATCAGCAAGACCGGTGAGAAGGAGGGCGGCTCGATCGGCCTGTCCAAGGGCGTCGGCTTCCGCGAAACCCGCGTCGATTTCGACTTTGGCGGCCCGATCAGCGACACGTTGCGCTTCCATGTCGGCGGCTATGCTCGCGAAGGCGGCGGCCCGACCAACGAGGATTTCAACATCCTGCGCGGCTATCAGGTGAAGGCGAATCTCACCAAGGATCTGGGCGATGGTCGGGGCTTTATCCGCTTCAATTTCAAGCGGCTGGACGAACATGCGCCGACTAACACCACCATGCCGTCGCTGGTGAAGATCGACGGCAACAAGATCACCGATTTCAAGCCGCTGCCGAATTTCGATGCGCGCGACGGATCCACCTATTCCATCTACCAGCGCAGCTTCCAATATGTCGACAGCAACGGCGTGCTAAAAAATGTCGATGTGGAGGGCATCCACCCTCGCGTCACATCCGTGGGTGCGCAATTCCATTATGAGCTGAGCGATGCGCTGACCGTCGACAACAGTTTCCGCTACACCGACATGAGCGGCAACTTCACCACCCAGTTCCTGAACGTCGCGAGTACCGCCAGCGTGCTGGGATCGACCGTCAACGGCCAGACGGTGGGCGCGATCCGCTATGCGGCGGGGCCGAACAAGGGGCAGGACTATACCGGCACCTATCTGAACAATAATCCCAACATCAATACGCTGATGAAGGATATGGGCAGCATTGCCAACAATCTCGCGCTGACTGGAAAGTTCGATGTCGGCGGCGGCAAGGTCACGGTGCAGGCGGGCTGGTTCCACATGAGCCAGAATATCGTCCAGGATTGGCATGTGAACCGTCATTATAGTGCTCTGGAAGGCGAACATGCCGCCCCGCTCAACCTCTTCTCTACTACCGGCACGCAGATTACAGCGGCAGGCCAGGCCGGCTTCAACGACAATTGGGGCAATTGCTGCGCCCGCAGCGTCGATCTAAAATATACCGACGACGCGCCTTTCCTGTCCGCCAACTATTCGGGTGGCGGCTTCGACCTCGACGCCAGCGTCCGCTTCGACCGGGTACGCGGTGAAGGCACGGCGCAGGCGGGCGTCATCGGTCCCGATTATGTCGTCAACGACGAGGTCGGCAGTGCGACCATCCCATCCATGCTGCCCGGCGGCGCGATCGAGCGGATCAATTACAAGCGCAGCTATACTAGCTGGTCGTTCGGTGCGCTCTACGCCTTCGATAACAGCACCAGCATCTTCGCCCGCGTCAGCCGGGGCGGGCGGTTCAACGCCGACCGGCGGACGCTGGGTGGGAATTTCAATGCCGACGGGTCGCTCAACAGCCAGGGCGCCAGCACGGCCATCAACTTCCTCAACCAGCAGGAAGTGGGCGTAAAGCATCGTGGCTTCGTCGGCGGGTCGGGCAATTATTCGGTGGAAGTCACCGGCTTCCGCTCGACCCTCACCGAAAATAACTATGACTTCACCCGGATCAACAATCCGCCACCGAACAATGACCCGAACATCTCCAACGATTACCGGTCCTGGGGCGTGGAACTGACCGGGCGACTGAATCTCGGCAACTTCCATCTTGCCGTCGATGCGACCTGGGTGAACCCGAAGATCAGGGACAGCGCGACCGCGGCGCTGGTCGGCAACCGGCCGGGTGGCATTCCCAAGCTGACCTATCTGATCTCGCCTTCCTATGATGCGGGCCTGTTCGCGGTCGGCCTGTCGGCCAGCGGTCAGTCGAGCGCACCGAATGACGATTTCAATCTCTACACGGTGCGCGGCACGACTTTCTTCAACGGCTTCGTAAAAGTGCGGCCGGTCGAAAATCTGGAACTGGGCCTCAACGCCAACAATCTGTTCGACACGCTGGGTTATCGTGGTGGCGGCCAGTTGCTGCCGATCAGCGCGACGACCGGTATTTTCCAGAACAGCGCAGTCTATGGCCGCACGGTGACGGCATCGATCCGTTACAATTTCTGACCCTCGTCCGGCACCGGAGCGGCCGTTCCTCCTCTCCGGACCGGTCGTTTCGGCCACCTGCAAGGCCCGACTCCTTGGCGGAGCCGGGCCTTTTCTTGTCAGCTCGATTCCCGTTGCACGATCTCCGGTGCGATCTGGATCGATCCGACCTCCTCGCCCGCGAGCCGCTGGCACAACTGCTCGACCAGCAGGGAAGCCCCACGCTGAATATCCTGCCGGACGGTGGTGAGCGGCGGATTGGACAGCCGCGCCAGCGGCACATCGTCGAAGCCCACCACCGAAAGCTGGTCGGGCACGCGGATATCCTGCTCGGCGGCGGCGGTGATGACACTCATCGCAGTCACGTCGGACGCAGCGAACACGCCGTCGGGGCGACGTCCCGTCGCAAAATAGTCGGCCGCGACGCGATAGCTCGCCTCCGGAGTCACATGGGCATGGACCAGCTCGACCCGATCCCGCGTCTCAGCGGGCATGGCGGAAAGAAAGCCCTCATAGCGGGCGGCAAATTCGGGCACGGCGACATTGCCGAAAAAGGCCAGCTTTTCGCGCCCGCGTTCCAGCAGGTGCCGGGCCGCCAGCGCGCCTCCGGCCACATTGTCGGTCCCTACGGTCAGATACTGATTACGCTCCGCATGGGCGCCCCAGATGACCATCGGGCGATAATGGCTGGCGGTACGGTCCAGCACCGCGCTCTGGTTGGACTGACCGATGATGATCACACCATCGACCCGACCGGCGCGGATGAAGCTGTCCAGCCAGTCCTCGCCATCGGGCAGCACGCGGGACAGCAGCAGGTCGTAACCACGCTCCGTCAGTTCGTCCGCCAGAAAGCCCAGCATCGCCATGAAGAAAGGGTCGGACAGATGCTGCCCGCGCTCATGCCCCAATGGCAGCAGGACGGCGATCGCTCCGGTGCGACCCAGCCGCAGATTCTGCGCGGCGACATTGAGCTGGAAACCATGCTTGGCCGCCAGCTCTTGGATGCGCCGCCGGGTATCCTTGTTGAGCGCGCCCTTGGACGTCAGTGCGCGGGATACGGTCGATACCGAAACCCCCGCTATCCGGGCGAGGTCGGTTATGCTGCGGACAGGCTCGTCATGATGATCCGTCATGCCCTATCGTCTAGGCCACTGAATGGCATGGGACAATCGGGCATGTTCAGGTCCGGCGCGGTATCTTGACGATCAGCGTGGCAATTCCTGCGGCTATCATCATCATCCCGCACATCAGCAGGATATTGCGCGGATCGTTGCCCAGCAGCGGGCGATAGATGATCGGCACGATCAGCGTTTCCAGCAGCATCGGGATGACGATGAACATGTTGAAGATGCCCATATATATGCCCGTTCGCTCTGGCGGGATGGCGTTTGCCAGCATGACATAGGGATTGCCCATCATACTCGCCCAACCGATACCGATGCCGGCCATCAACAGGAACAGATGGCTGGGCTCGGCCGCGCCCGGTATCGCCAGCATTGACGCGCCAGACAGCGTGACGGCAACGGCATGGAGATAATGAGGCCCGATCCTCCGGCTGATCGGTACCATCGCGAACGCGGCGAGGCAGGCAATGGCATTGTAAAGCGCGCCCGCCTGTCCGGTCAGCAGGACCGCCTGACGGAAGCTGCTGCTCGCCGGATCGGCCGTTTCAAAAATGCTGCGAGCAATCGCGAAAGCTATGAACTGCCAATAGGCGAACATCGCGAACCATTGCAGCAGAA
>NZ_DATKFP010000244.1:0-1917 GCF_035511395.1 Sphingobium sp.
GGCACCTTGGCGAAACGCCCGGCCTGATAGGCCGCAAGGCTGTCGACCGCGATCCGGCCATCGGCGATCGGGCTGCTATGTTCGCGCGGGCTTCCGGCGAACAGGGACGCGAGGTTCAGCCCGTCGACCACTGTATCGGCAGGCAAGGCGCGCAGCTTCGCCAGCGCATCGGGATCGTCGGCACGCACCCCCTTCTTCTCGCCAAAGGCCGCGCCCAGTTTCTCGGCGCCGGCAAGCGTCGCGTCCCCCATCGGCATCGGGCCGCCTGACTGTATCACCGCCTTCTGGAACAGCCCCTCCGCCATAGGAGATGTCAGCAGCGCATGGACCGACATGCCGCCCGCGCTTTCGCCGATGATGGTGACATTGGCAGCATCGCCGCCAAAGGCCGCGATATTGGCCTTCACCCATTGCAGCGCGGCGATCTGGTCCAGATAGCCATAATTGGCGCGCAGCCCCTTGTCCGCATCCGCTTTGGTCAGCGCCGGATGGGCGAAGGTGCCGAAGCGGCCGAGCCGGTAGTTGAAACTCACCACCATGATGCCCTGTTTCGCCAGTGCCGCGCCGGAATAGGTGGGTGGGGAGGAGCCGCCATTGACGAAACCGCCGCCATAGATCCACACCATCACCGGCAGTTTGGCCTTGGCGCCCTCCGGCTTCCACACATTGATATAGAGACAATCTTCCGCCGGCGGCGTGCCGAGTGGCGCGGCGTCGGACGGGAAGGGCAGTTGCATGCAGTCATGGCCATATTGGCTGGCGTCGCGCACGCCCTGCCAGCGGGCGATCGGCTGCGGTGCGCGCCAGCGCAGATTGCCGACCGGCGGCTGGGCAAAGGGAATGCCCTTGAAGGCGATGACGCCATTCTCCGCCGTGCCCCGCAAGCGGCCTTCCGCTATCGTCACTTCCGGTTGCGCCGGTGGCTCCGCTTGCGCTGCTGTGTTTCCTGCTATCGGCAGCGTTGTCATAAGCAATATGCGCAAGGGCAGCGACAGCGGCATATCCGATCCTCTCTCAATTTACTTTGTGGCATCCTGCGGCAGGGCCACCACGCGCATCTGCTGCGCGGACAGCCATGCCGCCTCGATCACTTCCTGCACCGATAGGGCTTGTGCTGTCGAGACCGGCAGGGCGCTTCCGGATAGCAGCGCATCGGCGACCTGCGCGTAGAAGCGTTCCTGACATCCGGTTGTCGCCGGATGGAGCGTCACGTCGCCCATGCCGTCATGATATTCGACCGGATCGGGATCGACCCCCCATATGTCATCGTCCGGCCGCAGCCCCGCGATCAGTTGGGCCTCCTGTGGATCGAGCCGTCGCTTGATCAGCGATCCCTTCGTCCCATGCACCGCAAAGCGCGGCGCGCCGCCGGCATCGCCACCCGGCGCATGGAGACTGGCGTGCAGCACGACGCGCAGCCCGTCATAACGCAACACCACATGCGCCCAGTCGTCCGCCACCGACCCCGCACGCAGGGCGGCGATGTCGGCGCTCACCGCCAGTGGCCGGCCGAACAACGCCAGCGCCTGGTCGACCAGATGCGGGCCAAGGTCCAACCAGACGCCCGATCCCGGCGATCCGTCCTCCCGCCAGCGGTCGCGTATCTCCGGCCGGAAACGGTCGAAATGGCTCTCGAAATGCGTCACCCTGTCAACCGCACCATTCGCGATCGCGGCAGTGATGCTCAGATAATCGCTGTCGAACCGGCGATTGTGGAACACAGCCAGCTTGCGCCCGACCGCGTCCGCCAGCGCGGCAAGTGCACGCGCCTCCGCCAGCGACAGGGCAAAGGGCTTGTCCACCACCACATGCTTGCCCGCACGCAATGCCCTGTCGGCAAGCGCCGCATGTGTCGCACTCGGTGTCGCGATCACGATCAGATCGATCGCCGGATCCGCCAGCAATGCGTCCACTTCC
>NZ_DATKFP010000245.1:0-7837 GCF_035511395.1 Sphingobium sp.
GCTGAAATCCATTTATGCAATATGCTCATCATGGCGGTGGGGCCGAACAACAATCCCAATTATCCCCATGTGAAGAATCTGGATCAATTCAAGGGGCCGGTGATCCATTCGGCGACCTGGGACCCGAACGTGGACCTTGAGGGCAAGAAGGTGGTGCTGGTCGGCACGGGCTGTTCGGGCGTTCAGGTTGCGACCGCCATCGCCGACACAGTGGGCGAACTCGTCATCGTCCAGCGCCAGCCGGAGCATATCATCCCCAATCCCCAGGCCCATGCGCCCGTCGCGGAACTGGAGCGCTGGGCGATGGAGCATATTCCCTTCGTCGTGAACTGGAAGCGATTGCAGAGCCTTGAAAGCCAGATGGGCGACATGCGCGGCATGGTGATGAAGGATGAGGATTATGCCCGGCAGACAGGCGGATTTGGCCCGATCAACGACGGAATGCGCCTCTATGCGGAAGCCTATCTCCAGAGCCATTTTCCCGATGACCCGGACATGGTCGGGTTGCTGAAGCCGAACTTCCCCGTCTTTGCCAAGCGACCCATTCTCGACTGCGGTTTCTACGACACGCTCAAGAAGCCCAATGTCGGTATCGTTCGCGGCGAACTGGCGGAGGCGGAAGACCATGCGGTGGTCCTGTCCGACGGCACCCGCATCGACTGCGACGTGCTGCTGCTCTCCACGGGGTATAACCTCCATTTCGGGCGTCAGTTCGACATTCGCGGCAAGGATGGCAGGACGCTGAAGGATGCCTTTGACCCGCATCCGTTCAGCTATGAAGGGATGCTGGTCACAGGCTTCCCCAACTTCATCTTCATGGGGGCGCCCTACAGCTATCTGGTCGCCAACCACGCCGTGGTGAGCGAGCAGCAGGTCCACTACATCATCGAGTTGCTGCAATGGATGGTGGATGATCACCTGTCCTCGATCGACGTCACGCCCGAGGCGACCAAGGCCTTTGTCGATGATGTCGACGCCAATCTCGCCAACACCGCCTGGGTCCAGTGCGGCAGTGCCCATGGCTATTATCGCGACAAGGGTGGTGACGGACAGAAGAAGGTCATCCTGGCCATACCGCGCCATAACTCCCGCATCTGGCATGACCTGCGCTCGCCGCGCGAGGCGGATTTCACCGCGACCCGTCGCCAGGGGGAGGCGCCGGCCGGGCAGCGCGAAATGGCGATGCTGTCGATCTGAGCCCAACGCGAAATTCAGACTATCCAAGAGAGGAAAGACAATGGCTGACCAGATTGCTCCGGCATCCAATCACGGCATGTCCTATATTTTCGGCAAGACCTTCGTGCACGATCTCGACGCCATGGCGTCCTTCTATGAAGCGGTGCTCGGCGTCGTGCCCAACAATCGGCATCAGGATGTCATGTTCGGGCGCGAGATCGACGAGATCACCTATCGTCCTGCCTATCCCGGCGGCCCGGCGTTGACGCTGATCAAATATCTGGATTCCACAGGGCCAGTGGTCGGCGAAGCCGTGCAGGGGTTCCTCTCGCAAGATCTCGAAGCGACGGTCGAGCGCGCCCTGGCAGCGGGCGGCAGCGTCCCCGAACCGATCAGGGAAATTCCCGATTTCGGTATTCGCGTTGCCTTCGTCCTCGATCCCGAGGGGCATGTAAATGAAGTAATTCAAATGCTGTCCTGACAGATTCCGACCTTTTATCCTTTCATTCGGAGACGCCCCATGCTTCGCGATCTTGCCGAAAACTTCCGTCCCGTTGCTCCGCCGCAACTGATCGACAATGCCTATAGCGCCGATCAGCATTGCCGCCTCCTCCAAGCCGTGCGCGACAATGGCCCATGGCCGCTCATTATGGCCGAGAATTTCAAGACCCCTGAAGAGGTGATCGCCACCACTTCCGGCACGATCCCGGAAGGGGTGACGCTGACCTGGGACATGATCGGCCTCAATCCGGTGTTCCGTGGCTATCTGGCGCGTGGTGGCACCTGCTTTTATCCCGAGATTGAAGACTGCTATTATAATTCACGCTTCCTCGAACTGGTCCGCACCTATTGGAACTGTCAATATGCGGAGCCGGAGACATTTCTGTTCAATATCCAGGGACCGACGCCGATTGGTGGACCGCCGCACCTGGACGGCACCGTCTTTCGCGGCATGACCATGGAGAATACGCCGCTCTGGCTGTTGCTCACCATGGCCAAGTCCTGCCTGTTCGACCAGTGGCGTTCGAAAAAAGGGCAGGTCATCGCCTGGTATTATAACGGCGGCATTGGTGGTGGTTTCAACTGCTGGCCCAACGGGCCGAGCGGAGCCCCGTTCCAGATCAACGCGCCCATGTGGGGCCGCGCCGTTGTCGTGGAAAACGAGATGATGTTCCACCATGGCCAGGCTACCGGCCCGGTCGCGCAGCGCAAGCCGCAGGGCATGGACATCACGACGACCTTCGGCGCCGATCCCGAGGATCCAACCGGCTGGCAGCTCGAAACATTCGGCAAGGTGAATCAGAAGGTGCCCGGGCAGGAAATGCGGTTCCTTGTCCATTGGGGAGCCCGCCTGTTCAGGGATCTCGACGATTTCAAGCTGACCTACGATCACCGCGATGACATCTCGCACGACAAGGCGATCAACATGCTGGTCGACGACATGAAGAGGCGGGGCGTACCGTTCGAGGTGCCGACCGATCCGCTCCACGACAATGCGTTCGTTGGCCTGCTCGCCAAGGTCTACGACATTGGCGGCCCCGCCAACATTCCGCCCGATGCCATGGATGAAGCCGCCTGAGGCTGGTCGAGATCGAAACGTCGAAGTCCACGCAGGAAATGGAAGCGCCAGCATCCGGCACGCTGAGCGAAATCCTGCTCCCCGAAGGTGAGGAGGCGGAGGTTCGTACCCATATCGCCACGATCGAGGCGGACTGACTGCCATGACACAGGTATCTCCGTGCTTTTCGAGCGCCTGGCGGAGGCCGCCTATGACCGATCCGGGGACGTCCGCCTGGTAATCAACAATGCAGGCATCGAAACCATCGGCTTCAGCTGGGAAATTCCCGATTCGACCTGGGACAGGCTATTGTCGATCAATGTGCGTGGGGTCGTGCATGGTTCACGCATTTTCGCTCGTCGCATGATCGAAAGCGGCAAGCCGGGCTATATCTCCAACGTCGCCTCCATTGGCGCGTTAGGAATGATGCCCACGCATGCGCCCTATATGATGAGCAAACATGCGGTACTCAGCTTCACCGAATGCCTTTACTGAAAATGCAGATCAAGGGGGCGCCGATCCATGTTTCGGCGGTATTGCCGGCACAGGTGGCTACCCGCATTTTCGAAGATGCGCCGACGGATCGGAAATCGAGCTTCGTAGAGCGCCAGCGCGAGATGATGCATGCGATGGTGTTGCAGATGGGTTTGACCCCGATGCAAGCGGGTGAAGTGATTCTGGAGGGGATCGCGTCAGGCGCATTCTGGGTGTTCACGCATCCCGAAACGACCGCCGAGATCGCCCAGGGTAGGGCGGACTATTTTGCTGGCGAAAAAGAGCGCTATCAGACAGCGCTCGAAAATCTGCTGCGCTCCCCTGCCTATGCTCGACAGATAGCAATGAACGGTAAACGGCAGGCATAAGGCGGCAGCCGCGGCTTTGGCCGTGCCGCTAGAAATGGCAGCTATTTCGAGTCGAATAATAAGGTACTGCCCCCTTTACGGCCAAGCACGGGCTGCCGGGGAAAACCTGACCGTCCGCAGCTGTCCGTCAAAAAGTGGTTGTTGAACGGCCGCAAAAGGTCGAGACAGACAAGGTATCAATCCGAGCCATTCACATGCGGATTGACCAGCCAATGTCACCCCGCGCGCATCGCGGTCGTAAATCTAAATTCGGGGAACGCTTTGGACCGCTGGCAAGCCATGAAGATATTCGTCCGCGTGGCGGAAACTGGCGGTTTCGCCGAAGCCGCGCGACAACTGCATATGAGCCCACCAGCCGTTACCCGCGCAATTTCCGCGCTGGAGGATCAGATAGGCGTGCGGCTGCTGACCCGCACGACGCGGTCGGTCAAGCTGACCGAGGCAGGCCGTGGCTATCTCGACGATTGTCGCCGCATATTGGCCGACATGGCGGATGCGGACGCGGCGGCGGCGGGCGCCCATGGCGATCCCACCGGCACGCTGATCGTCACCGGATCGGTGATCTTTGGCCAGATGTACGTGCTGCCGATCCTGCTCGACTATCTGGACCGCTTTCCCGCCGTGACCGGGCGCAGCCTGTTTGTCGATCGGCTGGTCAACATTGTCGAGGAAGGCATCGATGTCGCGGTGCGGATCGGGCATCTGCCGGATTCGGGGTTGAGCGCCGTTCGTGTCGGGACGGTGCGGCGCGTCATCTGCGGTGCGCCAGCCTATTTCGAACATCATCCCATGCCCCGGACGCCGGCCGACCTTGTCCATCATCGCATTATCGCGCCGACCGGGGCCTGGGCCTCGCCGGAATGGCATTTCGGTCCGGAGGGCAGGAGCAGCGTCACCGTTCATCCGGCGCTGTTCTGCAACACCAATGAAGCGGCCATCGCTGCCGCCGAGCAAGGCTGGGGGCTGACCCGTGTGCTGTCCTACCAGGTCGAGCCGGCGCTGGCGGCTGGAAGATTGGTCACCGCGCTCGACGAGCATATGGAAAAGCCGCTGCCGATCCACGTCATTCATGCCGAAGGGCGGCGGGCGGCTGCCAAAGTGCGCAGCTTCGTCGATCTGGCGGTCGATCGGTTGCGGGCCAATCCGTTGCTCCAGTCGACAGGATGATAATTCCATTTTCAGGAATAATGAGTTCCAGATTTCTCAAATTATCATGAACGACGGTAAGGATTATCTCTGTCTCCAGAAGCTGAAGCCCTTGCTCAGCGCCCCAACAGGGTGGAGAACATGATGAAGAAACTGGTCATTTCGATGCTGCTGGCGACTGCCGGTATCGCTTCCTCGGTTGACGCGATCGCCGCGCCCGCCAGCACGGTCGCCACGCAGGCAAAAGCCACCACGATCCACTATCGTGACGTCACGATCGACGGCGTGAAGATGTTCTATCGCGAGGCTGGCCCCGTCGATGGCCCGGTGCTGTTGCTGCTCCATGGCTTCCCCACCTCGTCGCATATGTTTCGCAACCTGATCCCGCTGCTCGCCGACCGCTATCATGTGATCGCGCCGGACTATCCGGGTTTCGGCCAGAGCGACGCGCCCGACCGTCGCCAGTTCAGCTACAGCTTCGGCAATTATGCTGACATGGTCGACGCGTTGATGGGCAAGGTCGGCGCCCAGCGTTACGCCATGTATGTCATGGATTATGGTGCCCCGGTCGGCTACCGGCTGGCGCTCAAGCATCCCGAGCGGGTCAGCGGGCTGATCGTCCAGAATGGCAACGCCTATGAGGAGGGGCTTGGCGCGTTCTGGGATCCAATCAAGACCTATTGGAAAAGCGGATCGGCCAAGGATCGGGAGGCGCAGGCCTGGCTCGTGGGCATCGACGCCACCAAGTTCCAATATACCGATGGTGTTCGGGACGTGTCGCGGATCAGCCCGGACAATTGGGTCCATGACCAGGCGCTGCTCGATCGCCCTGGCAACAAGGATATCCAACTCGACCTGTTTTACGACTATCGCACCAATGTGCCGCTCTATCCCGCATTTCAGGCCTTCTTCCGCGAGCGCAAGCCGCCGACGCTGATCCTGTGGGGCAAGAATGACACGATCTTCCCCGAGCCCGGCGCGCATCCCTATCGGCGTGACCTGCCCGACGCGGAGATGCATATTCTCGATACCGGCCATTTCGCCCTGGAAGACAAGCTGGATGAGATGGCGCCGCTCATCCGGGACTTCCTCGATCGCAAGGTGGCGGTACGCTGAACCCCAGTGCGGGAGACATACCATGTCCTACGGTTTTCTGGATGTCGCGACGACGCCAAGCGTGCGCGCGGCACAGGCAGAGATGGGCGCGGACGCCCATTGGGCAGCCTTCAACGGCAATCGTGCCTTCGATCGTTTCACCGCCAATGAAGCCAATTTCCTGGCAGCGCGCGACAGTCTCTACATGGGCACCGTATCGGAAGATGGCTGGCCCTATGTCCAGCATCGCGGTGGTCCGGCGGGCTTCCTCAAGCTGGTCGACGATCGCACACTGGCCTTTGCTGATTATCGCGGCAACCGCCAGTATATCACCACCGGCAACCTCGCCGCGAATGGCCGGGCCTGCCTGATCCTGATGGACTATCCGCGGCGCGCCCGGCTGAAAATCTACGTCCATGTCGAGAAGCTGGCGCTCGATGCCGACCCCGCGCTCACCGAGCTCGTCATGGACAATGAGTACAAGGCGCGGGCTGAGCGCATCTTCCGGTTGCGGCTGGAAGCGTTCGACTGGAACTGCCCGCAGCATATCACGCCGCGCTTCACCGAGCGCGAAATTGAACGGGCGGTCCAGCCGCTTCATGAACGGCTGGCGGAACTGGAGGCCGAGAACAAGGCACTGCAGGATCGCGTTGCCAAATTGGGAGAAGGATGATGCAAAATCGGAGACCGCCCCTGCCACCCTTTACCCTGGATAGCGCGATCGAGAAGGTGCGCCTGGCTGAGGACGGGTGGAACAGCCGCGATCCCGCCAAGGTTGCCATGGCCTATACGCCGCTCAGCCAGTGGCGGAACCGGGCCGAATTCGTCGATGGCAGATCTGCGATCATCGCCTTCCTCACGCGCAAATGGCAACGGGAGCTGGATTATCGGCTGATCAAGGAATTATGGGCGTTCCGCGACAACCGCATCGCGGTGCGTTTCGCCTATGAATGGCATGATGACAGCGGCAACTGGTTCCGTTCTTATGGAAACGAGAACTGGGAGTTTGACGAGAGCGGCCTGATGCGTCGGCGCTTCGCCTGCATCAACGATGCGCCGATCAGCGCGGCGGAGCGGAAGTTCCACTGGACGCGGGGGCGCCGGCCTGACGATCATCCCGGATTGAGTGATCTCGGGCTGTAAAGAGCGATCTGCGAAGAAGATCGTCACCGGAAAGCGGAGCGGCGGGACTTCGACACGAAAAATCGGCCTCTCAATGGCAATAAGGGGTCGCTGTCCCTTTTGAGCTGCCGCCCGAGTTCGCGTTTCGGCATTAGCTCGGTGTCTTCGGATCTATTGATCGCCGGCGGATCAGGCCTCTCCTATCTTGGTAATGAATTTACGCACCTCATCCTTGTTTGAGGTGCGGATCGACACCAACATTTTTCGTGAACTACATATAACCGTCATCTAGTCTCCCTATCGGCTCCCGCAGAACAAGAATCTGTCGCATCCGTGGGGACAATCATGAAGTTTATGACCGCCAGCGCGCTTGTCGCGCTGCAATTTGCAGCATGCTCTTTCGCCGTGGCGCAAGATGCCGTGCCAGCCGACGACGGCGCCGGCGACGCGATCATCGTGACTGGCACGCGCGATGCGAAGCGGACCAAGTTCGATGCGCTGGCTCCCATCGACGTGCTGTCTTCGAAAGCGATCGACGGCAGCGTTTCCAACGACCTGTCCGATACGCTGGCCCAGTTGCTGCCGTCCTTCAACGTACAGCGTCTGCCAGCGGCTGATGGTCAGGCCTTTGTCCGTCCGGCTACGCTGCGAGGCTTGTCCGCCGACCAGACCCTCGTGCTGGTCAACGGCAAGCGCTATCACCGCTCCGCCCTGCTCGGCACCCGCGGTGCGCAGTCGGCTGACCTTGCCACCATCCCCAATCTGGCGATCAAGCGAATCGAAGTGCTGCGCGACGGCGCGTCGGCGCAATATGGGTCGGATGCGATCGCCGGCGTCGTCAACATTATCCTGGACGATCAGCCGGGCATGGAGGCCT
>NZ_DATKFP010000246.1:0-4015 GCF_035511395.1 Sphingobium sp.
GATCGGCATGCGACCGGCTTCGATCGCCGCGATCTTGCCCGCATCCTTGTCGACGCAAACAACGTCATGCCCGAAATCCGCAAAACAGGCTCCCGACACAAGGCCTACATAACCCGTGCCGATCATCGTGATTTTCATGAGGTGCTATGGCTCCACATAATATGAAACGGTGCAACGTGCGCCGGCACCGTAAATCGTTACGGATGGCGTTCGCTGCATTGCAGCGTGGAACTGGCATGGCGTTCAGGGCCTGTATACCAATTTCTGCGAAGGGAAGACCAAACGACTGATTAGGAAGACGATGTGAAGATAGCGCTGGTTTTTGGTACCCGTCCCGAAGCGATCAAGATGTTCCCGGTGGTTCATGCCCTGCGAGCGCGGGCAGGGGTGCAGGTTCGTGTCATCGTGACCGCGCAGCATCGCGGTCTGCTGGATCAGGTGCTGGAGATTGCCGGGATCGTCCCCGACATCGATCTGGACGTTATGGTGCCCAACCAGACGCTGGACGGGCTGACGGCGAAGCTGATCGTCGAACTGGGCCAGGCGTTCGACACCGAAAGGCCTGACCGGGTGGTCGTGCATGGCGATACGCTGACCACGATGGTCGCGAGCCTCGCCGCTTATTATCGCAAGATCCCGGTCGCCCATGTCGAGGCGGGGCTGCGCAGCGGCGACATCCATCATCCCTGGCCGGAGGAAGTGAACCGGCGCGTCGTCGCCTGCATCGCCGACATGAACTTCGCGCCGACCCAGGCGGCGGCCGACGCGCTGCTGGGCGAAAATCGCGATCCCGCCGGCATCCATATTACCGGCAACACCGTGATCGATGCCTTGCTCGCCACCCGCGCGCGGGTATTGGCGCAGCCGTCGCTGGCAAGCGGACTGGACGATCTGGTCGCGCGCTTCGCGGGCAAGCGGATCGTCGCCGTGACCAGCCACCGGCGCGAGAATTTCGGCGGCGGCATGGAAGCGATCGCCCGATCGATCGCCGATATCGCCGCCCGGCCCGACGTGGCGGTCATCTTCCCCGTTCACCCCAACCCCAATGTGCGGCCCGTCATGGACGCGGTGCTGGGCGACCTGCCCAATGTCGCGATGATCGAGCCGCTCGACTATCCCCATTTCGTGCGGTTGCTCGACATGTGCCATCTCGTGCTGACCGACAGCGGCGGCGTACAGGAAGAAGCGCCTTCGCTCGGCAAGCCGGTGCTGGTGATGCGCGAAACGACCGAACGCCCCGAAGGCGTGGAAGCAGGTACGGCCAAGCTGGTCGGTGCCGACCGCGACCGCATCGTGCGCGAGGTGCTGGCGCTGCTCGATGACGAGGACGCATACCAGGCGATGGCGCGCGCGCACAATCCCTTCGGCGACGGGCATGCGGCGGAGCGGATCGCCGAAATAATGGCGGAGACAGGGCAGGCGGTGCGCGCCGCCTGAAGGTCTCGTTACCAAAATCTTCAGCATTTCCCGGCAGAAAGGCCGCCAATTTGCAACGGCCCAAAGGATTAGCCGCCTCATGCCCGTCGACACCAAGCAGAAGGTTTCCGTTATCGGCCTCGGCTATATCGGCCTGCCGACCGCTGCGCTGATCGCGCGCGGGGGATGCCAGGTGGTGGGCATCGACGTATCCGTCCATGTGGTGGAGACGGTCAATTCGGGCCGCGTCCATATCGAGGAGGTCGATCTGGACGGCCTGGTGCAGGGCGTGGTCGCGCGGGGCAATCTTCGCGCCAGCCTTGAGGTCGAGGAAAGCGACGTCTTCATCATCGCTGTGCCAACCCCGGTGGCGGAGGATCGCGCGCCTGACATTTCCTATGTTCTGAAGGCCGCGCGGACGATTGCACCGGTGCTGAAGGCTGGCGACACGGTGATTCTGGAATCCACCTCGCCGGTGGGCACGACCGAAGCGATGCGCGACGTGATCGGATCGATCCGCGCGGATCTCAAGATGCCGGGACAGGGTGTTCAGGGCGACATCGCCATCGCCTATTGCCCGGAGCGGGTTCTGCCCGGTCGCATCCTGGTCGAACTGATCGACAATGATCGTTGCATCGGCGGCATCACACCGCGCTGCGCGCGCAAGGCGCTGGGTTTCTACCGCCAGTTCGTGCGTGGCGCCTGCATCACCACCACCGCCCGCGCGGCCGAGATGGTGAAGCTGGTCGAGAACAGCTTCCGCGACGTCAACATCGCCTTCGCCAACGAACTGTCCGTGATCGCGGAGAATATGGACATCGACGTGTGGGAGGTGATCCGCCTCGCCAACCGCCACCCGCGCGTCAACATCCTCAATCCCGGTCCCGGAGTCGGCGGCCATTGCATTGCCGTCGATCCCTGGTTCATCGTCCATGGCGACCCCGAAAACGCCCGCATCATCCGCACCGCGCGCGAAGTGAATGACGGCAAGACCGATCATGTGGTGGCAAAGGCATCCGACATGATCGACGATTTCGCCGGCGAGGACGTCGCTTGTCTCGGCCTCGCCTTCAAGGCGAATATCGACGACTTCCGCGAAAGCCCGGCGGTGAAGGTCGCCGCACGCCTCGCGCGCCGCTATGGCCGCCGTATCAAACTCGTCGAACCCTATGCGCAGGAACTGCCGATGGACTTCGCCGGAACCGGCGCAGAATTGATCGATCTCGATACGGCTCTGGAACAATGTGGCGTGTTCGTCATTCTGGTCGATCATGACATGTTCAAATCGGTCCCCGTCGACGAGCGCGCCGACAAGGCAGTGTATGACACGCGGGGAATCTGGCCCGACCAGCCTCGCCGGGTCGCGGCTCCTGCAACGGGGCGCGTCGCCGTCTGATCGTCAGCATGCCGGCGCGACCCGTCGCGCATATGGTTGCCATACACCTGTCCCGTCGCTAACCCCCGGTTCCGACGGCGCCTTTCCGCGCCAAGGATCAATCGCCAAAGGGGGACTATAGGCATGAGGCGCTGGCGCTCGCCGCGACTTTGGATGGCTGCCCTGGCCCTGCCGGGACTGGCAGGATGCGCGACTGTGGAGGAGGCGCCCAGGGGTGAGGCCGCCTATGCGGTCGTTCCCCCGCCGCCGGCTGTCGGCATGGACTATCGGATCGCGCCTGATGATGTGCTGCGCATCAGCGTCTATCATGAGCCGGACCTGTCGCTGGAGGATGCGCAGGTCAGCGCCACCGGCATGATCCGTATGCCGTTGATCGGCGATGTGTCGATCGGCGGTCTGACATCGGGCGAGGCGGCGGACGTCATCGCCGGGCGCCTTGGCGACCGCTATCTCGTGTCGCCGCAGGTAACGCTGTTCGTGAAGAAGGCAGTGGGCCGTCGCATCACGCTGGATGGCGAAGTGCGCGAACCGGGCCTGTATCCCTTCGACGGACGGCTGACCCTGTCGCAGGCGGTGGCGCTGGGCAAGGGGCCGACGCGGCTCGCGGGTCTCAGCCAGATCGTCGTCGTGCGCCGGATGGATGGCCAGCGGCAGGCGGCGATGTTCGACCTCGGCGCGATCCGCAAGGGCGAAGCGCCGGATCCTGAAATTTTGCCCGGCGATCAGGTGATCGTCGGCCTGTCGCGCGCAAAGGCCATATTGGGCGGCGCGCTGATTGCGGTGCCGGTTCTCGCGGCGGGCTTCATCGCGCTGGATGGAGGGAATTGATGGCCGCGCCCCTGACCGAAACCCCCGACAGCGCCGAAGTGGAGGGTGCGGGTGCGCGTCTGTCGCGCGGCGCTCATGTCTACTGGACGGTGCTGCGCCGGCATCGCGTGATCCTGTTCGTCACCATGGCGCTCTGCCTGCTGGCGGCGTTGCTCTATATCCTGCTCTCGACCCCGGACTATCGCGCGACCGCTTCGGTCGAAGTCGAGGATCTGCCGGCGGGTGCGGCGGGCGCGGGAACGCCGCGTCCCAACACCGACGACACCGAAACGGTGATGCAGACCGAACTGGAGGTTCTGCGCAGCCGAGCGCTGGCCGAGGAAGTGGCGCGCAGCCTGGCGCTGGTCGGTACGCCGACCTTCTTCGAGGGCATGG
>NZ_DATKFP010000247.1:0-11615 GCF_035511395.1 Sphingobium sp.
CACCAGCCAATATCGCCGATTTCGTCAACCAGATGCCACAGGTCAGCGGCAGTTCGACCACGCGCACCGGCAACAATAATACCAGCACCGGCACCAACGGCCTCAACACGCTGAACCTGCGCTCGCTCGGCTCCAACCGCACTCTGGTCCTGCTTGATGGGCGCCGCGTCGTCGCCTCCGCCGTCAATTCGGCTGTCGACGTCAACAATCTGCCGAGCGCCCTGGTCGAGCGCGTCGACATCGTGACCGGGGGCGCCTCAGCCGCCTATGGCTCCGACGCGGTCGCCGGCGTGGTCAACTTCGTGCTCCAGAAGAAGTTCACCGGCATCAAGGGATCGCTGTCCGGCGGCATCACCGATCGCGGCGATGACGAGAATGCAACCGGCTATCTCGCCTATGGCACGCCCTTTGCCGACGGGCGCGGCCATGTTCTGCTCAGCGTCGAGGGCGCCTATCAGGCCGGCATCAACAGCATCGATCGCGACAAGCGAAAATGGTTCAACCAGACCAATCTCCTGTCCAACCCAAATTACACGCCGACCAATGGCCAGCCGCAGCGGATCATCGCCAGCAACGTAAATTATTCCAATGTCGCCAAGGGCGGCGTCATCACCTCCACCGGTCTGGCCAACACACAGTTCGGCGAAGGCGGAGTGCCGATGGCGTTCCAGCTTGGCAGCCCGATCAGCGCGCCGTTGATGGTCGGCGGTAACAGCTGGTATGAAGGGGACGTCAATGCGCTCGATTCCGAGCTGAAGCACTGGGCCGCGTTCGGCCGGGTCAGCTATGATCTGACCGATGATCTGACACTGATCGCCGAAGGCTCCTACGGCTATTCCAAAACCAACAACCTGTCCGCCTATCAGCGCTATCAGGGCAATCTCACCATGTCGGCGACCAACCCCTTCCTCGACGCCGGCGTTCGCGCCCGCGCGGCGGAACTGGGAATCAGTTCGTTCCGCTACGGCTATTCCACCTACGATCTGGGTCGACCGGAAAATGAGGCGACGCGCAAGACCTATCGCGCGGTGCTGGGGCTGGAGGGCAAAGTCTTCGGCGACTGGCGCTGGGACGCCTATTATCAATATGGCCAGACCGATACGCGCTCGACGCTCTACAATACCACCAATGTCGCCCGCTTTGCCGAAGCGATCGACGCGGTGCGCGATACCAGCGGCCGCATCGTCTGCCGCTCTACCCTGACCGCACCGAGCAATGGCTGCGTGCCGCTCAACATCTTCGGCTATGGCGTCGCCGATCCGTCCGCCATCGCCTATGTGAAGGGCACCGCCTGGCAGCAGCTCTCGCTCAAGCAGAATGTCGCGGCGGCCAGCATCAGCGGTGAGCCCTTCAGTCTGTGGGCCGGCCCGGTCAGCCTGGCCGTAGGCGCCGAGTATCGCAAGGAAGAGGTGTCTGGCTCGGGCGACGATGTCTCTGCGGTCAACGGCTTCTACACCGGAAATTTCAAGGGCACCAACGGCAGCTACGATGTCAAGGAAGCCTACGCAGAAATCGTCGTGCCGCTGGCGGAGAATATGCCGTTCCTGCAATCGCTCGAACTCAATGCGGCCGGGCGCTACACCGACTACAGCACCAGCGGCGGCGTCGAGACTTGGAAGCTGGGCCTGAGTTGGAAGCCGGTCAACGACCTGCGCCTGCGCGGCGTGCTCTCGCGCGATATCCGCGCCGCCAATCTGGGCGAATTGTTCACCGCTGGCCAGACCGGCGCGGTCGACGTACTGGATCCCGCCAATGAGCTGACCTCGGTCCGGACCACGCGGGTAACGATTGGCAACCCGCAACTGCGCCCGGAAAAGGCCGATACGGTCAGCTTCGGCGCCGTCTACAGCCCCTCTTGGCTACCGCAGTTCACCACCTCGATCGACTATTATTCGATCAAGCTGAAGGACGCGATCGCCAGCCTGGGCGCCCAGGATCTGGTCGATCGCTGCTATCGCGGCGAGCAGGCCTTGTGCAGCAATGTCGAGCGCGATGCGGACGGCAATATCACTCGCATCATCACGCGGCCGGTCAACGTGGCGGAACTCAAGACCCGTGGCGTGGATGTCGAGGCCAGCTTCCGCCAGCCGCTTGGCGACATCGCATCCAATCTGGATGGAACGGTGACGCTGCGAGCGCTCGGCTCGCATATCGCCCGGCGCACCACCGTCAACGGCGGCGTGCGGACCGAAGCAGCGGGCCAGAACACCGGCGACGCGCCAAAGTGGCGCTGGTTCGCAACGCTGGGCTATGACGACGAAAAACTCTCCGGCCTCGTGACGCTGCGGACGATCAGCGCCGGGGTTTACGACAATAGCTGGCAATCAGGTGTGGATATCGACGACAATCGGATCAAGGGCGCTGCCTATGTCGATCTTGCTGGCGTCTATCGCTTCCAGACTGGTGCCAGTAAACAGCTGGAACTCTTCGGCAAGATCGAGAATCTGTTCGACAAGGATCCACCCGTGGTAGCAGCGATCGGCGGTGCGAGCCTTCAAACTAATCCGACCCTCTACGACACTATCGGGCGTGCCTATCGGATTGGCGTGCGCTTCCGTTATTAAGACAAACAGAACCGAGAAATTTGAGCGTCGGAGACCTGCTGGCCGAGCATTTACGCAGCCAGCAGGTCTCAGAGCGATCGTTGTCGGAGTTTCAGCCAGGAATTTCAGATTTCCAGGTGCGGATTGACTGCTTTTCAGGGCAGAGGACGCGGCAATTTCGAGGTTAGTTCTGGCCAGTCAGTCAACCTGGTGTTGAAGATTTACTCGTTCTCCAGATTCGTCGCGTGACGTGGCCAGCTCTTGCTTTCCCATTGAGCGACGCGGTGGCTGATCCGGCAAATTCACAAGCAAGAGGCGTGACCTACCCGTCAAAGCAGATTCCCGCACGCTACAGCCGCTGAGGATCATGATCGACATACCCCCCTCGACGGTGCCGCTTCGAACGGCCTGATCGCCAGACACGATCATTTCATCAGCGCATTCACTCCGGCCAACGCCTCATCGCCCAGATCGCCGGTCGCGGCGGCGAGCTGGAGCCGGGCCGTCATATAATCATATATGGCCTGACGCCGATCGCGGTCGGTCGAGAAGCTCTGGCTCTGGGCATTCAGGACATCATCCTGCGTGCGGATGCCGACCTCTCGCCCGGTATTGGCCGCATCCTGCTGCAAGCCGGCGGACCGGTTCGCGGTGTTCAGGGCCGCTATGCGGCGCGCGCCGGTCGATACGGCATGCCAGGCCTGCTGCGCCTGAAGACGAGCATCCCGCCGCGCGGCATCCAGGGCGCGCGCGTCCTTGGTGGCGTTGGCGCGGGCTTCCCGCTCCTTCGACTGGATCGCCCCGCCGGCATAGAGCGGGATGGTGATGCGCAGCCCGGCCGACGCCGACTGGATGCGGTCGGGAATGATGCCATTGCCCCCTTCCCCGCCCAGCCGATACTGGCCCTGATAACCGGCGACGCCTTCGACGACGGGGCGTCCCGCAAGGCCATAGCGGTCGATATCGGCTCCGACGGCCTTTGCCTGATGCTCGGCCGCCTTCACCAGCGGCGATTGGCGCTCCGCCTGCTCGACGGAGTCTTCCAGCGTCGCAAGCGGCATCGGCGCGGCGAAATTCCCGGCGGGTCGGTCCAACCCTTCCCCCTGCAAGCCCGTCAGTTCGGAAAAATCGGCGCGGGCATAGGCCAGTTCGGCCTCCGCGCCGATGCGTTGCGCTTCACTCGCGTCGCGGCGGGCCTCTGCCTCGCGCACGTCGGTGATGCGCGCGCGCCCGGCATCGAAACGCGCCTGCGCGCCGCGGCGTTGCTGTTCCGCCGCATCGACCTGCGCCTGATAGGAGCTTAGCCTGTCCTCGGCCGCCAGCACCTTGAAATAGGCCTGCGATACCCGAAGGATGAGTTGCTGCTGCTCGCCGGCAAACTGCACATCGGCGCCGGCCGCCTTTTCGCGCAGCTGGATCGACTGGGCATGTTTCGATGCATCATACAAAGGCTGGACCGCCTGCACCCCGACGCTCGCCCGGCCGCTCGATCGGCTTCCGGTGAAGACGGGGCCCAGTTCTTCCGGGAAACTGGCGTTGGTTTCCGTGACATTATATTGGTATCCGCCCTGAAGCTGTACGCTGGGCCGCTTGAGCGCCCGCGCCTGAACGGCGGCCTCCTGCCCGGCGTCGCGCTCAGCCTGCGCGCCCAGATGATCGGGATCATGGGCCGCAGCTGCTTGCCATGCCTCCATGAGGTCGGTCGCATGGGCGGGCGGCGCGAGCATGGCCGCTGCGGTACAGAGGAAAAGGCGTTTCATGCGGAAATCTCCTGACTGCCGGCGCGATGCTGCGGGCGGTCGAAGACCAGCTCGTAGAGCGCGGGCAGGACGATGAGGGTAAGGATGGTGGCGACCATCAGGCCGCCCATGATCGCCCAGGCCATCGGCCCCCAGAAGGTCGACCGGGTGAGCGGGATCATGGCGAGGATGGCAGCGAGCGCGGTCAGCAGGATCGGGCGCAGACGATGGACGGCGGCTTCGCGCACGGCCTCCCGCATCGCCAGGCCATGGCCCGACAACGTGTCGATCTGCGCGATCAGGATGACCGAATTGCGCAGCACCATGCCGAACAGCGCCAGCGATCCCAGCATGGCGACGAAGCCGAAGGGGATGCGGAACAGGGCCATGATGAGCGCCACGCCGATCAGCGCCAGCGGCCCGGTCGCCAGCACCACCAGCATCCGCTTCACATTCTGGAGCTGGAGCATCAGCAGGATGACGATCACGAAGATGGCGAAGGGCACGGCGGCCATGGTCGCCTTCTGGTTGATGCTGCTCTGTTCTTCCGACCCGCCCTTGACGATGGAGGCGCCGGACGGAAGGTCACGGCGCAGCGCCTCGATCTGCGGTTCGATCCGCTTCGTCAGGTCGCTTGCCTGCTCGCCTTCGACATCGGCGGAGATGGTGATGGTCGGCTGACGGTTGCGCTGGTAGATGACGGCCGGTTCGCTGCCCGCCGATACATGGCCAAGCTGGGCCAGCGGCACGGCGCCATTGGGGGTGGAGATCGGCAGGTTGGCGATGCGACCAAGGTCGGTCCGCTCTGCCGCGCTCAGGCGAAGCACCACGTCCAGCGCCAGATCGCGATCCCGAAAGCTGGTCGTACCCGCCCCGCCGATCGCCGCCTGCAACGATTGCTGCACCGCCTGCGTCGACAGGCCGAGCGCGCGAACCTTGTCCTGATCCAGGTCGACCCGAATGGCCTTGAGCGGTTCGCCCAGATCGCTGTTCACGTCACGCGCATGACTGTCCGCACGGATCAGTTCCTCCAGCCTCTTTGCGACCGGCATGATCTGCGCAAGGTCCGGCCCCGCCACGCGATACTGCACGGGCTGGCCGACCGACGGGCCATTTTCCAGACGACTGACCCGGCCGCGCGCTTCGGGAAAATGCGTGGCGAACAGGCTCTGGATGCTGGCGATCACGCCTTCGCGCGCTTCCTCATCCCTGGTCTGGAGCACGAGTTCGGCCAGCGTGATATCGGGCGTCTGGACATTGAGCGGCAGGTAGAAGCGCGGCGATCCGCCCCCGACATAGCTGGTGGTGGACGTCACCCGGTCATCGCGCGCCAGCAATTGTTCCATGCGGGCGGCAACCGCCTGCGTCTGGGCGAAGCTTGCATTTTGCGACAGCTGAAGGTCGACCACCAGTTCGGGTCGGTCGGACGCGGGAAAGAATTGACGCGGCACGCCGATCTGGAACAGCAGCATCGACCCCAAGAACATGGCGAGCGCGACCGCCACCACCGTCTTGCGCCGGTCGAGGCATCGGTCGAGCACGCGCCGGAACCAGCCGTAGAAGCGGCCTTCATATTGTTCTTCGGGCTCACCGGCGTCGTCACGCGCATCCCCGCGCTGGGGCAGCAGATGATAGGCGATGAACGGCGTGAAGATGACCGCGACGATCCACGACAGGATCAGCGAAATGGCGATTACCTGAAACAGCGAGATCACATATTCGCTGGCTGTCGCCTTCGACATGGCGATCGGCAGGAAACCGGCGACGGTGATGAGCGTGCCGACCAGCATCGGCACCGCCGTCACGCTATAGGCGCTGACGGCCGCCCTCGTCCGGGTCCATCCCGCCTCCAGATGCGTCGCCACCGCCTCGACCACGATGATCGCGTCGTCGACCAGCAGACCCAGCGCAATGATGAGCGCGCCCAGCGAAATGCGCTGAAGGTCGATGCCCATATACAACATGCACAGGAACGTCATCGCCAGCACCAGCGGGATGCACAGCGCCACCACGATGCCCGGCCGCCAGCCCAGCGACAGGAAATTCACCGCCAGCACGATGACGATCGCCTCGATCAGCGATGTCGTGAATTCGCCGACGGATTCGTCGACCACATGGGTCTGGTCGGACACGGTATGAATGCCCACGCCGACCGGCATTTCGGACTGGAGGGCAGCGATCGTGCGCTTCAGATCCTCGCCGAGGCGCGCGACGTCACCGTCCGACCGCAGGCTGATGCCCACACCGACCGCGTCCTTCGCTCCGAAACGCATCCTGAACGTCGCAGGATCGACCGGCTTGCGTTCAACCTTGGCTATGGCGTCGAGCCGAACGCTCTTGCCATTGGCGACGATCGGCGTGGCGGCAATGGCCTCCACCGATGCGAAATCGCCCGTCACCTGCATCCGCACGCGTTCCGCGCCGGCTTCGACGATCCCTGATGAAGCGACCGCGTTGGTGGTGTCGAGCGCGTCGGCTATCGCCTGCGCAGAGATGCCCGACATGGCGAGACGCGCACTGTCATAGGTGACATAGATGGCTTCATCCTGCGCGCCGATGATCTGCGTCTTGGCGACATCGGGCAGCGCCTGGATGCGGTCCCGCAGCGTATCAGCATAGCGTTTGAGCACCGGATAGGCAAAACCGTCCCCAGTGACTGCATAGATATTGCCGTAGGTCGTGCCGAATTCGTCGTTGAAGGCCGGTCCGACGACCCCGTCGGGCAGGTCTGCGCGATTGTCGGTGACGGTCTTGCGGATGCGGTACCAGATATCGGGAACGGCACTGCTCTTGACCGTCGATATGAGCGTGACGTTGAGCGTCGCCTGACCCGGCCGAGCCTTGCTCTTCACATAATCGATCTCGGCGATATTCTCGGTCAACACCGTCTCGATCGGCTTGATAACCTGTTGCGACATCTGCTGCGCCGTCGCGCCGGGCCAGCCGACGGTGATCATCATCGTCTTGACTGTGAATTCGGGGTCTTCCTTGCGACCCAGCGCCATGTAGGAAAACAGGCCCGCAACGGCCGCCAGCACCAGCAGGAAGCCGACCATCTGCTGATGGGTGAGCGCCCAGCGGGACAGGTTCATGCCCTTCATGTCGATGCTCATGACTGCGGCACCTGCACGATACGAACCTTCTCGCCCGCACGCAGCAGATGCACCCCCGCCGTGACGATGGTCTCGCCCGGTTTCAGGCCGGACCGGATGGTCAGCATGTCGCCCTGCGCCGCGCCGATCTGCACGGCGCGCGGCTGCACCACCATCGTTCGCCGGTCGAGTACCCATGCCTGCGCGCGCCCGTTGGATTGCAGCACGGCGGTCAGCGGCACGCGGACGGCGGCGTCGCCGGCATCGCCTTCGACCCGCAATTCGGCGGTTTCGCCCATCAGCAGCGCCTGTGCCGGCGCATCGACGGACAGGCGTGCCGCAAAGGTCCGCGTCGCGGGATCGGCAGCGCCCGATATGCTGCGAAGCCTGGCGGCATAATGCCGGCCCGGACTGCTCCACCCGCTCACGCTCAATCGCGACGCGGACCGGATCCGGTCCAGACTGCCTTCAGGGAGCGCCACGGCGATTTCCGGCCGGGACGGATCGGCCAGCGTCACGATCGCCTGTCCTGCGCCTACGACCTGACCAACCTCACCCTGAATCTGCGTGACGACGCCGGCGCGCGGCGCCGTGAGGATGGTGCGGCCCAACTGCGCCGATGCGGTGCCGCTCTGGGCGCCGGCGGCGCGCAACTGCGCCTGCGCCTGAACGGCCGCAGCCTTCTGCTGGTCGAACTCTGCGGGGGAAATGAAGCCCTGCTTCAGCAATTCGCGCGATCGCGCCAGATCGGCCTGTTGCACGGCGGCGGCGGTACGGGCAGAACTGCTCTGCGCCGCGGCACTATCGAGCGCTCGCGCATAGTCGCTGTTGTCGAGACGCAGCAGCGTCTGGCCCGCATGGACACTGCTGCCAAGGTCAACCCTACGCTCGACGATCCGGCCCGCCACTTCGAAACCGATCTGGCTTTCGAAGGCGGACCGGATTTCGCCGGCATAGGTCGTACCGATGCCGGCATCGGCGCCGATGCGCTGGACGGCCACGGCGCGTCGTTCATCCCTGACCCGCGGCTCATCCCGACAGGCCGGAAGCAGCATCAAAGCGATCGGTACGATATGAGCAAAACGTGCCATTCCATCCCCATGGGAAAAGGCCGCCGAGGCAGGCCGGTTCATGCAAGGCCAAGGGAATGGAGCAGGTCTGCAACAATCTGATACGCACTTTGTAACGCTATGTAACAGGCCGGCGTCGCTACAGGCGCGCGTTCAGCGCGGTCCGGCGCCGATAGTGCCGGACCATGAGGCCGACCCGCCATTGGGACCGGTCATGTTGCGATGATAGGTTGCGGTCCCATCGCCATTGGCGGTCGCGCTGGTCGATCGTCCCCAGCTTTTTCCGCTGTTGGTCACATGACTGGTGGAGCCGTGAAATTGCCCGTCCTGCGCCTGATACCCGCGCTGGCTGCTGAGGCCACGTCCCTCATTGGTCTGGACATTGCGAGTCATGGATGCCTGCCCGCCGCCGCGCGAGGCATTGTAGCTGGTGTGCAGTCCTCGCCCATTCGGCCCCTGCACGTTGCGGCTGTGGCTATGATGAAAAGAGCGGTTGCGTGCTTCGGCGGTTGATATGTTGGCCACCATGGCCAGGGCCGAAACAATGATCGTGGTGAATTGGCGCAATGTCATGATGCATACTCCTTCTCCGCGTCAGCAAAGGGCGCGCGGGACGGGACATGTCGCACCGGGTCATGAACGGCCTTGCCACATAATGTATCGGATATTTGCAGCGGGATCGGCGCCGGATCGCGCTGTTACAAACTGTAATCTGTCTTCACTTGGGGATCGAACATGCTGCGGTTGCGCGCGCTATATCGGCCACGCTCGTTTTGGGCCTGATACAAGGAGAATGACATGAAATATCTGACGATCGCCCTGTCGCTGGCCGCCATGACCCTGGCCCAGACCCCGGCCGCCATGGCGCAGGATGCGTCGGCAAAGGCACAGGAAATGTTCGCCAAGGCCGACACCAATCAGGATGGCGCGCTGTCGCTGGAAGAATGGAAGGCGGCCGGTCGCCGGGATCGCGGTTTCGCGATGATCGATGCGGACCACGACGGCAAGGTCACGCCGGACGAACTGCGCGCTGCCGCCGCAAAGCGTGGCAAATGATCGATTGCCCCTGGAAACATGCTAGATGTTTTCAGGGGCGCCGCACCATCGGGACAGGCGCTGACGACGAAGGGGTATGGCATGGTTGCCGAAACGCAGGCATCAAATGGCAAGGTCGCGATCGTCGAGGATGATCCCGGCATTCGCGACCTGGTGCGCATGTTGCTGACCCGTGAGGGGTTTGAAGTTCTGGCCATGGAAAATTCGGCCGGTCTCGACGTCGATGGCGTGCTGGAACGGCTCGATTGCCTGATCCTCGACCTGATGCTGCCCGGCGAGGATGGGCTGGAAATATGCCAGCGCCTGCGCGCCCGCTGGCCGCGCCTGCCGATCCTGATCGTCACGGCGAAGGACGATCCGATCGACCGGATCATCGGGTTGGAGATCGGTGCCGACGATTATCTCGCCAAGCCGTTCAACAAGCGGGAATTGCTGGCGCGGCTGCGCTCCATCATTCGCCGGACCCGTGACATAGACACGGCCGCCAGCGAGGAGAATGGCGACAATTTCCGCTTCGACGGCTGGCTGCTGCGTCTGGGCGCACGCGATCTGACCAACCCGGCGGGCGAGCCGGTGGGCCTGACCACCAGCGAATTCGACCTGCTCCATGCGCTGGTCCTGCACCCGCGCCGCATTCTGTCGCGCGAGCTGCTGATCGACTGGACACGGGGCGGCCATGCCAACCCGTTTGATCGCGTCATCGATGTGCAGATGAGCCGGCTTCGGCGCAAGCTGGGCGATGATCCGCGCGAACCCGCGATGATCCGCACCGTGCGGGGCGACGGCTATCTATTCTCCCCCGCTGTCACCCGATGCTGAAGCTGCGCCCGCCCCGGTTGCGAGAGCGAATCGGCCTCATCGTCCTGCTCCATCTGCTGGCCATGATTGCCGTCATTCTGCTGTTCCTGGAACAGACGGACATGCGCAAGATGGCTCCGCTATATCGGGTGCCCATTCCCGAAAAGGTCGCACTGGTCGTCACCGCGTTCGAACGCACGCCGCCCAGATCGCATCCCGACCTTGTCCGCGCCTTTTCCGATGCGACCATGCGCGTCACCATGCTGGCGGCGCTGCCTGCGGGCCAGGCATCCTCTGCCACGCCCGCGACCCTGTCCCGCTATCAGGAGGCTTTGGGCGGCAGGCCGTTTCGCATCGAAACATCGGGCGACGTCGGTCCAGCCGACCTCGACATGCGCCCTGCCGTCACGATGAACGCCGTGCGGATATCGGTGGCGCTGCCTGACGGCAAAGCCATCATGATCGAACAGATGGTCGCAGCGCCGCTGACCAAGATCGTCAACAATCTGATGCTGTTCCTGGCCGCCGTTGCGATTGTCGATATCGCTGTCATCCTCTGGCTGGCCGCGCAGACGACGCGGCCTGTCGAAAGGCTGGCGCGCGCCGTTCGGGAGGACAGGCTCGACGCGATCAAACCCGACGGCCCGCGCGAAATCGTGGAACTGGGCGAAGCGTTCCGGCAATTGCGCCAGCATCTGCGAACGTTGCTGGATGAACGAACGCGGATGCTGGCCGCCATCGCACATGATTATCGCACCTACCTCACACGCATGGATCTGCGCAGCGAATTTATCGAGGATGAGGAGCAGCGCGCGCTGGCGGCCAAGGATATCGAGGAAATGCGCGACCTTCTGAGCGACACGCTTACCTTCGCACGGGAATCGGCCGCGACCGACCTGGACATGGCGACATGCGACATTCGCGCTGAACTGGCGCTGGTCGCCGAAGAGCGCATACAACGGAACCAGCATGTGGACGTCGCGCCCCTGCCCCATGCCGTCCATGCCCATGTCTCCCATATTTCCTTCCAGCGCATGATGGCCAACCTGCTGGACAATGCGGTTCGCTACGGCGGCGGACAGGCGCGTATCCTTGTCGAACCCGAAGGCCCGTTCATCCGCATCATGGTGGAGGATGACGGCCCCGGCGTACCCGAACCCAGCCTGCCGCGCCTGACCGAACCGTTCGAGCGGCTCGAACCGTCGCGCGCGCGCAGGACGGGGGGCGTGGGCCTTGGCGGTCATCGCCTTGACGAAGGCGTTCTTGCCGCCCGGATAGTTCTGCGCGAGGCTGGCGGCGGCGCGGTTCTCCGAGGAC
>NZ_DATKFP010000248.1:0-16478 GCF_035511395.1 Sphingobium sp.
TTGACCTGATTGAGACCTTGCAGCTGTCCGCCATCCGGTCGTCCCAACAGGCTCACCCGCTGCCCCTCCTCCAGCCCCTCTTGTGCCATGTCCTGGCGGTTCATGAACAGGATGTCGCGTGTCCCCTTCACTCCACGGAAGCGATCATGATAGCCATATATAGTCGTGTTGAACTGATCGTTGGAGCGCAGGGTCATCAGCCGATATTGCCCCGCCTCGTCAGCGAAGCCGGTGGCTGACAGGCCGGTGGGCGTCAGAAACTCCGCCTTGCCGCTGGGCGTCTGCCAGATGCGTTCCGCCGCTTTATTGCCCTTCCAAAACCCGCCGGGGGTGAACAGCCGGGCGTTGAAATCCTTGAAAATCTCTGGGTAGGTCGCCTCGATCGCGTCGCGGATGCGAGCGTAATCCGCCACCCAACCATCCCAGTCGACATGGGGATTGGGCGGCAGCAGCCGCTTCGCGATGGCGCCGACGATCGCCGGTTCGGACAGGAGAAAGGGGCTGGCGGGCTTAGCCTTGCCGAGCGAACCGTGGATGCAACTGGTTGAATCCTCCATCGACACGGCCTGCGGGCCGCTCGCCTGCACATCCTGCTCGATTCGGCCGAGACAGGGCAGCAGCCATGCCTGCCGGCCGGGGAAAAGATGGCTGCGGTTGAGCTTGGTCGCGATCTGCACGGTCAGGTCGAGCCGGGGCCAGGCCTCCTCCATCTTCGCCGTGTCGGGGATGGCGCGCAGGAAATTGCCGCCCAGACCGATGAACGCCCGGACCGATCCATCGACGATCCCTTCGCAGGTGCCGATCGTATCCAGCCCTTTTTCCGTCGGCGGATCGAAAGCGTAAAGTTCCTTCAGCTTCGCGACCGGGGCCAGTTCGGTCTTTTCGGTGATGCCAACCGTGCGCTGCCCTTGCACGTTGCTGTGCCCACGCACCGGACATGGCCCTGCGCCGGGCCTGCCGACATTGCCGCGCATCAGCAGCAGGTTCACCAACATGCGGACATTTTCGACGCCCTTCACATGCTGCGTCAGACCCATGCCATAAATCGCCATCACCGCTTTGGCCTGCGCATAGACGCGCGCCGCCTGTTCCAGCTCGTGGCGCGAAAGGCCCGCTTCCCGCTCGATCTCTTCCCACCCCGTCACCCGGACTCTCGTGGCAAAATCTTCGAACCCGTAGGTATGCTGCGCGATGAAGTCATGGTCGATCACCGGCGGATCCCCCATCGCTTTCGCCGCATCGTCCCATTGTAGCAGAAATTTGGCGATGCCGGCGATCGCGGCAATGTCGCCACCGGCCTTCACCTGGTGATATTGAGTGGAGATGCCGGTTTCCTTGAGCGTGGCCATCTCGATCGGATTTTGCGGATCGGTGAAGCGCTCCAGCCCGCGTTCCTTCAACGGATTGAAGGTGACGATCTCCACGCCCCGCTTGCGCACTTTGCGCAGGTCATGCAGCATCCGGGGGGCGTTGGACCCCACATTCTGCCCAAAAAAGAAGATCGCGTCGCACGCGTCGAAATCCTTGAGCTGGGTGGTGCCGACCGGCACGCCCAGCGCCGCCTTCAGACCTACGGATGTCGATTCATGGCACATATTGCTGCTGTCGGGCAAATTCTGGTTGCCGAACATCCGCGCCATCAGGCCGTACATGTAGGACGCCTCCAGACTGGTCCGTCCGGAGGAATAAAAAACCACCGACCGCGGATCGAAGCCCTTGAGACTGGCCGCGATGGCGTCGAAAGCCTCATCCCAATCGCAGGCGACATAACGATCGGTCGTGACATCATAGCGCAACGGATGGGTCAGCCGACCATGCTGTTCCAGATCATAATCGCGCCATTGCCGCAATTCGCTCACGCTATGTTCGCGAAAGAAGTCGGGCGTGGTCCGCAGCCTGGTCAATTCCCACGCCGTGGCCTTCGCGCCTTCCTCGCAAAATTCGGCAGGGTGTGGGTGAGCGGGCTTGGACCACGCGCAGCTGACGCACATGAAGCCATCGGGCTTGTTCTGCCGCGCCAGCTCGCGCAATCCTTCGGCGGGAAGATGTTCCCGCGGCAAAATCTCACCCAACGACCGGACCGAACCCCAGCCGCCCGCCGGTCCTTTGAACGGCTTGACCCTTGGACGGTCCGCCTGCTGCTTCGCCATCCGCCTCTCCTGTTACCGCCGCTCGTTCACCGTTGCGCCTTCGTGGGTCGTCGCACGGTTCTGGCCCGTCTGCTCATCCTCCTTCAGCGCCTCACCATGCCAAAGGTTGCGCCCGACGAACACAACGACGATGACCGCCAGCACAATGCCCACGATCCACAGGCTCGCCATGCCAAGGCGACGTTCGCTGGGGCGTTCCGGTTCGCGCATCCTTGAAAATCCTCTTGGCATCATCATCATCGCGGCCATTCTGGCGCCCGTTTCCGGACAAACTTATAGCCGCGTATCGCCGTTCCCTCTTCTGACGCGGCGCCATGCGGAAAGCACACTGTCGATAACATAGGTTGCTCCGTCGCTGCTCTGTCGACCGGTCCGGGAACACAGTCAGGGACGCGTCGTTGATCCGTCACCATCCATATGGAGAGATGCCATGGCGCTTCACGCGAGCCCGCCTCCCACTTCCCGTTTCCTTTTCGGCGCCGGTCTTGGCATGGGGTTGGCCATGCTAGGCATGGTGGGGCGCAAGCTGATGGTGCAGGCGCCCACCATGCTCGCAGGCGACTGGAACAGAGCGCTGGAAGCCGAGCATGAAGCGACGCTCTCGCTGTTCGACCGACTGGCGCGGACGCAGGACGACGCGACCGCGCGGCGCGCCCTGTTGCTGATGCAGCTTAAACATGCGCTCGGCAAACATGCGATAGAGGAGGAGAATGCCGTCTACCCCGCCATGCGCCAACATGGGATGAAAGAGGAAGCGGACGCCCTCAACGCCGACCACGGCTATGTGAAGCAGTATCTCTATGAATTATCGGACCTGGTGGGGGATAATGCGGCGTTTCAGACGAAGCTGGCCGCGTTCCGCGCCGATATAGAGCAGCATATGCGGCAGGAAGAGGACGAGCTGTTTCCCCGGTTGAAACGCGCTCTCGATGAGGCTGCGACCAGCGATCTTACCCGCCGAATGAACCAGGAAGGGCTGAAATTGGCCTGAATTTAGGAACATCAGTCATGGACAAAACCCGCAATCCAAATCTGTCGACGGAAAATCAGCCCAAGGGGGCGGCGCGGCGGCCCAGCGACACGCTGGACCGAACGCCGGACCGTGATCCAATCAGCGGCGGCGCGATCCCGTCCGACTATAATCCCGACACCATGACCCGCCGGGGCGAGGAAGAGGATAGCCGCGCGGGGCGGGAAGGAACGGGTGAGAAAATCCGTCACGACCATGACTGATCGCAAACCCACGCCCTTCACGCCGCCCATCTATCATGGCGATCAGGACGAGAATATATTGGACGCGCAAGAGGTGACGCCCCTGACCAAAGGCCGGGAAGATAATCGCGGCCGACGCGCCGTCGAAGGATCGGGCGTGGTCGAAGGCAGCGGCGCCTCCGCTGGCGGCGGCGGCAATCCCGAGGATTATGACAGTGACAGTGCCGGTGGCGGTCGCGCTCAAGAAGAGGAGGGCGAGGCGCGGCCTGACGCCGATACTCAGTCCGACCTTGAAAGGGCACGACGCCCGCAAGAATAGCCGAGAGCGATCATTGCCGTGCAGGCCGGATGACGAGAGGATACCCATGTCAGGATCGACAGTTCGCCCCGGCCACAGCCGCATCAATCGCGCTCAATATGTCGGCGCGGCCATAGGGCTTTGCCACGCGGACGCAGGATTCGAACCGCTGCGGCAGGGCATGTCCATCATAGCCGGTGATAACGACGATCGGCACGGATCGGGCGATCAGTTCGTCCATCAACGGATAACACATTTCTCCGTGAAGGTTGATGTCCAGCAGGGCGACGTCAGGCAATTCGTCCGCAATCGCCTTAAAGGCGCCGACCATATTGCCCAGCGGCCCGATTACCGAAAAACCCTCCTCCTCCAGCAAAGCGCTGAGATCGCTTGCCAGAAAATATTCATCCTCCACCACCAGCACGTCCATGCCGGTTGCCGTAGCACTTACCATTCACCGCTCCTGTTAAAGAAGCCGTCGCATGGGGATCGTCGGCAGAAAATAACATAGGTAAAAACCGGCCATGTCATATCTCGATATGCCCGCATTCACGATGGATGACAGCATTACTGCGTTGAAACTGGGCGCGCACTGGCCACTTGACCATCAGAGCCGCGAGGTGATTAACCGCCTTGTCGGCCGCCCGTCCACGCGCCTGGGCGCTGGGTCCGATCTGTTTTCGCAGGGCGATCGACTGACATCCATATTCTTCCTGCTGGACGGATGGGGCGCGCGGTACAAGATGCTGGAGGACGGGCGACGGCAGATCGTCAGCCTGCTTTTGCCCGGCGATCTGTGCGATCCCTTCTGCTTTCTGTTGCATCGCGCCGATCATGGCGTGGCCGCGCTCACCGCCATCAAGGTTGCCGAGGTGGGCCGCGGCCAATTCGAAGAAATCGCGCTCGATAACCCAGAAATCACCAAGGCGATGTGGATCAATGCCCTGATGACTGCCTCCATTCAACGTAAATGGTGCGTCAATCTGGGGCGTCGCACCGCACTGGAGCGACTGAGCCACCTTTTTTGCGAGCTTTATCATCGACTTCGCAAGGTGGGTCTGGTCAGCAATAGCGGCTTTCACTTCCCGGTCACGCAACTGGAACTGGCGGATGCGACGGGGTTGACGATGGTTCATACCAATCGGATATTACGGGAGATGCGACGCAAGGGATTGATAGAGTTGCAACGGCGCCAACTGATCGTGCCGGACCTCGGCGCCCTTGAACGCATATGTGCTTTCGATCCATCCTATCTGCACCCAGCGGCGCAAGAGGCCTTGTGACGACAACACCCCCGACGGACAGCGCCGACTTTATCCTATTGTTCGATGCCTGCCCCATCCCCCAGATTCAACTGGCGGCCGACAACCGCATATTGCGCGGTAATCCGGCTCTCGCCCGGCTGCTCGGCATCCGATCTGGCGAACTTACAGGCGGTCGGTTGCTGCCGCCCGCGACGGGCAGTGGGCCTGTTCGGCTAAGCTGGGACGCGGGAAAATGCGAAGCTCTAATCTTCACCAACGATCTGCTGACCGCCCCCGGTTACAGGATTTGCATGGTGCATTTCAGCCATGCCGATCCGCTCGAAAACGCAAGTGAGCTTTTTCCGCTGCGCGACGTGCAGCATCGTCTGAGGAATTTGATCGCCAGCGTCCGCTCCATCTTTCGGCGGACGGCCGCGACCAGCGACTCGATCGATCATCTGACCAGCCATTTTATTGGACGGCTGGATGCTGTGGCCCGCGTCGAATCCAATCTTGCGCTGGCCGAGCGACACGGACTGGAATTTCACAACCTCATCATGGACGAATTGGCTGCCTTTGCCGTGCGACCAGGGGAGCAAGCTGTTCTGGATGGTCCCGACGTCCGACTGCACATCCTGTCGGCAGCGACCCTTGCGCTCGTCATCCATGAGCTGGCCAACAACAGCGTGAAATTCGGCGCGCTGGAGGCCGATAAGGGGACCGTCACGATCAGCTGGTGGATCGACCCGGCTTCGCCCCGCGCGCTTCATATCGTCTGGCACGAAACGGGCGGCTCGTGCGCGGCGATCGACCATAACGGCTTCGGCATGGAATTGCTGACCAGGACGCTGCCCTTCGAACTGGACGGGACGGCCGAGATCGACGCGACTGCCGAGTCGTTCAGGGTACATATCAACCTGCCCGTTACGAACAGATTGCTGCACGCCGTAGATTAAGATTGTAGGGATTTGGAATTTCCATTTTTAAGCGAGACGTGATCCACGCTTTGGATGGATCGCTTTGTACTGATCGCCGCGAAATGGGCGCAGATGGAACCGCACTGATTGTGGTGAGGCGGCGGCCCCTTTAGCCGACGGCAGGAACAAACGCCCATTTATGGAGGCCGTGTCGACTAAGGCATCTCTTCCGCTTCCGATTGATGCCCGGTAACCGGTGCGACATCGTCGGGGGTGGCTCTACTCAAAGAACCCTTAACGCCTGTCCTCAGATCGCCGAAAGCTGCCCGGTCATCGCTGCGGCTTCCCGCAAAGCGTGCAGTTCGGGTATGCGAAGCCATTTGGATTGCAGTTCGATCAATCCTTTCGCCCGCATGGATTGAAGCGTGCGGTTCACATGCACAGGCGTTAAACCCGTCATGTCGGCGATCTCGATCTGGGTCAGCGGCATCGCGCATTGCTGACCGTAGGCAAGGCCGGCCTTGCGCATCCGTTCGAACAATTCGACCAGCAGATGCGCGACCCGTTCCATGGCGGTCATGCACCCTAAAGTGACCAGCCAAGCGGACTGTCGCTCGATCATGTCGGACAGCGATAGCCAAAAACCCTGCTGCCCGTCCATACTGGCATAAGCAGGCGGCTTGCAGGGAAGCCGCAACGCCCGGACATTGGTGATCGCCACGATCGGTTGGGAAGTCAGGCCACCCAAGACCCATTGCGGATCACAATAATCCCCGGGCAGGTAAAGCGCCGTAATCTGACGCCGCCCATCGGAGAGAAGCCGGTATCTACATGCCCATCCCTCCTGAATATACAGCATGGCATCGGGCGCTTCATTTTCCCGCGCCAGAAATTGGTGAACTCGGAAGTGAACCTGGCTTTCACCTTGTGCAACCTGGCTTAACATGAGCTACTCCGTGCCAAAGCCCCCTTGATCCAACGTCGGTCGAATGAAGTCGCTATCATAAGGCGATTGGTTCAAGGCAGATTCACCTATGTTTCCTCTGCGCAAATTTATGGGACAGATGGTGGCCCTAAGAAGAAGGCGCATGTCGCAGAAATTGGACCGGATCTACCCGGCCTGTCCGCGCGACCCAAGGTCGAACGCCCCCGCCGTTAAGACAGGTTAGCATGTCGAGGGCTGCCCTTCTCCATGGCCACCCTAACCTTGGGCGAGGAGAAGAGACATGATGGATGAAATCGACATCGCCTATTTTTCCGCGCGCGAACGGGAAGAGGCTGAGAAGGCCAATGAAGCCGAAGCCAGAGGCGCTCATCCGCAGATGGTGAAGTTGCACCGCGATCTGGCGAACCGCTATCGCGACAAACGCGTCGCCATCCGGACGCCGGGATGACGGGGCGCGCCCGACGCCGGGCACGAACGCTGCGTGGCCAGTTGATTGTGGGGATGATCATTGGCCTTTCGGCCTGCGGAGGCGAAACGACTGACAAGCATCGGGCGCTGTATGACGGCGCTGTGGTAAACCGGGCGAACGATGCGCCGGGCAATGCGCAAACCGCGCCCCTTCCCCGCAGCGGATCGAATATGGTTCCGCCCAATGCCAACGGCAACGCGGTGGATGGCCATCGTTAGATGGCAATCGCTGCCAATTAACCTTTTTGCGCGAAATCAATAAAAGCTGGATGAGAGCCGCAGGTCTTCGGAGTTCTGCGTCCAATCACCCTTTCATCGACTAGAAGAGTTTGTGCCGCTGACGCTGCAGGATGTGGAGATTGCGCAAAACTTGGCCGTCAGCAAGCGCAAGGTAGCGCGCGGCCGAGTCATCCGGCGGGAGGGTGACGAAGTGAGCGGCGTCTTCTTTCTCATGGAGGGATGGGTCGGCTCATCGATCATGCTGCGCAATGGACGGCGCCAGATCGTGAAGCTTCATTTGCCCGGCGATATGCTGGGATTTCCCAGCCTCGCACTCCTGGCTTCAGGCGAATCGCTGGAAGCTCTGACCGATACTATCGTGTCCTTCATTCCCAACACTTCGCTTGGAAGGATGTTTACGGAAAGCCCCCGATTGGCCATCGGCCTGTTCTGAGCACGCAGAAGGAGCGGGACGCGTTGATGCAGAAGCTGACCTGGATCGGCGCGACCTCGGCGCTGGAGCGTCTAGCCGCCTTCTTGCTGGACCTTCATGATCGGCTGGTAGCGACAGGGGCAGTGACGGACGGCGGCTTCGACTTTCCCCTCACCCAGCAGCAGTTGGGCGACTTGCTGGGGTTGACGACGGTGCATGTGAACAGGTCGCTGCGGCGACTGGACGAAACCGGTTATCTGCGACGGTCGCGGAGGCGGATGTTCATTCAGAGCATTCAGGGACTGGGTGCCATCGCGCCGAATCTGCCGCCGCGTTTCGCCGATCATGAGGCGTGGGCGCGACTGAGCCGTCCGCCTTCGCTCTGACGGGCTGTTACCGCAAATTTAACTCTGATCACAAACCTGGTTTAACCCGGACCTACAAAGATCATAACCTGTGTCCAAGACCGGAACCATGATGATGCTCAGGTGTCTGTCCCGATTAAGCGGCGTCCGCCGCTGCCATCATTCAATTCGGGCATTCAATTCGGGAGAGCATCGCATGGCCGCCAAGATTCATGAAAGCAAGATCGGGAAGGATCGGGGCGCGAGCAGCCAGACGGGCACCTTCGAAACGAAGACGGGCGCGGGCGGAGAATGGCATCAGATCGCGGGCGATCAGGACGCGGTTCTGACCAGCCAGCAGGGTGTGGCCATAGCGGACGACCAGAATAGCCTGCGCGCGGGCGAACGCGGCCCGACCTTGCTCGACGACTTCCATCTTCGCGAGAAGCTGTTTCATTTCGATCATGAACGTATTCCCGAACGCGTGGTCCATGCTCGCGGTTTCGGAGTGCATGGCAACTTCGTCCTGAACGACAGTCTGGAAGATTTCACCACCGCGCGAATATTGACCGAAGTGGGGGAAACGACCCCCATGTTCGTTCGCTTTTCGACCGTGGCCGGCAACAAGGGATCGTTCGACCTTGCCCGCGATGTGCGCGGATTTGCCGTGAAATTCTACACCAAGGAAGGCAATTGGGACATTGTGGGAAACAATATCCCGGTCTTCTTCATTCAGGACGCGATCAAATTCCCCGATTTGGTCCATGCCGCCAAGCAGGAACCCGACCGCGGATTCCCGCAGGCCCAAACGGCGCATGACAATTTCTGGGACTTCATCACCCTGACGCCCGAAAGCATGCACATGATCATGTGGACCATGTCCGACCGCGCCATCCCGCGCTCCTTCCGCTTCATGGAGGGGTTCGGCGTCCACAGCTTCCGTCTGATCGACAAGGACGGCAAGGGCACGTTCGTCAAATTCCACTTCAAGCCCAGACAGGGCCTGCAATCCGTCCTCTGGAACGAGGCGGTGAAGATCAACGGCGCCGATCCCGACTTCCACCGCCGCGACCTGTGGGACGCGATCGACCTTGGCAGCCCGCCGCAATGGGATTTGGGCGTGCAGATTTTCGGGGAGGATTTCGCCGACCAGTTCGAATTCGACGTGCTCGATCCCACAAAGATCATTCCGGAAGAACAGGTGCCGGTGCGGATCATCGGCACCTTCACGTTGGACGGGCATGTCGACAATTTCTTCGCCGAAACGGAGCAGGTCGCCTTCTGCACCCAAAATGTTGTGCCCGGCATCGGCTTTTCCAACGACCCGCTGTTGCAGGGGCGCAATTTCTCCTATCTCGACACGCAGTTGAAGCGGCTGGGATCGCCCAATTTCACTCATATCCCGATCAATGCCCCGCGCGGCTGTCCCGTCCACAATTTCCAGCAGGACGGCCATATGGCGATGCGCAATCCCAAAGGCCGGGTGAATTACGAACCCAATAGCTGGGCCAATGGCGACAATAATCCGCGCCAAAGCCCGGAAACCGGCTATCGCCATTTCGCCGCTGGTGAAGCGGGACCGAAAATCCAGATTCGCTCCCCCAGCTTTGCCGACCATTATAGTCAGGCGCGGCAATTCTTCATCAGCCAGACGCCGATCGAACAGAAGCATATTGGCGATGCCCTAGTGTTCGAATTGTCCAAATGCGAACGGATCGACATTCGGCAGCGGATGGTCGCGCATCTGCGCAACATCGATGAAATTTTGGCGACGGTGGTGGCAGGCGGCCTTGGATTGCCGGAATTGCCGGACCCCGCACCGGCCGCCCTCACGCCGCGAACAGACCTGCCCGCTTCGGACGCGCTCAGTATTCTGAAAAACGGACCGGACAGTTTCAGGGGGCGTAAGCTGGGCGTGCTGGTAAGCGACGGCGCCCCGGCGGTGCTGGTACAAACCTTGATCGATCGGGTCGAAAAGCTGGGGGCGGTCTATGAAATCATAGCCCCCAGGATTGGCGGCGCACTGCTCGACAATGGTAATATGGTGGAGGGCAAGCAGAAAATCGATGGCGGGCCGTCGGTTCTCTACGACGCGGTCGCGCTGATCCTGTCGCCCGATGGCGCTGCCGAACTGGCGGAGGACAAGACGGCGAAGGACTTCGTCAATGACGCCTATGCCCATTGCAAATTCATCGCCTATGTCGACGATGCGCTGCCTCTGATAGACCGGGCAGGCATCAGGGAAGAAGATATGGACGAAGGGTTGGTGCGGTTGGAGAGACCGGACGATGTCGATCCGTTCCTGACGCTCTGCGGACAGCTTCGTGTTTGGGAACGCGAGTTCAGGATCGATCTGGACGCCGCTGGCTTTCTGGCGGCGCAGAAAGAGGGCAAGGCGGCGCAATAGCGCCGCCCCCCTTTCCTTGGGCGGATCGGGCACTCCGCCGCGATCTCGCTGCCTTCCAAAGGCTGTGCTCAACCGTTCGCGAAGGGCCGGAACTCGAGATAACCGTCATCGAAACTGCCAATATGGGCCAGCGCATCCCAGTCCAATATGCTGACGGACCGCCCCGTCCAGGCGAGCGCACCCCGCTGGCGGAGCGAACGGATGACCCGGTTCATATGCACCGCTGTGATCCCCAGCCCATCCGCGATGTGAAGCTGCGTCGCGGGAAAATCGAAAGCGGCGCGCGTCCCAAGGCCCGCGCTTTCGACACGCAGCGCCATTTCGCAGAGAAGATGCGCAGCGCGGGCGATGGCGCTGCGCCGACCGAGGCTGACCAACCATTGGGCGATGACGGATGCGTCCACCACGCAGTCGCGCCAAAATGCCTCGGCCACGGCAGGATGGGTCCGCGAAACCCGCAACAGTTCTTCGTGAGGGATTTTCAGATAGGTGAGCGGCGCGGACAAGGCCTGCAAAGCCCATTCGACCCGCGGCAACATGGCCGAATGAAGGTCGCACATGTCGCCGGGAAGGTAGATCGCGGTGATCTGCCGCATGCCGTCGGGCAACTGGCTGAAGCGTCCGGCCAGCCCCTCCGCCACCAGGCAGCTATGCTGAACCAGCTTTCCAGGCGGCACGATGTCCCTGTTGGGCAAAGCCTGCGCCACCTGCCCGCGCATCGAGAGTATCGCATGCCGTTCTTCCTCCGTCAGACGGGACCGCAGCAAAAGTCTGCGCAGAAACATGTGCAAGGCTGGATGCGATGTCGTCATCTAGGCTAGCTGTTCACCCATCGAAATCCAGCACATCGCGAAAATATACTGTTTCCAGCAACTGCCGTTGGTCATCTTCGATCACCAAGCGATGGGCTAAGTTGATCCTGCGTCCGAACAACACATGTTCCGCGACAATCTCACGTCCGCTTCTGACGGCATGGGCCTTCGCCGCTGCGGCGTCGGCAAATTCCTGGCCGTCATCGTCGATGATATCTTCGTCGTTGAAAAGATGGATATGAAATATTGGCATGAATGGGTAAACCGCAAGATTGAGCATTGTTCCGGAAGAGGATTATTCTGGATTCACTTCTCGAAAGCTTCGTTAAGTTCATCGAGCCACAGCGACGCCGTCCCGTCCGATGGCGCTCTCCAGTCACCCCTGGGAGAAAGAGCGCCGCCCGAGGAGACCTTAGGACCGTTGGGTAAGGCCGAACGCTTAAACTGGCTGATAGTGAAAAAACGATAGAGGAAATTCTCAAGCCAGTGCCGGATCGTGGGCAGGTCATAGGCGGCTTTGCCGCTGTCAGGATAATCGGCCGGCCAGCCGCCCCTCTTTGCATCCGACCAGCCATGCCAGGCAAGGAAGGCGACCTTCGAGGGAGGTAGCCCCAAGCGCACGATATGATGCAGGAAAAAGTCGTTCAGCGCGTAAGGGCCGACCTTCTCCTCGGTGCTTTGCAGCGCGCCTTGCGCGTCGGCGGGCACCAACTCGGGCGAGATCTCAGTGTTGAGGATGGCTTTCAATATCTGCGCCGTGGCTGCGTCGAACTGGCCGGTGGCGATGCACCAACGGATCAGAAACTGGATCAGCGTCTTAGGAATTCCGCTGTTGACCGCGTAGTGGCTCATCTGGTCACCAACGCCATAAGTGCACCAGCCAAGCGCCAATTCGCTAAGGTCGCCCGTGCCGACGACGAAGCCGCCATGACGGTTGGCAAGGCGAAACAGATAGTCGGTGCGGAGCCCGGCCTGCACATTTTCGAAGGTCACGTCATAAACCGCTTCGCCCCTGGCAAAGGGATGACCCATGTCGACCAGCATTTGACGGGCGGCGGGACGGATGTCGATCTCTTCTCCGGAAACGCCCAGTGCGTTCATCAGCGCCCAGGCATTGCCCTTGGTCTCCTCGCCGGTCGCGAACCCCGGCATGGTATAGCCCAAAATGGCGGACCGCGGCAGATCCAGCCGGTCACAGGCCTTGGCCGCGACGATCAGCGCGTGGGTGGAATCAAGGCCGCCTGAAACGCCGATGATGAAATGCTTGCCCGCCGTAGCGCGAAACCGGGTGGCCAACCCCTCCACCTGAATGTTGAATGCCTCGTAACAGTCCGCCGCCAGCTGCGCCGGGTCCGCAGGCACGAACGGAAAGCGCCGCACGGGGCGACGAAGACCGCTGTGCCGTACGCGCTTCTTGAAGGGAAACACAAGCGTGCGGAAGCGGGTCTCGGGATGACCGGCGGCGGCCGCGCTGTCGTTGAAGGTGCCGTTACGCATCCGCTCCAGCCGTATCCGCTGCACGTCAACATCGGCGTAGAGCAGTTCCGCTTCATCCCCGAACCGGTCCGATTGCGCCAGCAATTCACCCATCTCATGCACCATTGCCTGACCGTCCCACGCAAGATCGGTAGTGCTTTCCCCCGGCCCCGCGGCGGAATAGACATAGGCCGCGACACAGCGCGCCGACTGGGATGCCGACAGCATATACCGGTCGCGAGCCTTGCCGATGGTGATGTTCGACGCGGAAAGATTGCACAGGATCAGCGCCCCGGCCAACGCGCCCATGGTAGAGGGGGGCAGCGGCGCCCAATAATCTTCGCAGATTTCAGCGTGGAAAATGAAATCCGGATGCTCCTCCGCCGCGAACAGCAGGTCGGTGCCGAACGGCGCGACATGTCCGCCGACGCTGATCTCCAGCCCTACCAGCCCCGATCCGGGCGCGAACCAGCGCTTCTCATAATATTCGCGATAATTGGGCAAAAAGCTTTTCGGAACGACGCCGATCAACCGCCCCTTTGCGATGACCAGCGCGCAATTGTAAAGTCGCCCAGCCCGGCGCAGCGGCGCGCCAATCAGCAAAATGGGCCAATCGACGCTGGCCTCGATCAGGGCGGCGACCTCGCTCTCCACCCGGTCAAGCAGGGCATCCTGCAAGTGCAGATCGTCGATGGCGTAGGAAGAGAGACCGAGTTCGGGGAACAGCACCAGATCGGCCTGATCGGCGGCGGCTTGCTGCGCCAGTTCCCTAATCGACGCCGCATTGGCGGCGACGTCTCCGACGCTTCCCCTGGGCGTGGCAGCGGCGATGCGGACCAACCCATGGCTGTGGATCGATGCGAAGGAGTCAGCTTTGTTCAAGGGCGTTCTTCATCATATCTAGTGCCACCCGGATCGATTTTATCCGAACCGGTCCCCGGCCAGTCGAGCCGAAATGCTCTTCCCGATGGACTGTCGGACCATTTTTCGTCGCGCAGGCGAAATGGACAAGGCCCGCTTCCTCTCCCGGCGGAGCGTCTCCGGCATATCCGGTGACGGCAAGCGCAACATCCGCGCTCGATTGGGCGATCGCTCCCTCCGCCATCGCCAACGCCACATCGCAGCTGACGGCTCCGCACACGGCGATCTGCCCCCGCCTGACGCCCAGCAGGTCGCATTTGGACTCTTCGCTATAGACGACGAAGCCGCGCTCGAATGCATGGCTCGCCCCTGCCACGTCCGTCAGCAGCGAGGCGAGCAGTCCGCCGGTGCAGCTTTCCGCCGTTGCAAGCCTCTTCTCCATGGCGCAGCATTGCCGCAGCAATGAGGACGCCGCCTCTTCCACATCATCGGGAAAGATTGGCGACAATGTTTCTGCCTTCTTTCCCTTTTCATCCGGGCCACCGGTCCGATCTGGCGCGTTCATTAATCAGGCTCCATAATCCGCTGTAGGGAAATTCGGCGGCTGCACCGGCGTTCCCTAAAAAGATATTGACCTGGATCAGCCCGCGCATCCAAAATGGACTGCCGCGCATTTGACCCACCGGCGCTGTTACGGCGCGTAGTGGAGGTTCGTCATGTCACAGGACACCCAAGAAAAAATCCGCGCCCGCGCCCATGCGATCTGGGAAGCGCAAGGGCATCCAGACGGTCGGGCGGAAGACCATTGGCGGCAGGCGGAAAGTGAAATTGCCGCCCAGGCCCAATCTTCCGATCAGAATGGTGAAGCGCCCTTGCCCAATCCGCTCGCTACGGGCGCAGCCGCAGGGAAACTGGCCCATAGCGCTCGTCGCGATAAGTCGGCGTAACATCTACCAGTTGACCGCACATCGCCTAAACCGAACGACAGGGAAACCGCTTGAGCCATTATCCCGACCGCCTTGAGGGCGGATCACCTTACCCCTTGGGCGCCAGTTTTGACGGGCTAGGGGTCAATTTCGCCCTGTTTTCCGCCAATGCCGATCGGGTCGAACTTTGCCTGTTCGATCCCGCGGGCCGCAAGGAAGTCGCTCGGCTGGCCCTTCCTGAATGCACCGACGAAGTCTGGCACGGCTATCTGCCCGATGCGCGGCCGGGGCTGCTCTACGGCTATCGGGTCCATGGCCCCTATGCGCCGGAACAGGGCCACCGCTTCAATCCCAACAAACTGCTGCTGGACCCCTATGCCCGTCGGCTGTCGGGCAGCCTGCGCTGGAACGACGTGCTGCACGGCTATCCGGTGCGCGGACGGCGGGCGGATCTGGGCTTCGACAAGCGGGACAGCGCGGCCGCCATGCCCAAGGGCGTCGTTACCCACGACAGTTTCGACTGGTCGCGCGATGTCCGTCCCAACGTGCCATGGTCGCAAACCGTCATCTACGAAGCCCATGCCAAGGGACTGACCCAATTGCTGGAGGCCGCTCCCCCGCAGGAACGCGGCACCTTCGCAGCACTGGCGCATCCCAAGGTCATCGACCATCTCAAGCGGCTGGGCATCACGACGCTGGAACTGATGCCCGTCCATGCCTTCACGCAGGATCGCTTTCTTCAGGAGCGCGGCCTTCGCAACTATTGGGGCTATAATACGCTCAGCTTCTTCGCGCCCGAACCCAGCTATTTTTCGAGCGACACGCATGACGAACTGCGCGTAGCGGTGCGTCGGCTCCATGCCGCCGGTATCGAAGTCATTCTCGACGTCGTCTATAATCATAGCTGCGAGGGCAGCGAACTGGGTCCGACGCTGTCGTGGCGCGGCATCGACAATGCCACCTATTACCGGCTGCTGCCCGACGATCCGCGTTACTGCCTGAACGACACCGGCACCGGCAACACGTTCAAGCTGACCCACGCGCGGGTGATCCAGATGGTGGCGGATTCGCTGCGCTACTGGGCGACCAGTTTCGGCATCGACGGTTTCCGCTTCGATCTGGGGCTGACGCTGGGGCGAACGGATCACGGTTTCGATCCCAATGCCGGGCTGTTCGACGTGCTGCGGCAGGATCCGGTGCTGGGGCGGCTGAAGCTGATCGCGGAACCGTGGGATGTCGGCATGGGCGGCTATCAGCTCGGCAATTTCCCGCCCGGTTTCGCCGAATGGAACGATAAATATCGCGATACGGTACGCCGTTTCTGGCGCGGCGACCCGGCGCAGCGCGGCGATCTGGCGGCCCGGCTTTCCGGGTCGGGCGACCTGTTCGATCGCCGCGCCCGCCGCCCCTGGGCCAGCGTCAATTTCCTGACCAGCCATGACGGCTACACCTTGGCCGATCTCGTTTCCTACGAGGAACGGCACAATGAGGCCAATGGCGAGGATAATCGCGATGGCCACGACAACAACCTCTCGCGCAACTGGGGTGCGGAGGGGCCGACCGACGACGCCGCGATCCACGAGACGCGGGGCCGCGTGCGGCGGGCGATGATGACCACGCTGCTCGCCTCCCTTGGCACGCCGATGTTGGTGGCGGGCGACGAATTCGGGCGGACGCAGGGCGGCAACAACAATGCCTATTGTCAGGATAATGAAATCAGCTGGATCGACTGGTCGCTGATGGAGGGTGAGGAGGGCAAGGCGCT
>NZ_DATKFP010000249.1:0-12126 GCF_035511395.1 Sphingobium sp.
CGCTCTTGTCCGGACCGGCCGCTGGACGCGCGGCAGGCGGCATCACGGCCGCAGGCTTGTCGGCCACGGGCTTGTCGGCCACGGGCACGCGGTGCGCTCAACGGCAAGGTCGGCGGCGCCTTCACCTCGACCGCATCGCAGCATGGCGGTCAGGAAGTCACGCTTTTCTCGATCATTACCAACCTGCTGCATTTCGGCATGACCATCGTCGGCCTGGACTATGGCTTTGCCGGCCAGATGGGCGTGGACAAGGTGCGGGGCGGTTCGCCCTATGGCGCCACCACGCTCGCCGACAGCGACGGTAGCCGCCAGCCGGGCGAAGAGGAACTGGACGGCGCCCGCTATCAGGGCCGCCGCATCGCCGAAACCGCGATCAAGCTGCACGGATGATCGCTGAGCGCGACGTCTGAAATGTGAGCAGCATGAAGACGACCTTCGGGTCGCATGAAGGTTGAACACATGCTGCGGGGCCGGTGTATCGGGACTATGCGCCGGCCCCAAAATATTTTGCGTTTATCCCGGCGTCTTGGGCGTGACCCAGACTTCCACCGGAGTGATGAACTTGCCCGGTGCGGGCTTGCCGACAACGACGCGGTCGGCGGTCACCAACTCGCCATTTTCAAGGTTGAACGATACCCATGGCTTGGGCATCCGTTCGAACTTCATTTTCTGGATGGGCTGGCCCGTGGCCGTGTTCATGATGGTGGTGATGACTGACATAGGGCGCGCCCGCTAGCGGCCAACGGAGCCTTCTGTCCAGAGCCTCAAACGCGTTTTTGTTCTTGCAGCCAAAAATAATTCGCCACCCATGTCACATCCGGCACGGCCGTCTCGTCATGTCTGCAATACCAACCCAAGGAGTTGCATCATGATCGACAAGATCAATCCCTACGCCGCCGCGCCGCAACTGATGAAAAGCTGGACCGCGCTGTCCACGGCGATTGCCGACAGCCTGGAGCCCAGCCTGATCGAACTGGTGAAGATCCGTTCGTCGCAGATCAATGGCTGCGCCAACTGCATCAACATGCACACTTATGAAGCGCGCGCGAAGGGCGAGACGGAACAGCGCATCTACCTGCTGTCCGCGTGGCGCGAGGCTCCCTGCTATACCGATCGCGAGCGCGCGGCGCTGGCCTGGACCGAGGCGCTGACGGAAATTGCCAAGGACCACAACCATGAAGCCGCGAAGGAAGCCCTGAACTGGGAATTCACCGAGGAGGAGCAGGTGAAGCTGACGCTGATGATCAACATCATCAACGGCTGGAACCGCATCGCGGTAGGCTTCAACCTCTGGTACGACATGCCGATGAAGGCAGCGGCCTGATGGAGCGGGGGACGCAGATGGACGCGGTGGCGAGCTTTGACCCGCTGCGTTCCCGCCTGATCCGCGTCGCGTACCGCATGCTCGGATCGGTCGCCGATGCCGAGGATGTTGTGCAGGAAGCCTTCATCCGCTGGATGGGCACGGATCGTAGCGACGTGCGTGAGCCGGAAGCCTTTCTTCGCCGCACGGTGACGCGGCTCTGCCTCGACCAGCTTAAGTCGGCACGCGTGCAGAGGGAGACCTATATCGGTCCGTGGCTGCCAGAACCGGTGGTGGAGGAAGAGGATGAAGAGGATGACGTCGCCCTGCCGCTGATGCTTGCCCTTGAACGGCTGTCTCCGCTGGAGCGCGCCGCCTTCTTGTTGCATGACGTGTTCGGCCTGGGCTTCGAGGAAGTCGCCGCGACGGTGGGACGCGATCCCGCCACCTGCCGCCAGCTAGCCGCGCGCGCCCGCACCCATGTGCGCGACGCCCGGCCGCGCTACAGGCTGGAGAAGGCACGCGGCATGGAGATCGCTTCCGCCTTCTTCGCAGCCTCGCGCAGTGGGGACATGACCGCGCTGGGCGCGATGCTCGCGGCCGATGTCAGCTTCCACAGCGACGGTGGGGGCAAGCGACCTGCGGCAGTACGGCCAGCGATCGGCTTCGGCCAGGTCATGCAGGTCCACAAGGCGCTGGCGATATTGTTCGGCAAATATGGGTCGACGCTGCTGCGCACCTGCATCATCAACGGACTGCCCGGCTTCGTCACCCGCGAAGCCGATGGCGAGGTGCAGACGACCGCGCTCGACATCGAGGATGGCAAGGTCACGGCCATCTACATCATGCGCAACCCCGACAAGCTGCGCCACCTGCATTGAGGAACCGGTGGCTGGTTATCGCCGCTCTCCATCCATTCCCGCCAACCCTTTGACTAAAGAAAGACACGCCGCAAGGGCGTTACCCGGATCAGGTGGAAGGCGAGGAACGGCAGCAGCAGCGCCAGCGAGAGCAGCGCCGCCTTCCCCATATAGGGCGTCAGATAATGGATGATCGCGACATGGAGATACATGATCACCAGCGATGCCCGTCCGATCGCCGCCACCGGCGCGGCCAGGGGAACGATCAGGGCTGACAGGCGGAAGATCAGGAGCGAGGTCGCCACCGCCGCGCCGATCGATAGCAGCGGCCACCCATAATGCGCAGCCTTCATGTTGAGCGTGGGAAGGCCCCCTGACAGCCCCAGCAGCGCGAGCGCGCCGAGCGGCAGAATCATGGCATTGTGCCATTTCATGCGCGGCCAGATCGCTCCGACCCAGAGCAGCACGAACGCCATCGGAACGCTGAGCAGACCCAGCGGCGACGCCTCCGTCCAACAGCCGAGCGCATAAGCGAGGAGCAGCATCGGAAACAGGACAGCAGGCCATCGCCGGTCGAACGGATCCGGCCAGCGGTTGAGCGCGAGGTTGAACAATATCCGCGCCATCATCAGGCAAGGCACGAACCAGAAGATGGTGAACGGCCCGCGCAGCCAGAAACCGCCAAGCAGAATCGGCACCATATCCTCCGGCCACTGATGGAAGATCGGCAGATGCCCCTTCGCCCGCTCGATGATCTGGTCGGCGACGATCAGCAGGATCAGGAAAGCAGCATAAGGCCGCATCTGGCTGACAAGCTGACGCCGACTGAAGGCGCCCATGGGATGCGGCCGCGACAACAGCCCCGACAACAGGAAGAAGAGCGACATGTGGAAACTGTACATGGCGTCGCGCAGCGGCCCGCGCGTCCAGACATGGCCGACCACGACGGCGATGATACCGATCCCGCGCGCCACATCGACCCAGTCGAGCCGATATTGCGCCTGTGGTTGCCCCCTTTTATCCATCGCCGCCAAGCCCTATAGGATGCGGCGCGCGCGTCAATCGCCCCCAATTTTACTTCGATCGGATTTCTCCACTTGGCCCTGCTTACCGACCATGTCCTGTTCCTCGATGGCGAGGCGCTGATCCTCGACAAGCCCGCCGGCCTGCCGGTGGACGCGCCGCGCGACGGGTCGATCGCGCTGGAAAATCATCTCGCCTCGCTGACCTTCGGTTTCCAGCGCTGGCCGCTGCCGGTTCACCGGCTGGACCGCGACACCAGCGGTTGCCTGCTGCTGGCGCGCAACCCCAAGGCGCACAAGCGGTTCGCCGCCGCGTTCGAGGCGGGAACGGTCACGAAGCGCTATGTCGCCGTGCTGGAAGGCGTGCCGGCCGAGGATGAGGGCACGATCGAACTGTCGCTCAAGAAGGTCAGTACCGCCGCTCAGGGATGGCGGATGATCGCGGCCAAGGCGGGCAAGCCCGCCGTGACGCACTGGCGCAAGCTGGCGGTGAAGGACGGCCGCGCGCTGATCGCCTTCACCCCGGAAACCGGCCGCACCCACCAGATCCGCGTCCATGCCCAGCATGGCCTGGGATTCGGCATCGTCGGCGACCCGGTCTATGGCAATGGTGAGGGTGCGATGCTGCTGCACAGCCGCTTCCTGAGCGTACCGCGCGGCGACAAGCCCCCGGCGGAAGCGACCGCGCCCCTGCCCGCCACTTTCGTCGCGGCCGGTTTTGGGCTTGAGATACTGGACGATGCCGGAATTTGAGATTCCCGATGACGCGCTGGAGGAGCGCTTCATCACCGGCGGCGGACCAGGCGGCCAGAATGTGAACAAGGTGGCGACTGCGGTGCAACTGCGCGTCAACCTGTTCCGGCTCGGCCTGCCGGTCCATGCCTATCGCAAGATCAAGGAACTGGCCGGATCGCGCCTGACTTCCGCCAACGAGATCGTGATCCAGGCCAACCGCTTCCGCACGCAAGAGGCAAATCGCCAGGATGCGCGTGATCGCCTCATGGAGATGATCGTCAAGGCGCATGAACGCGACGCACGGCGCATCGCCACCAAGCCGGGCAAGGCCGCCAAGGCCCGCCGCGTCGAGGCGAAGAAGGCCCGCAGTTCGGTGAAGCAGGGTCGCGGCAAGGTACGGTACGATTGACCGGCAAAACAGGGTAAAGCCTTTATTAGCTTTCCCTGGCTAGAAGCGACGCAGCGTCTGGCTGGGGGCAGTTTGAATGGGACAGGATGGCAGCGGCGTGGCTAACGCTCTGGATAGCGGAATCACGGCTCCGACATCATCCGAGATTTCATCAGGCGCCCTGTCGACCATCTGGCTTCCGTTGTGCTGGGTGGCACTTGCCGTCGGTATCGCCTGCCGCCTCTTTTCGGGCCTCGATGCCCCGCTCTGGTTTGACGAGACTTTCTCGGCCGCGATCGCGACACAGCAGAGCGTTGCCCGGCTCGTCGCCTGGATGCTGACCGAATTAAGCGGCCCCACCTATTACACGTTGCTGTGGCTATGGGAGAAGATCGCTGGCGATGGCAATCTCGCGCTGCGCCTGCCCAGCCTGATTCTGTCGATCGCGACGCCACTGGTAATCATCTGGCGCGGTCATCCCGACCGGCAGGTGAGAATGCTTTGGGGCGCGCTCACAGCCCTGTCGATCATAGGCTTCGATACCGCTACCCAGGCGCGTCCCTACGCACTGCTGTTCCTGTTCGCCACCCTGCAGGCGATCGCCTTCCTCCGCCTGATCGACAATCCCCGCATAAGTCGCGCATTTCTATGGACCGGCATTTCGGCATTGATGGTGCTGACCCATTATCATTCTGCCGTGATCTGCGGATTGCAGGGCATCGCCTATCTCGCAATCTGGCGCGCACAAGCTGTTCGCGCATGGCCGGCGTTGCTGCCCCTCCTGCCCATGGCCATGTGGATGGCCTGGCACCTGCCCTTCATGCTCGGTTATGCTGGCGGCGATGCCGTCTGGTATGACAAGCTGAAGCCGGACTCGCTTTGGCTGATTCCATCGCTATTGACCGGATTGGCATGGCCCGGCGTCATGCTGTTGAGCGGAATGCTGCCGAGTCTCTGCCATGACGCAGCCACAGCGGCACGGGGAAAGGCGCGTTGGCCATATACCCCGGCCGAAACAGCGCTGGCCGGCAGCGGAATGCTTGCAATCCTGCTGGTCATGGGGGTCGGCTTCATCACACCCTCTTTCACTAGTCGCTACCTGCTGCCCTACGCTCCGGCGATGCTGGCGGGGGTCGCGTTCTGGATTCGTCGAATGGACCGGCTCGGACCGCTGATCGCGGCGGCATTGCTCTGCGTGATGATCAGTTCGGCCGCAGCGCAACTTGCAGGCTATATCCGCAATCCCAAAGCGGATTTCCGTTATGCCTTCAATTTCGAACAGCCATCCGAATGGATTGCTGCCCAAGGCGCAGATCGCGTCTTCATGCTTTGGGACAGTCCCACGGCGGCGCTGGATGACCCCGACGGCCATCTCGCGTCGGTCGGCGGTTTCTTCTTTCGCCGGGCCGGGTCCGCTATCAGCGTGGCGGTGCCCGCATGGCAGCGAACGGGCGATCCGAACAGACTGCTCCTCGACCTTGCCAACAAGGCGCCGGGTTCGGCCATTCTCTGGGCCTATGACGCCTCTCGTGGACCCGTCCACCGCTGGCGCATTCCGACGATCGATCCCCGGTGGCAGTGCCGCGATTTCGGCATTTACCCCATCACCGTCCTCGCCTGTGTCAGACGCTCTACCTCTGGTCAGAGCCACATCGACGGCCTACATCGGGGCCATGTATGACTTTGCTCCCAAGACCGACGCCGACAAGGCGACCCTTTATGCCGACCTGTTGTCCGCCGCCGATGCGTTGACGCGCGATGAAGCCGATGGCGTCGCCAACATGGCGAACCTGTCGGCCCTGATCTGGCAGTATCTCCCCGATCTTAACTGGGCCGGTTTCTATCGTATATTGAACGGCGAACTGGTGCTTGGCCCATTCCAGGGCAAGGTCGCCTGCATCCGTATCCCGCTGGGCCGCGGCGTATGCGGAACGGCAGCTCAGACGGCCGAGACGCAGCTTGTGCCCGACGTCCATGCCTTCCCCGGCCATATCGCCTGCGACGCAGCAAGCGCGTCCGAAATCGTCGTGCCGCTGGTCCTCGACGGCCGGGTCATCGGCGTGCTCGACCTCGACAGCCCCTATGCCGCGCGCTTCGATGCGGAAGATGCAAAGGGCCTGGAGGCAATCGCTACGCTAGTTGCCAGCCGGATCGCCTGATCCCCGTCAACCACCCTGTTGCCGATATCTTGACCGCCACCCGCCCCGTTTCGGGACAGGCCAGGGTGGCTGGACGCGTGGATGCAGGTGGATCATCATGCTAAACAGAGTGTTAAGCATGATGATCGCGCCCGTACGTCGAGCGCGCTAAGGCAACAGGGAGACATGATATGCGGATGCCGACTCTGGCCTTGATCGGCGCCAGCCTCATGATGGCTGGCGCGGCTGCACCGGTTCTGGCCGGCGGCCGGCCCGCCGTGCAGGCGCCACGTCCCGGCACGGGCTGGAACGGCGCGCATCGCTGGGGTCCGCGCCATCAGGGTCGCTGGTATGCCGGCTGGCGCGCACCAGGCGGCTGGGCCGCCTATCGACGTCCCGTCTATGGCTATGTCCTGCCGCGCTACTGGGTCAGCCCCAGCTATTATATCGCCAATTATGGCGCCTACGGCCTGCCCGCGCCGGCTTATGGCTATGGCTGGTCGCGCTATTATGACGATGCGGTCATGACCGACCGCTATGGGCGGGTGTACGATCATCGCAGCAATGTCGACTGGGGTCGCTATGAAGGCGGCTACGGTCTAGATGGAGACTATGACGATCGCTACGGCGTGTCCCGCCGCGACGATGGCGTCGGCGGCGCGGCGATCGGTGCGGTCGTGGGCGGCGTGGCGGGCAATCGCATCGCCGGACGCGGCAACCGGACTGCGGGCACGCTGATCGGTGCCGGTGTCGGCGCGGTCGCCGGCATGGCGATCGATAAGGCCGAGGATGCCCCGCGCCATGCCCCGCCACCACGACGTCGTCCCGGCGTGGGCTATGATGACGGCTACGGGTATGACGACGATGTTGTAACCAGCAATAACGAATATGACGGACGCTGGACCGGCACCTGGACCACCGACGATGGCCGCCAGGTGAGCGGCACTTATGAAGGTCGGTTCGAAGGCGATGTGCGGGGCGCCGGCGTGGACTATGACGCACCGCCCTACGGTGGCCCGCATTGGGGCCACGGTCCCGCGCCGATGCCAGGCCCGGCGGGCGGCTATATTTCGGGTGGCTACTACTATCCAGCCCCGACCGTGACCACCGTGACCGTCCAGCCCGCCATTACCACGACGACCACGACCTATGTGACCGAGAAGGTCGCCTATCGGAAGCCCGCGCGACGGACGCGCCCGGCCTGCCGCTGCAAATAACCGGGGGCTGAAGCCCTGAATGAAGAGCGCTCAGGCCTTCAGCGTTTCGGCGCAATTGAGGAAAAGGGCTGCGGCCGGCCAAGGTGAAAGCCTTGCCCGATGACGCAGCCCCGATTGAGCAGCAGTTGCGCCTGCTCCTCGGTTTCCACACCTTCGGCAACCACCTCCATGCCGAAGCTGATACCCAGCCGGACGATGGCGTCTACGATGGCCGCGTCCCCATCGTCCTCAACGATATTGCTGACAAAACTGCGGTCAATCTTCAGCACGTCCACAGGATAATATTTCAGGTGGCTGAGCGAGGCATAGCCAGTGCCGAAATCGTCCAGCGCCACACGCACGCCTGCCAGCGAAAACTGACGCAAGGCGCTTGCCACCTGATCCGCGCCGCGACCGAGGAAGACCGTTTCCGTCACCTCGATTTCGATATGGCCGGCCGGAATGCCGAAGCGACAAAGCTGCTCCAGCACGCCATCGGCAAAGCCTGCCTGCGTAAAATCGGCTGCCGACGCATTGATCGCGACACGCCCCGGATCATGGCCGGCGGCAAGCAAATTGCGGATATCGCTCAAAACCGCATCCAGCATCCGCTGCGTCAGTGCCACCGCGATCTCACCATGGTCGAAGGCAGCCGCGATGCTGCCGGGCAGTTGCACGCCCATGCGCGGATGACGCCAGCGAAGCAACGCTTCATAACCCAGTACCTTGCGGCTCCGCAGGTCCACCTTGGGTTGATAATAGGGCATCACCTGTTCGTCGGCGATCACCTGCCGCGCCATGCGGATCATGGAACTGCGCTGCTGGGCTTCAGCGCGCAGGTTCGAACGGAACAGGGTCAGCCGTCCGCGTCCGGCGGCTTTCGACGCATAAAGCGCCAGATCGGCGGCCTTGAGCAGTTCATCCGCCTGATCCGCGTCCCGCCCGAACAGGGCAGCACCCACGCTGACGCCGCAGTCCAGCGAGCGCCCCTGGTGCAGATGGGGCTTGCGCAATTGTTCGGCCAGTTCGCTCCCCCAACGTTCAAGCGCCAGGCCGTCGTTCAGCGACGGCGCAATCAGGCCGAACTCATCCCCACCCAGGCGGCCGATCACGGCGTCGGGCGGCGCGACCGCCGCCAGCCTGGCAGCGAAGGCACAAAGCAACGCATCGCCCGCGTCATGACCAAGCGAATCATTCGTGCGCTTGAGATCGTCGATATCCAGCAGCAGCATCCCGAAGCAGGCGCGCTGCTCGATCGCATCGACTGCCATTTCCTCCAGCCGTGCCTGCCATAGGGCACGGTTGGGCAGCAGCGTCATCGGATCATGTGTCGCCACCCAGCGAATACGTTCCTCGGCATCGTGTTCCTCGGTGACGTCAAGGAAGGTGACGATGATCCGCTGCGGCCGTCCCGCTTCATAGCGGGTGCTCCAGCCGGTACTCTTGATCCAGCGCAAAACGCCATCATTCGCGCGATGAATACGCAGCGTCGCCTCGAAATGAGGCGGTATCGTACCGGCTGCCACAGCATCCAGCATGGCGCGCAATTGATCGCGATCTTCCGGATGCACAAGAGACAGCGCGAGGCTGTTGGTAGCGATGACATCGCTCGCGACGCCAAGCATGGCGCATAGTTCGGGTGACCAGTTGCGCGTCCCGACCGTTGCATCGAAATCCCAGATGCCGAGCCGTGCGGACTGAACCGCAAGGCGGAACCGCTCTTCGCTGTCGGCCAGATCGCGCTTGGCCAGCAACCGATCATGCACGTCTTCCAGCGTGCCATACCAGCGAACGATCCTGCCCGTTGGATCACGGCGCGCTGACGCCCGCGCACGCATCCAGCGGAAGCCTCCATCGCGGAGGCGGATACGATAGTCCACGTCGATCGGCTCGCCGCTTGCCAGATGCGCCCGCCAAAGCGGCCCCACTCTTTCGACATCCGCTTCGTGCAGCACTTCGAGCCAGCCGTTCCCGAGCGCATCACCGGCCTTCATGCCGGTCAGATCCTCGAAGCGCGGGCCAACCTCCTCGATGCTGCCGTCTGGTGCCGCCGTCCAGGGAACCTGCGGGCTGAGATCGACCGACCAGCGATAATGTTCGCGACTCTCCGTCAGCGCGGATTCGAGCGATTTCGCCTCGGCCTCATAGACGTCATGAATATCCTCGACCGTGCCGAAGAAGAAGGGTCGACCGTCTGAGGCCTGCGTCCGGCTGATACGCACCCGGCACCAACGCCGCGTCCCATCCATGCACCGAAGGCGTACCGAAAGCGGCCATGGCTCGTCCTGACAGCTCGTATATAGAATCTGGCGCAGATCGGCGCGATCCAACGTCGCGAGCCAGCCGAAGGCCAACGGCCTTCCTGCGAATCGCGCCGGCGGGCGATTGGATTCGGCACGCCATGCCAGCATGCGACCGCGATGATCGGTTATCCACCGAAACTGGGGTGGAGCCAGCCGATCGAACAGCCGCGATGACAAGAGATTGTTTCGGAACGAAAATAAGTCACGCGAGGCCGGATCCTGCCCAGGGATCAGCCACGCTTCGTCAAAACGGCGATCAGCGAAGCGGTCCACCGCCCCGATCCGATGAAACTGTCTCGATCATGCCCATAAGGAACCAGCTATCGGAAAAAGTTAAAGAAGTTGGTCCATGTCGCGCCAATATTGCGACATTTGGAAATATGCAGACTTATTTCCGCAAAATTGCGGCCAATTCCACCGGCAAAGGCGGTTCGTTACGTCGGGGCGCATCGCGCAAGACCTGATCCTGCTCGTCCGGATCGAAACGTACCCAACCATTACGGCCGAGCTTTTCGAGCGGGCGATAGCGCACCTTATACTGCATCCGCGCCGATCCGTTCACCCAATATCCCAAATATACATAGGGCAGGCCGGCGCGCGCGGCGCGCAGGATATGGTCCATGATGATATAGTTGCCCAGCCCCTGGCGGTGCGGCAATTCGGTGTCGAAGAAGCTGTAGATCATCGACAGGCCATCGCCCTGCCGGTCGGTCAGGCAGGCGCCCACCAGCTTGCCCTGGCGTCCATCGGCGCCCGGTTCGCGATATTCGATGACATGGCTGTCGACCGGGGTCTGTTCGACCATGTCGGCAAAGTCCATCTCGTCCATCTCGGTCATGCCGCCGCCGGGATGGCGGGCGTTGAGATAACGCTGGAGCAGCGCGAACTGCTCTTCGGTGGACCAGGGTTTGCACGCCGTGGCGATCAGGTCGTTATTGCGGCGGATCAGCTTGCGCTGAGTCGCGTTGGGCTCAAATTCATTGGCCACGACGCGGACGGAAACGCAGGCAGTGCAATCGGCGCAGCTCGGCCGATAGGCGACATTCTGGCTGCGACGGAACCCGATCCGGCCCAGGGCGTCGTTGAGTTCGGACGCATTCTCTCCGCTCAGTTCGGTGAACACCTTCCGCTCACTCTTGCCGGGCAGATAAGGGCAAGGGCTGGGATTGGTCACAAAGAAGCGCGGGAATCGAAAGGCCGCCGTCATGCTGCCCTCCCATTTCCGACACGGAATCCTTGCTGGTTCATGAATGGACTATGCCGCCCCACTGCCCGCCTGAAAAGGGCATTTACTACGAATATTCGGGAGCGGCACGTCCCATTATGCGACCTCGATCGGCGCGACCTCATAGCCCGCCTCGCGGAGCGCCGTGATCAGTCGTTCCAGATGCGCGCCATCCCGCGTCTCGCACTCGACATCGAGACTCAGCCCCTTGGCCGGCAGGTTGGTGAAGATGCGCTGGTGCGACAGTTCGAGGATGTTGACCGCTTCCTGGTCGAATATGCGGGCGACATGGAACAGAGCGCCGGGACGATCCTGAAGGATGATGCGCAGGCGTGCGAGTCGCCCCGATCGAGCCAGATCGCGCAGCAGCACGTTCGCCAGCAGACGCGTGTCGATATTGCCGCCGGTCAGGATCAGGCCGACATTACGGCCGGCAAACTGCTCCCGATGGCTGAGCAGTGCGGCGAGGCCGGCGGCGCCTGCTCCCTCGACCACCGTCTTCTCGATCTGGAGCAGCAGGCTCACCGCCTCTTCCAGGCGGCGTTCGTTGACCAGCACGACATCGTCAGCCAGCCGCTCGACGAAGCGACGCGTGAGTTCGCCCGGCTGCTTGACGGCAATACCCTCCGCCAGCGTATCGCCATCGCAGGGCAGATCCGCACCCTTGATGAAGTCATACATGGACGGATAGAGTTCGGCCTGGACACCGATGAGCCGGATATCGGGCTTCATCGCCCGCGCCGCCGTCGCCATGCCGGAAAACAGGCCGCCACCGCCGATCGGGATCACCAGCGTGTCGATTTCCGGGGCGTCCTCCAGCATTTCGAGCGCGAGCTGGCGAGGGAGGTGGTCAATGCTGGCTAAGCGTCGACTCCAGGCCCTCGGCAGGCTGAAGGCCGGGGCCATGAACAAGACCGAGGCGTCCTACGAGTCGCTGTTGAAGCAGCGGCTGATGG
>NZ_DATKFP010000250.1:0-55678 GCF_035511395.1 Sphingobium sp.
CGACCAGGGCGATGGCGGCCATTATCTCAAGACACGCACTGCGCGCGTCACCATTACCGGCAACAGTTTCGACGATAGCGGCGGGTACCTTACCAACTATATGATCGACCTCAGCAACGGGGCGAGCGGCGTCATCAGCGGCAATGAAATGGTGCAGGGCAAGGACAAGGATAACTGGTCCGCCTTCATCACTGTCGCGCCAGAGGGCCGCGAGAATGGCAGCGCCGGGCTGGTGATCGAGGGCAACAAGGCGGGCTTCGTGCCGGGGGTGGCGCGCGGATCGACCTTCGTCGCCAATTTCACCGACGACCCGGTGCGCATCGGCGCGAACGAACTGGCGCCGTCGATGAAGGTCAAGGACCGGCGCTGACTTGCGCGCGCGAAGATGGTAGAACCGCGCCATGCGAACCACCTACGATACCGCCACCGTCCGCCTCTATCATCTTGGCGACGACGGGGCGGCCATGACCATCATGTATGGCCCGCTCAGCCAGGCGCTGCACGTCGCCGAGCAGCAGCCCGCCGAAGTGCAGGACGGCCTGTTCCTGGCGACCGACAATGATGTGGTCGCCTATCTCGACCTGATCGAGGGGTAAGGAGCCTCCGTCCGCTTTTGGCGGACGGAGAATCTCGGTCGGTGGATCAGGCCGCGACCTGTTCCTCGCGGCCATAGGCGACGACCGCCTCTACTTCGGCCTTGTCGCCCAGCACGACGCCGACGCGCTGGTGCAGCGCCTTGGCGGGGAGGTCCATGATGGGAATGAAGCCGTCGCTCGATGCGCCGCCGGCCTGCTCGATCAGGTAGCTCATCGGATTGGCTTCATACATCAGGCGCAGCTTGGCCTTGCCGGGGGTGCGGTGGTCGTAAGGGTACATGAAGATGCCGCCGCGCTTCAGGATACGATGCACGTCCGCCACCATCGAGGCGGTCCAGCGCATGTTGTAATCCTTGCCGCACGGGCCAGCCGTGCCCAGCACGCGTTCGTCGACATAGCGGGTGATGGCCGGCGACCATTGGCGGCGGTTGGACATGTTGATGGCGAACTCGCACTTGCCCTGCGGCATCTTCATGTCCGGATCGGTCATGACCCAGCTGCCGACTTCGCGGTCGAGCGTGAATTCATAGACGCCGGTGCCGACGCTCAGCACCAAAATGGTCTGGGGGCCGTAGATGGCATAGCCCGCCGCGACCTGCTGGCGGCCGTCCTGAAGGAAATCCTCCTCCGTCACGTCGCGACCGGCACAGCCTTCGGGCGCCTTGAGGACGGAGAAGATGGTGCCGACCGACAGGTCGACGTCGATGTTGCTGGAGCCGTCGATCGGGTCGAACAGCATCAGATATTCGCCCTTGGGATAGCGGTTGGGGATGGGATAGATGGTTTCCATCTCTTCCGACGCCATGGCGGCGAGGTGGCCGCCCCATTCATTGGCGTCGAGCAGCAGTTCGTTGGCGATCACGTCCAGCTTCTTCTGCACCTCGCCCTGCACATTCTCGCTGTCGAGGCTGCCCAGCACTTCACCCAGCGCGCCCTTGCCGACCGAATGGCTGATCGTCTTGCAGGCGCGGGCGACGGTTTCAATCAGCAGGCGCAGTTCGCCGGGCAGGACGTTGGCGGTGCGCTGCTGTTCGATCAGGAAGCGGGTGAGGGTGGTGCGAGCCATGAGACGCCTTTCGCGGAAGGGGCGGAAGATCGCGGCCGGGGGCCGGATCCGGAAATGGGATGACAGGCCTTCGCTAGGCGAGAGAAAAGCACTCGTCCAGCGGGGCGCGACATTCCGACCATATGCTAGCGTTGTCATGTTACAAAGGATGTATGGCGGAACCCACTTGCCCTGTTTCCGTTGCGGAACCGTGCCGACCGGCCCCATATGAGGAGCATCATGGACAGTCTGATCACCGCCTTCACCGACCCCACAGCCCTTGCCGCGCTCATCGCGCTGGTTGTGATGGAGGTGGTGCTTGGCATCGACAATCTGGTCTTCATCTCCATCCTCACCAACAAGCTGCCGGAGGCGCAGCGGCCCAAGGCGCGCAAGATCGGCATCGGCCTGGCGCTGGCGATGCGGCTGGTGCTGCTGTCCATGATCGCCTGGATCGTGGGGCTGACGCAGCCGGTGTTCGACCTGGGCTTTAACGGGCCGCTCGACATGCATGGCGCGCCGACCTTCGAGACCGAATTTTCGTGGCGCGACATGATCCTGATCGGCGGCGGCCTGTTCCTGATCTGGAAGGCGACCAAGGAAATCCATCACAGCGTCGATCCGGCGCCCGGCGACGGCGTACTGGACAAAAAGGGCGTGGCGACCATGACCTTCGGCGCGGCGATCGTGCAGATCATCCTGCTCGACATGATCTTCTCGCTCGATTCGATCCTGACCGCAGTAGGCATGACGGATAATCTTGCGGTCATGTATATCGCGGTGATCGTGGCGGTGACGGTTATGCTGATCGCCGCCGACCCGCTCGCCAATTTCATCGCCCGCAACCCGACCGTCGTGATGCTGGCGCTGGGATTCCTGCTGATGATCGGCGCGGTGCTGATCGCCGACGGCTTCGGCGTGCATGTGCCCAAGGGTTATATCTATGCCGCCATGGCCTTCTCGACGCTGGTGGAAGTGCTGAACATCTTCGCCCGCCGGGCGAAGATGCGTCACGGAACGGAGTGATCGAAAAGATCAGAATTCGCGGATCAGCCTGATCCCGGCCTTGGGGCGGAAGACATCGCCATGCGGGCGTTCCGCGCCCAGGCCGGCCTGGACATTGACCTTGGCCGCCAGCCGCTGGTGGATTTGCGGCATGGCGAGAACATAGCCTTCCGATCCGCCGCGATAATTGAGTTCGAGGCCCAGCACCTGCCCGTCCGCGCTGTCGTAGAAAAGCGAATGGTTGACGATGGCGGCATTGCGGCCATGCCCGCCGGAAAAGGAGACATCGCCGAGGCCCGCCATCGACACGCTGCTCCAGCGGTCGTTGTAGCGGTGCGCCAGCATATAGGCGAAGCTGCTGCGGTAATGGCGGGCTTCCCGATCATAGATGCCCAGATATTGCACGCCATGGGCGCTGTGGCCGCCGTTGAATGCGCCGAACGCGGCCTGAAGTCCCAGCTTCAATTCGACCAGCTTTCCATCCTCGAACGGCAGTTCGCCCTCGATCGCGAAGCCGTCGGTCAGCGCATATTCGACTTCGGGCGCCCATTGGATACTGTTGTCGGGACCGGAAAGGGGCGTCGTGGCCAGCGTGTTGGCCTCCAGTTCGCCGCGCTTCGCGCCCAGCGGCCGCATCATGTCGAAGATCATGGGCTCGGGAACCCGCGGATAGTCGGTTTCGGCTTCGGCGGGCGAGCAGAGGCCGATAACAAGAAACGCCATCCCGTGGCGGACGGGATGGCGTATGGTTCGTCGAAACACTGAAAGCTCCCTGTGTCGTGGTTACTCAGCCACTTACGCAGGAGGAGGGGTATTTATTCCCTCAGAGACAGGCTTCCAGGAACGGCTGGTCGAAGCCGAACATGCGCGCCTTGTCGAGGGTGTAGGGGCGCAGGCCCATCGAGCGATATTCGCCGACGATCTTCCCGCTGTCATCCTCGTCATGATACTCGAACTTGAACAGTTCCTGCGTGACGATGACGTCGCCTTCCATGCCGATGACCTCGGTCACGTTGGTGACGCGGCGCGAACCGTCGCGCAGGCGCTTCACCTGTACGATCAGATCGACAGAGTCGGCGATCTGCTTGGAAATGGCCTCCTTCGGGATCTTGATGTCGCCCATCAGGATCATGTTTTCCATACGGCCGAGGCATTCGCGTGGGCTGTTGGAGTGGAGCGTACACATGGACCCGTCATGGCCCGTGTTCATCGCAGCGAGCAGGTCGAAACATTCCGCGCCACGAATTTCGCCCAGGATGATGCGGTCGGGACGCATACGCAGGGCGTTCTTGACGAGGTCGCCGATGGTGATCGCGCCTTGCCCCTCCAGGTTCGGCGGGCGGGTTTCGAGCGGCAGCCAGTGCGGCTGTTGCAGGCGCAGTTCGGCCGCGTCCTCGATCGTCAGCACGCGTTCGCCCGGATCGATCATCTTCGACAGGGCATTGAGCATGGTGGTCTTGCCCGAACCCGTGCCGCCCGAAATCACAATGTTGAACCGGCAGGCGCCCGCAATCTTGAGCGCCGTCGCCATTTTCGGGCTCATCGCGCCCCATTGGGCGAGCATGTCGATGGTGATCGGCTTGGCCGAGAATTTACGGATCGAGATGGCCGTGCCCTTGAGGCTGAGCGGCGGTACGATCACGTTCACACGGGAGCCGTCGGGCAGGCGGGCGTCGGCCAGCGGTGTGGTCTGGTCGACGCGGCGGCCCACCTTGTTGACGATACGCTGCGCGATCTGGAACAGATGCTCTTCGTCGCGAAACTTGATCGGCGCGATCTGGAGCTTGCCCTTCCTTTCGATATAGGTCTGCTCCGGGCCATTCACCATGATGTCGGTGATGTCAGGGTCGGCCAGAAGCTCTTCGAGCGGGCCGAGACCGAGCAGTTCGTCGACCAGCACCTTTTCCAGCGCGAACTGTTCGCGCCGGTTGAGCGTCAGCTTCAGTTCCGCCAGCACTTCCATGATGATCGGGCGAAATTCTTCCGCCAGTTCATCCTTGGTGAGCGTCGCGGCAGCTTCCGGATCGACGCGTTCCAGCAGGCGGGGAAGCACCTGCTCCTTGATCTTGTGGACGCTCGCCTCGAAACCCTGCGGGCCGGCGTCAGGGATATGCTCGGCATTGGCGCGTTCCGACAGGCGCGACATGGCGTCGGCATTGCGCTGCATCTGGGTCGTCGGTGCGGACAGCGGGTCGAACGGCGCTTCCGCGGTCAGGGATGCGATGTCGAGCGGCGGGAACTGATCGCCGCCACGGGGCGCTTCCTCGCGCGCTGCCGCGCCGCCCTGCATCGGGCGGGCCACGCCAAAGCCGGGCTTGATCCCGGCAGGTCCATTTTTCCGTCCAAAGGCGCTCATATGTCTCCGCCGTAATGTTCTGGCCGATCCTGCGAACCCGAGCAGACCGGTCGTCTATGATGAAGGTGAATAGGATGGAAACTTTGATAAAAGGCTAATGGGCCGGTCGGGCGGGCGGCGGAGCGGTTACGAAGCGCGGATCTGCGCTGAACCAGGCGCCGATCCAGCGCCCGCCGGTCAGCAACCGCCGGCCCTGCGGCGTGATATGGATGTGGCCCCGTTCGACCCGGATATTGCCCGACAGGCTCTGTTCCGCGACGCGCCGGTCGATCTGCCGCATGTCGCCCAGATATTCCCGCACATAGACGCGCTCCAGCCCCTGGGCATCGAGCCGCCCATCCTGCGCCTCGATCCGGGCGAGCAGGAACATGGTGATCGATCGGTCGAACGTCACTGGGAAGGTGATGAGGAAGCTGATGTTGAACGCCAGCGACAAAGCGACGCCACCGACCAGCGTGGACGGGTCCGGACGCCAGCGGCCGCGCAGGAGCAGTCCGCCCACGAACAGGATGATCGCCGTCGCTCCGGCCACCATCACCCCCCGGTAGAAGAGGATGGAGAGATGATCGAGCAGCGGGCTGCGGATCAGGCCGATATAGAGCGCGAAGCCGAGGATGACCGCCAACAGATGGCAGAGCAGGAGCCTTGCATAGGTCTTCATGGACGGCCTGCTTTCGGGACGGCGGCGATGCAGATCAGCGCGGAGCGATAGACGCACGGGAAGGCGGGGGGCGGGCCACCGAGGCGGTGCCAGATGGGATCGCGCCGGGCGAACAGCAGATAGTCGATCCGGGCGGCGCGCGCGCGGTGGACGACGTCCTGCGTGGCGAGGGGGCGATCGTAGATCGGCTTCAGCAGGGCCAGGCGATCGGCGGTGGCCTGCGCACCCGATCCGAACAGGTTCGCCTGTTCGTCCGCGATGGCGGGCCAATGATGGCCGTAAAGACCGAAATCCAGCACCCGGAGGGTAATGGCGGGATTATGCTGGAGGACGGCCTTTTCGGGCAGGTTCTCGTCCGCCCAGGCATAGGCCTGTCGCAGCGCATAGGCGGTCGGCGGAGCGTTGTTGACCTCGATCGGCCTGACCGGGAAATAGGGTGGGCGGATCAGGCGCATGCCGAACAGATCCCAGGCGGTTCCCACCGATCCCAGAAGGAGGAGGGCGATCGCCAGCGGATGAAGCCTGCGGAAGGAGGGGACGCTCTGGGCCAGTCGCAGCGTCCAGATCAGCACTGCCGTCACGGGGAATAGGACCGCGCGCCAGCCCAGATCATTGTTGATGATGACCGACTTGAAGAAGCTGGCGACGATCAGCGCCGAAATGGTGCTCCACAGCAGCAACTGGCGGACGGGCAGGCCCTGCGTGCCCGGTCGCCGCCGGGTGCGCCAGTAGAGATAGGCGCCGAGGCCGCAGATGCCGAATTCCAGCCCATAGTTGAGCGGCAGCAGGATCAGGCACCAGAGTTGCGCGGTCAGCGTGTCGGCGGCGAAGATCACGGTGAAGATGCGGACCCCGAAGGCGATGGGGAATGCTTCGGCCGCCCGGCCATGCATGATGTCGTAAAATTGCGGGATGGAGAGCAGCAGGGCGACGCTGCCGGCGACCAGCAGCGTCATGTCGCGCCGTGACAGGCGGAGCAGGGTCCAGCCGGCAAGGAAGGGGGCGATCGTGATGGCGATCCATGCGGATTCACCGAACATGGTGGCGAAGGCCGCGCCGGCCGCGCCGCCCAGGATGAGGCGTTTGCCCGGCGGGGCGCGCGTGACCAGCAGCATTCCGACCCACGCCGCGATCATCGCGCAGACATGATGCGGTACCCACAGGACCGAGGTGCCGAGCGTGCGGATTTCGGTGTTCCAGCTGTCGAGTTCCGGCTCGATCCGATGGACCACCAGATAGCGCAGCAGCATGAAGAGCAGATCGGCGCCCGCCACGAAGCTGAGCAGGATCGCGAGGATCAGCAGCCGACGACCACGGCCGGGCCGGATGAAGGCTGCGTCCGCCGCAACGCGCCATAACAGGGCCGCGATGCCGAAGCCGCTCCAGTAGACCGTGCTGGCAAAGGCCATGCGGGCGCTGATCGCGTCTCCGCCGATCCATTTGACGGCGGCAGGCCAGGCGTAGAAATAATGATAATAGCCGGCGATTCCATCGCGCGCGAAGAAGGGATCGGAGAAGGGGATGCCTTCGAGCAGGATCTGCTCGATCACGGCGCTGTGCTTGACCAGGTCGAGGACGATGAGGCTCTGGTAGAGGCTGCCGTCGATATCCGCGTCGACGAAGCTCCAGGCGCAGATCAGCCACCACGCGAACGCCAGCAGGAAAAAGGGGGCGGGGCGCGTCGTTGCCGGCCATCCCTTCAGCAGCGGCAGGCCATGCAGGGCGAGAGCGGCGTGCAGCAGGATCATCGCCGGGATGCCAGCCAGACGGATCAGCAGGACGTCGAAGATCGGGAGAATGGCCAGCCCCAGCAGCATGGCCCAGCCGATACGCGGCCAATAGCCCTCCATCTCCAGTCCGGCTCTCGACAGCAGCCGGGCCAGTCCCAGTCCGGGGACATAGAGCAGCAGCGGCGCCAGCAGGCTGGCAAGGCCAAGACCTGTGAGGTCCTGAAGCAGATAGGACATGGATACTCCCCGGTTGAGCATCCGATTAGCGGGACAAGGTTAAGGAGCGGCTAACCAAAAAGGCCGCGCTCCTTTTCGGGGAGCGCGGCCTTTTTCAATCTTGTCGATCTGGAGCTTTTCAGCCCGCCTTTTCAGCCAGAACCGTCAGACCCTTTTCATTCACTTCGGCAAAGCCGCCCTCGACCGGGATGATTTCCGGTGCGGCGCCAGCCGATGCGAAGATCTGGATCGAGCCGTCGCGGACGGTCGACATGAAGGGCGCATGGCCTTCCAGCACGCCGAAATCGCCGTCGGTGCCGGGGACGACCACCTGATAGACCTCCTCCGAGCGGACGAGCTTTTCCGGGGTCACGAGTTCGAAATGCAGTGCCATTTTTCTCTATCTCCCCCCTCCCTTTAGGGAGGGGTCGGGGGAGGGGATGTCTGCGGAGAGCTGTGGTTACACGCTCTCCCCTAGCCCCTCCCGCAAGCGGGAGGGGAACAGGTTCAGCTTAGGCTGCCTCGGCCGCCAGCTTCTTCGCCTTCTCGACGGCTTCTTCGATGCCGCCGACCATGTAGAAGGCGTTTTCGGGCAGATGGTCATATTCGCCATCGACCACGGCCTTGAACGACTTCACCGTGTCTTCGATCTGGACGAACTTGCCCGAGATGCCGGTGAAGACTTCGGCGACGTGGAAAGGCTGCGACAGGAACTTCTGGATCTTGCGGGCGCGGGCGACCGTGACCTTATCCTCTTCCGACAGCTCGTCCATGCCCAGGATCGCGATGATGTCCTGAAGCGACTTGTACTTCTGGAGAATCGCCTGAACCGCACGGGCGGTTTCATAATGTTCCTGACCGACGACGCGGGGTTCCAGAACGCGGCTGGTCGAGTCCAGCGGATCGACCGCCGGATAGATGCCCAGTTCCGAGATCGCGCGGTTCAGCACGGTGGTGGCATCAAGGTGCGCGAAGCTGGTGGCCGGCGCGGGGTCGGTCAAGTCGTCCGCGGGGACGTACACGGCCTGCACCGAGGTGATCGAACCCTTGTTGGTCGAGGTGATGCGTTCCTGAAGCGCGCCCATGTCGGTCGACAGGGTCGGCTGATAGCCCACGGCCGAAGGAATACGGCCCAGCAGCGCCGACACTTCCGCGCCCGCCTGGGTGAAGCGGAAGATGTTGTCGACGAAGAACAGCACGTCCTGATTTTCGACGTCGCGGAAATATTCGGCGATGGTCAGGCCCGACAGGGCGACGCGGGCGCGGGCGCCCGGCGGTTCGTTCATCTGGCCGTACACCAGAGCGACCTTGGAGCCTTCGCTGATCGCGTTGCCGTCGGCATCCTTGGCGATGACGTTGGCGTCGAGGAATTCATGGTACAGATCGTTACCTTCACGAGTGCGTTCACCGACGCCCGCGAAGACCGAGGTGCCACCATGGCCCTTGGCGATGTTGTTGATCAGTTCCTGAATGAGAACCGTCTTGCCGACGCCGGCGCCGCCGAACAGGCCGATCTTGCCGCCCTTGGCATAGGGGGCCAGAAGGTCGATGACCTTGATGCCGGTGACGAGGATCGACGCGTCGGTCGACTGGTCGACAAATTCCGGTGCCTTGGCATGGATCGGCGAACGCAGTTCGGTGGCGACCGGGCCGCGCTCGTCGATCGGCTCGCCGACGACGTTCAGGATGCGGCCGAGCGTGGCCGGGCCGACGGGAACGCTGATCTGCGCGCCGGTGTCGGTGACTTCCTGACCACGGGTCAGGCCGTCGGTCGAGTCCATCGCGATGGTGCGGACGGTGTTTTCACCCAGATGCTGGGCGACTTCCAGAACAAGGCGCTGGCCGTTGTTGCTGGTTTCCAGCGCCGAGAGGATCGAGGGGAGTGCATCCGGGAAGGTCACGTCGACGACGGCGCCGATGACCTGCGAAATGCGGCCTACATTGTTGGTGGTTGCCATGACTTATGTCCTTGCCTGCACTTAAAGGGCTTCGGCGCCCGAAATGATTTCGACGAGTTCGGTGGTGATCGCGGCCTGGCGGCCACGGTTATACTGAATGTTCAGCTTGTTGATGAGGTCGCCGGCATTGCGGGTCGCATTGTCCATGGCGGTCATCGATGCGCCCTGTTCGGACGCGTTGTTTTCCAGCAGCGCCTTGAAGATCTGCACCGTCACGTTGCGCGGCAGCAGGTCGTCCAGGATGGCTTCTTCGCTCGGCTCATATTCCACCGTCGCGCCGATGGCGTTGCGGTCGGCGTCGGCCGGGATCTTCACGGGGATGATCTGCTGTTCGGTTGGGATCTGGGCCAGAGCCGACTTGAAGCGCGAGTAGAAGAGGTGGGCGACGTCGAACTTGCCGTTCAGATACATTTCGGTCAGTTCGTGCGCCACCGCCTGCGCCTGGGCGAAGCCCGGCTCCTTGGTGCCGGTCGTGTCGTAATTGGCAACGATCTGGCCGGGGAAGGTGCGGTTGATGACCGGACGGCCCTTGCGGCCGATCAGGTAGAAGATGACCTTCTTGCCGGCTTCTTCCAGTTCGCGCGCCTTGAGGATCGCGGCCTTGACGATGTTCGCGTTGAACGCGCCGGCGAGGCCACGGTCGGAGTTCGCGACGACCAGCAGATGGACGTCGTCCTTGCCGGTGCCGGCGAGCAGCGGGGAGGCGCCTTCGCCCGAACCGCCCGCGATCTTGGTCGCGAGGCTGGCGACGACCGCTTCCAGACGGCTGCTATAGGGGCGAGCGGCTTCCGCAGCGGCCTGCGCCTTGCGCAGCTTCGCGGCGGCGACCATCTGCTTCGCCTTGGTGATCTTTTGCGTCGACTTCACTGAGTCGCGGCGGATCTTCAGTTCTTTCAAGCTGGGCATAATTCAAACATTCCGAGCAAGGGCCAGGCGGCCCGCGAGACCAAAGAAACCGACGCCCATGGCGCCTTCGAACCAGCGCATCGCGCTGCTTTGACCGACCCTGCGGCCAGCCTTGGTGGCGAGCGCCGCGAGCAGCGCGCACCAGACGAAGCCAAGCACATAGACGATCGCGATCAGCAACATGCCCTGCCATGGCGCATCCGGGCCGGTGCCGACGAACTGCGGCAGCGCGGCGAGGAAGAAGATCGCGACCTTCGGGTTCAGCACGGTGCTGATGAAACCCTGCATGAAGGGCGATCCGCCGATCCGGACCCTGGGCGCGTCCTCAGCCGGCGCGGGCTTGATCGCACCGCGCAGCAGGCCGATACCCATCCACGCCAGATAGATCGCGCCGGCGATCTTCACCGCCATGAACAGCCCCGGTATCGCGTTCAGCACGCTGAGGAAGCCGAAGCCGCACAGCAGCATGTAGAACAGGCCGCCCAGCTGGATGCCGCCGATCGCCGCCATCCCCGCCTTCAGCCCACGGCGTGCTGCGTGACCGGCCACCAGCATGGTGTCCGGTCCCGGCAGCAGCACCAGACCGATCGACATCACGGTCCAGGCAAGAAGGGAATGGGCGGTCAGCACTGCGTCTTAAGCGAAGGTCTTGCCGAACGAGTCCAGCGCCGCCTTCAGCTTGGCCTTGGGTTCGTCGCCCAGATCCTTGCTGTCGCGGATCGCGGCCAGCACGTCGGCATGGTCGTGGCGCAGATAGGCCAGCATCGCTTCTTCGTAACGGGTCACGTCCTTGACGGCGACCTTGTCGAGATAGCCGTTGGTGCCGGCGAAGATCGACGCGGTCTGCTCTTCGAAGGGCAGCGGCGAGAACTGGGCCTGCTTCAGCAGTTCGGTCAGGCGCGCACCACGGTTCAGCAGCTTCTGGGTCGACGCGTCGAGGTCCGAACCGAACTGGGCGAAGGCCGCCATTTCGCGATACTGGGCCAGCTCCAGCTTGATCGAGCCGGAAACCTTCTTCATCGCCTTGGTCTGCGCGGCGGAACCGACGCGCGACACCGACAGGCCCACGTTAATGGCCGGGCGGATGCCCTGGTAGAATAGGTTGGTTTCGAGGAAGATCTGGCCGTCGGTGATCGAGATCACGTTGGTCGGAATGTAGGCCGACACGTCGCCCGCCTGCGTTTCGATGATCGGCAGCGCGGTCAGCGAGCCGTTGCCGTTGGCGTCGTTCATCTTGGCTGCACGCTCCAGCAGGCGGCTGTGCAGATAGAACACGTCGCCGGGGTAAGCTTCACGGCCCGGAGGACGACGCAGCAGCAGCGACATCTGGCGATAGGCGACGGCCTGCTTGGAAAGGTCGTCATAGACGATCACGGCGTGCATGCCGTTGTCGCGGAAGAATTCGCCCATGGTGACGCCGGTATAGGGCGCCAGATACTGGAGCGGAGCCGGCTCCGAAGCGGTCGCGGCGACGACGATCGAATATTCCATCGCGCCATTTTCTTCGAGCTGCTTGACGATCTGCGCGACGGTCGAGCGCTTCTGGCCGACGGCGACGTAGATGCAGTAGAGCTTCTTGCTCTCGTCATCGCCTGCGTTGATGCCCTTCTGGTTGATGAAGGTATCGATCGCGACGGCGGTCTTGCCGGTCTGGCGGTCGCCGATGATCAGTTCGCGCTGGCCACGGCCGACGGGGACGAGGGCGTCGATCGCCTTGAGGCCGGTCTGCACGGGTTCATGCACCGACTTGCGGGGGATGATGCCCGGCGCCTTGACTTCGACGCGCTTGCGCTCGGTATACTGGATCGGGCCCTTGCCGTCGATCGGGTTGCCGAGGCCGTCGACCACGCGGCCGAGGAGGCCCTTGCCGACGGGAACGTCGACGATGGTGCCGGTACGCTTGACGACGTCGCCTTCCTTGATCTCGGCGTCCGAGCCGAAGATCACGATGCCGACATTGTCGGCTTCGAGGTTGAGCGCCATGCCCTGAACGCCATTGGCGAACTCGACCATTTCGCCCGCCTGGACGTTGTCGAGGCCATGGACGCGGGCGATGCCGTCACCCACGGTCAGCACGGAACCGACTTCGCTCACCTGCGCTTCGGTGCCGAAATTGGCGATCTGGTCCTTGATGACCTTCGAAATTTCTGCGGCGTTGATATCCATGTTCAGCCTTTCAGCCTTTCATCGCGTGGGCGAGCGTGTTCAAACGGGTGCGGATGGAGGAATCGATCATCTGGCTGCCGATCTTGACGACCAGCCCGCCCAGGATCGCGGGGTCGACCTTGGCATCGACCGCGACTTCGCGACCGACACGGGCCTTCAGGCTCTTTTGCAGAGCGGTGATCTGGGTCTTGCTGAGCGGGTGGGCGCTCGTGACTTCGGCGCGGGCTTCACCCTTGTGATTCGACAGCAGGGTTTCATAGGCGCGGATGACCGCGGGAAGCTGGGCCAGGCGACGGTTCTGGGCGAGCACGCCAAGAAATTTCGTCGTCAGCGCATCGATTCCCATGGAGGATGCGACGGCGGCGATCGTCTTGCCTGCTGCGTCCCGGCTCAGCACGGGGCTGTTGATCAGCCCCTTGAAATCGGCTGATTCGGCCACTGCCGCCTTGAGCGCGGCAAGGCTGTCCGCCACCGTGTCGAGCGAATTTGCGTCGCGCGCCAGATCGAACAGGGCCACCGCATAGCGGCCGCTGAGGCTGGCCTTAATACCGCCGCTAGTCTCCACGCGCTTACCGTCCTCCACTTAATTTGCAAATCGTGCAAAAAAGAGGGGCGCGGTTTGTTACCGTCCCGAACCCCTGATGCCCGGCCGGTTAGCAGTGCCATTATGACTATGCAAGTCATGTGACACGATTCCATCGATAGTATGGAAAAGCGGCAATTTGACTGAGTATTTGCGGTGCGACGAATCGGTTATTCGGCAGGATCGGCCGGGGCAAGCCGGCCCTTCTGGCAATGATAGATGATCCGTTCGTTGGGCTGGGCCGGAAGCAACGCTGTCATATCGCTCTGGAGCGTCGCGATCCTCGCCAGCAGGTCGGAGTCGCTGCCGCAACCCTTCGCCGGCTTGTCCTTCAACAGCCCGCGCACCTTGTCCATCGTGTCGATGTCGGGCAGCCAGCGCTGGACGCGCAGCGTGCCGGTCGCCGGGTCGAACTGGCTGGTCGATACATAATTGGCGTCTTCGGGGATGGTGGGGCGCTGCCACTGGGTGCCGACCGACACATATTGGCTGTCGCCATTGACGCAGCCGCCGTCGGACCAGTTGAAGCCGACATCATTGGGCTGCGATACAGTAAGGCGGCTGCGACTGATATCGACCTTGCAGACATTGTCGCCGGTCCAGGCGAAGGCGCCATTGGCGGTCACGCCTTTGTCGTCGGGCAGCTTGATCCGCTCGTCGATGCTGGAGAAGCTGGGTTTCAGGAAGAAGAGGCCGAGCGCCAGGAACAGCAGCACGCCACCGCCGGCCAGGAACCAGGTCGCCTTCTTCTCCTTGCCCTGGGTGTAGAAGAGGCCGCCCGCGCCAAGGCCCAGCACCGCGAGCGCCAGGAAGACCGCTGCGCCCGCCATCGCGTTTTCGCGCGCGGTGATGACGTCGCGCTCGGCATCGTCGCGCGCCTTGGCCAGCGCCTGTTCGCGCGCATCGGCGCTGGCGCGGGTCTTCTGCTCGCTGGCCTGCGCCTCACGCTGGGTCAGGGCGGCGTCGGCGGCGTCGGCGTCCGCCATGGAGCGGCATCCGACCACGCTATGAAGCGAGGATACGCCCGCCTGTCGCAGGAAGGAGGCGACCTCGCGCCAGGACACGGCAAATCCGAACTCCGCGTCATTGCCGTCCGACACGGACCCGAAGCTGTTCACGCCCAGCACCCGGCCGCAATCGTCGACCAGCGGGCCGCCGCTATTGCCTGCGGCCAGCGGTGCGGTGTGGAGAATCGTGTCGAAGCTCTGGCTCGCACGGCCGGAGGAGATGTTGCCGCTGGTCTTCACCGTCGCCAGCGGCTCGACCAGCTGCTTGAGGCCCAGCCCCTGCGCCCGGTCGACCGTGCCGGGATAGCCGATCGCGGTCACATGCTGCCCGTCGGTAACGGCCCCGGCGTAGAAGGTGCTGACCGGCAGGCGGCCTTCCTCCAGCTGGATGAGGGCGAGGTCGTTGCCCGGCGAATAGGCGATGATTCGCCCGCCATAGGTCTTGGTCCCTTCGGACGGGATCACGCCGATTACGAGATTCTTCTCCTCGCGCGCCAGTTCGACGACATGGGCGTTGGTCAGCACCTTATCCGGCGCGACCGCAAAGCCGCTGCCATGGCCGACGAAATAGGCGTCAGACCCGTCGGTCGCGACCAGCGCGACGCGGACCACGCCGCGCGCGGCGGCGGCGATATCCTGCTGCTCGGCATGCAGCGATGCCGGCGCGATCAGCGCCAGGGTGAAGCCAAGAATAGGGGCGAAGCGGCGGAGGAAGGGGACCATCGTGGCGCATTCATATGCAATGGCTGGCGCGGTGCAATCGGGAAAAGGCAAAATGCTTTGACGGCAAGGCGCGGGAAGCATGGCGGGCGGCCGTCCTCTATCCCATATGGTCATGAACCAGATGACTAGCCTTTCGCCCGTCACGCCGGCCCGCTCCCCCGCGATGCCTGATGCCGATGCCTGCTGGCGCGCGTTCCTGGCGCGCGACCGGGCGATGGACGGGCGCTTTGTCGGCTGTGTCGTCACCACTGGCATCTATTGCAAGCCAAGCTGCGCCGCGCGCCACCCGAAGCGGGAAAATATGTCCTTCCTGCCCGATCCGGCGGGGGCGCGGGCGGCGGGATATCGCGCCTGCCTGCGCTGTCGTCCGGATGAGATCGGGCGCGACCGGCTGGCGGTCGAAAAGGCCATCGCCCTGATCGAGGCGGCGGAGGAAGCGCCCCGACTGGACGAGATCGCCGATCATGTCGGCTACGCCCCGCATCATTTCCATCGCCTGTTCAAGCGCGAGACGGGCCTGACGCCGGCCGCCTATGCGCGCGGATTGCGGGCCGAGCGGCTGAAGGCGGCGCTGGACCAGGGCGGCAGCGTGACGGAGGCGATCTACGAGGCGGGCTATAATGCGCCGAGCCGCGCCTATGCCGATGCCGAGAAGCATCTGGGCATGACGCCCACGGCCTGGAAGGATGGCGGGCGCGGTGCGACGATCCGCTGGCGCACGATCGACAGCAGCCTTGGCCCGGTGCTGGTGGCGGCGACGGACAGGGGGCTGTGTCGCATCAGCTTCGGTGAGGGCGAGGCGGAGTTGCGCGGCCGCTTTCCCCATGCGGATATCCGCCCGGCCGATCCCGCGCTCGATGCCATGGCGCAGCGGGTCGCGGCGCTGGTCGACGATCCCGCTGCCGGCGCGGACCTGCCGATCGACGTGCGCGGAACCGAGTTCCAGCAGGCGATCTGGGCTGCCTTGCGCGCCATCCCGCCCGGCGAGACGCGCAGCTATGGCGATATCGCCGCCGCAATCGGTCGTCCGGGCGCGGTGCGGGCGGCGGGTACGGCCTGTGGCGACAACAATCTGGCAGTTCTGATCCCCTGCCACCGCGTCGTCCGGAGTGACGGCAGCATGGGCGGCTATGCCTGGGGACTGGACCGGAAGCAGGCGCTGCTTGCGCGCGAAGGCGCCAAGTAGCGGAAGATTGCATCTTTTCTTACCGCCCCGGCTCGGCCAGAACGGTCCGGGGGATATGGGGGAAAAGATGCGATTCTGGATGAAGGCGCTGGCCGGGCTGGGGCTGGCTGTCAAGGGCATGGGGACGGCGCAGGCGGCCTGGTATCAGGCGCAGACGCGGCATTTCACCGTCTATAGCGAAGGCAATGACGAGAAGCTGCGCGGCTTTGCCGAGCGGCTGGAGAAGTTCGACTATCTGCTGCGTGTCGTGACCCGCGTCACCGACCCGGAGCGCGGCAGTCCGGTGAAGGTCTATCTGCTGTCGAACGAGGCCAAGGTGAAGACGCTGGCCCGCAATCCCAATATCGGCGGTTTCTACACCACGTCGGACCGGACCGCTTTCGCGGTATTGTCGCGCGGGGCAAAGACCAGCCAGTTCGATTTCGGAGCGGAGGAAATTCTCTTCCACGAATATACCCATCATTTCATGCTGCACCATTTCCCGGCGGCCTATCCCGCCTGGTATGTGGAGGGGTTCGCCGAGTTCTTTTCGGTGGTGAAATTCCCGAAGGACGGGTCGATCGAGTTCGGCCATGTACCCTTGGCCCGCGCACCGGGACTGGTGTTGGGGTCGCCCTATCCGGTGAAAAATCTCTTTGCGCGCGACACGGACGGCCTCAGCCTGCGCGACGGGGACCGCTATTATGGCACGGCCTGGCTGCTGACCCATTATTTCCAGTACAAGGAGGAGCGGCGCGCAGAGATTGCACGCTATCTGAAGGATGTGGCCGATGGCGTGAAGGATATCCAGCCCGACAGCTATTTCACTGGCGGCCTCGAAGGGCTGGAAAAAGATCTGAAGATCTATTTGCGACACCGCCTCTCAGCCTCCGTGCTGAAACCCAAGGAACTGAAGATCGACACGATTATCGTCAGCGCGGTCGATCCGGCGCAGGGCGACCTGATCGAGGAGGAATTGCGGCTCATCAACCATCCCAAAACCGATGAACTGCCGGGCATCGTCAGTGCTATTCGCGGCACGGCCGCCAAATATCCTGCCCGCGCCTATCCGCTCGCGTTGCTTGCCGAGGCCGAATGGGCGGCCGAAGAGAAAGGGGCTGCGCTGGCCGATGCTGATCGCGCGATCGCGATCGACCCAAAATCCTCTCGCGCCTATGCGGTGCGTGCCGAGGCGTTGCTGGAAAAGGCGCATGAGAGCGACAGCGAAGCCGACTGGAAAGCCGCTCTGACATCGATCGTCCGCGCCAATCGCGCCGATACCGAGGATCCCGTGCCGCTGGCGCTCTTCTACCGCTATCATGCGATGCGCGGCGGCAAGATGCCCGACCTTGGCTATGACGGGTTGTACAAGGCCTTTTCCCTGTTGCCGCAAAGCCCGGAATATCGCTTCAACTTCGCCCATGCGATGGCGGCCAAGGGCGAGTATGCAGCGGCATCGACGCTGCTCGATCCCATCGCCTATTCGCCGCACGGATCGGAGATGCGCGAGGCGGCGCTGAAGCTCAAGGCGGCGTTCGACGCGCAGGCGGCGGAAAAGGGGAAGAGCGCGGCAAAGGCTGGAAATCCCGCACCCGCATCATGACAGCAGCGCGGGCCGCGTCGCTCATGCTGCGCCAATGGACGATTTCCTCGATCGTCCGGCCGCAGCCGGTGCAGTTCTTCCGATCCCGGTCGAGCGCACAGAGGTTGCGGCACGGGCTTTCCATCACATGAAGCTATAGGGGTCGACGTCCACCGCGACGCGCGTTCCCGACTTCCACGCCAGATTGCCGAGCCATTCGCGGATCGCGCCCTGAATATCCACCTGCCGCGTGGCATGGATCAGCAGGCGATGGCGATGCCGCCCGCGCAGGACCGACAGCGGCGCAGGGGCGGGGCCATAGACGCGCATCCCCTCGATCAGCGGGGCCGACTTGCCGATCAGCCGCGCGGTCTGCGCCGCTTCGTCGGCATCTTCGGACGAGATGATGATCGCGGCGAAGCGGCCGAAGGGCGGGGCGTTGGCGCGCCGCCGGTTCTCCGTCTCGACCCAGTAGAATCGCTCGGTATCTCCGTCGATCAGCGCCTTGATGACTTCGCTGCCGGGCATACGGGTCTGGATAAAGACCTTGCCGGGCTTCTCGCCTCGTCCCGCGCGCCCGGCGACCTGAACGATCTGCTGGAAGGTCCGTTCGGCCGCGCGCAGGTCGCCGCCCTCCAGCCCCAGGTCCGCGTCGATCACGCCGACCAGCGTCAGGTTCGGGAAATGATAGCCCTTGGTGATGAGCTGGGTGCCGACGATGATGTCGATGTCGCCCCCTTCCACCGACTTTACGAACTCGGCGGCGCGGGCGGGGGAACTGAGCGTATCGGACGTCGCGATCGCGGTGCGCGCTTGCGGCCAGAGCGCCTTCACCTCGTCCGCGATCCGCTCGACACCGGGACCGCAGGCGACCAGCGAATCCTCCTCCTTGCACTCTGGGCAACGGCGCGGCGCGGGGATGACATGGCCGCAATGATGGCAGGCCAGCCGGTGCGTCAGCCGATGTTCGACCATCCAGGCAGTGCAGTTGGGGCATTGGAAGCGATAGCCGCAATGGCGGCATAGCGTCAGCGGCGCATAGCCGCGTCGGTTGAGGAAGAGCAGGCTCTGCTCGCCCTTTTCCATATTCTTGTCGATCGCCTTGACCAGCGGCGGCGCGATCCAGCGGCCGCGCTCGGGCGGATCGGTCAGCAGGTTTATGCCCTCGATTCCCGGCATCTCCGCCCCGCCGAAGCGGGAGGGCAGCTTGATTTCGGCATAGCGCCCCAGTTCGACCTGATGCCGCGTCTCGATCGCGGGCGTGGCCGACGCCAGCACGACCGGGAATTTCTCCATCAGGCCGCGCATCACCGCCACGTCGCGGGCGTGGTAATGGACGCCTTCCTCCTGCTTGAAGCTCGCCTCATGCGCTTCGTCCACGACGATCAGGCCAAGGTTGGGATAGGGCAGGAACAGCGCGGAGCGCGCGCCGACGACGACCTGCGCCTGCCCGCTGGCGATGGCGCGCCAGGCCCGGCGCCGCTCGCTCTGGCGCAGGCCGCTGTGCCAGTTGACCGGCACCGTGCCGAAGCGCTTTTCGAAGCGCTCGAGGAAAGGCTCGGTAAGCGCGATTTCGGGGAGCAGCACCAGCGTCTGCCGGTCGGCACGGATGGCGGCGGCGATCGCCTCGAAATAGACTTCGGTCTTGCCCGACCCGGTGACGCCGTCGAGCAGGAAGGGGGCGAAGTCGTGCGCGCGCACCGCGTCCGCCATGATGATCGCCGCGTCCCGTTGCGCCTCGGACAAAGCAGGTGGGGCATGGTCGGGATCGGGCATGGGGAAGGGGGTGTCGATGCTTACCTCCACCGCCTCGAATATATCCTGCTTGATGAGGCCGCGGATCACCGCGTCGCTGACCCCGCCGATCATCGCCAGTTCGCGGATCAAGCCCTGCCGCTCGCCGATCCGTTCGAGCGCCTGGGCGCGCTGCTCGGTCATGCGGTCGGGCACTGCGCCGGTCGCCCGATATTCGATCACCGTCCGAGCGCCTTCCAGCGCTGCCATGGACGACAACGCCATGCGCAGCACCGCGGCGGGCGGGCTGAGATAATAGTCGGCGGTCCATTCGATCAGCCGGCGCAGCGGTTCGGGCAGGGGCGGGGCGTCGACTACCTCCAGCAGGTTGCGCAGTCGGTTGTCGCCCACCGTCTCGATATCGGGGAAGCTGTCTTCCTCCCACACCACGCCGATCAGCTGGCGCGGTCCCAGCGGCGCGACGACGATGCTGCCCGGTTCGACACGCATCCCATGGGGCACGCGATAATCGAGCGGACCAAGGGCGGCGTTGAGGATCAGGACACGGGCGCGCGAAGACATGCCTTCCGTCCTTAAAGCGCTGGACGCGCGGCGCAATGCTGTCGCGAACGGATCAACGCTGGATGCTATGGCCGGGATGGGTGGTTTGGGGGACATTTCTAACCCCTCTCCCTTGGAGGGAGGGGGATGCGCAGACTTGGCAGCTTGCTGCCTAGTCGTAGCTGGGTGAGGGGGAAGCAACCTCAGGGAAATGGGCTGAACTTGCGCCAATCCCCCTCATCCAACTCCGCCTAACCGCTACGCGGTAAGGCTTCATATCCTTCTCCCTCCGAGGGAGAAGGATTGGCCACAATTGGCCGCCAGCAGACCTTCAGTGTTTCTCCGCGTGGCCTGGGTTATCCCACTCTACAGCCGCCAACTCAGCGTAAGCCATGGAATGTGCGATACGACATCGGGGCGCCCGTCGCGGAAATTCTGCTGGCGCATGTAGAGGAGCTGGGCGTCGACCGCCCTGGCGATCGGGTGGCGGACGCCGATCTGGTGCCGCATCACGGCAAGGCCGGTCTTGTCGCTCGGCCGTGCGCGGTTGAGGTGGAAGAAGAGTTCGCCCGCCGCGACCAGCGTCCATCTCTTCGCCCGGTCGATCGGCAACGACGCCTGCACCCGCTGCCGCAGCCGCCAGCTTGCCTCATCGGCATTGTCGAAGAAGCGCTGCTCGATCCGGGTCCGGCTGAGCCAGATGCCTTTGGCCAGCGTCAGCTGCTGATACAGGCGCATTTCCTGATCGATCTCGCTCTTGAGATAGGCGACGCCGCCGCCAAGCTGGACGGCAGGTGTCAATCGATGGTCGATGCCGATGCGGGCCAGAAACTGCTCGCCGCCGCTCTTGCCGTCGGATCGGGCGCGCTGGCTCGAATCGATCGAGACGATATTGTCCTGACCTGCGCGGATGGTGACATGCTCCGTCATCCAGGCCTGGCTTTCCTCGGTCGCCGCCCATGTAGGCGGTGCGCAGCCCATGGCGAGAGATATCGTCAGGAGACGGGCGGCGCGCTGCATATCTGGTCCTTTGGAAAGGTGCCTGCGGCTTAATCATGATATTGTTGCTATGCAATTATCGGCGCCGATGATGGCGAATCCGGGCGCCAGCCTGGATTTTTGTTTTGCCGCGTTTTCCGAGTCAGCAGGTGGAAGCGAAGTTCGGCGAACTCCGTTTCCACCTGCTTGGAAAACCCTTTAAAGGGGCGCGATTCGCTTATCCCCGGAGTTCCGTCCCATGAAATTCTTCGTCGACACCGCCGACACCGCCGAAATCCGCGAACTGGCCGCCACCGGCCTGCTGGACGGCGTCACCACCAACCCCACGCTGATCCACAAGTCCGGCCGCGCCTTCCTGGAAGTGGTCGAGGAAATCTGCGGCATCGTCGATGGCCCCGTGTCGGCCGAAGTGGTCGCGCTCGACCATGAGACGATGATGAAGGAAGCCGCGATCCTGCGGAAGATCGCGGACAATGTCTGCATCAAGGTGCCGCTGACCATCGACGGCCTCAAGACCTGCAAGGCGCTGACCGATGATGGCGCGATGGTCAACGTGACCCTGTGCTTCTCGGCCAATCAGGCGCTGCTGGCGGCCAAGGCCGGCGCGAGCTTCATCTCGCCCTTCGTCGGTCGTCATGACGACAATGGCTTCGACGGTCTGGCGCTGATCGAGGATATCCGCCTGATTTACGACAATTATGCGTTCAAGACCGAGATCCTGGCGGCATCGCTGCGCCACCCGATCCATGTCCTGGATTGCGCGAAGATCGGCGCCGACGTCATCACCGCCCCGCCGGCCGTCATCAAGATGCTGTCCAAGCATGTGCTGACCGACAAGGGGCTGGACGCGTTCGCGGCCGACTGGGCCAAGACCGGCCAGAGCATTCTCTGATGTAGCGGCACCGGCCTTCCCATGAGGGCCGGTGCCCAACCCTATCGGACACCGCTGGAACCGGCGCTCGATCCGGCTCATTCTCCTCTGTGAAGGAGAGAGCCGATGTTCGTGGCGGTCTATTGGTGGCGGGTCCACCCCGGCAAGGAGGATCAGTTCCGCGCGGCCTGGCGGCGCGGCACCGACCTGATCCGGGAAAGATATGGCAGCTATGGCTCGCGGCTCCATCGCGACGCGGACGGCCGGTTCGTCGGCTATGCCGAATGGCCCGACGAAGCAACGTGGCGCGCGGCGTTCGACGCCAAGATGGTGTATGACGATCCGGAAACCCGCGCGGCCTTCGTCGATGCGATCGCCGAGGTTCCGGCGAATGCCGACCCGATCTTCACCATGACCGTGACCGACGATCTGCTGGTCCGGCGCACGCAAAGGCAGGACTGACTCATGCGGGATCCCGACAAGCCCGATTTCGGCTTCTTCTGGTTCTCGCTGCTGCTGACCGTCGTGGGCGTATTGTACATGCTGGTATATGGCTGAGGGGGCTATGCGTTCAGGTTTTCCCCCTTCGCGAGCCGCTCCGCCATCGCGTCCCAGTCGCGGAAGCCCCAGCGTTCCGGCAGTTCGGGGGCGACGATCTGGTCCCCGGACAGGTCGTCGCGCAGGGTGACGGTTTCGGGCGGCAGGAAGGCGTTGGCGCGGGTGTCGTAGAAGGCGCAGACCCTGGGGCGCGAGGCGCGACGGCTGTTTTCCAGCACCAGTCCCAGCCGGTTGCTGCGCAGCGTCACCAGCATACCGGTGGGGAAAACGCCGATGCTCTGCATGAAGCGGAACAGCAGGACGCGGTCGAAATGCCCGTCCCAGCTCCACATCGCGGCGACCGCCTCCACCGGAGGCCAGCCAGCCTTGTAGATGCGGTCGGAAGTCAGCGCGTCATAGACGTCGCAGATGGCGCCGAGCCGCGCGGCAAGGCTCAGCCGGTCGGCGGACAGGCCGAAGGGATAGCCCGACCCGTCGACCTTCTCATGATGATGCAGGCAGACGTCGAGCGCCATGTCGGGCATGTCGCCGGCGTCGACCAGCAGGCCATGGCCATGGGCGGGGTGGCCGCGGACGAGGTCGAATTCCTCGTCGGTCAGGCTGCCGGCCTTGTTCAATATCGATTCGGGTATGCCCATCTTGCCGATATCATGGAGCAGGCCGGCGAAGCCGAGCTGCTCCACTTCCGCGTCGGGCAAGCCCAGATGCCGCCCGCAATTCACCATCAGGGTGCAGACCGCGACGGAGTGGTAATAGGTATATTCGTCCTTGGACTTCAGGCGGATGACGCCGAGCAATGTCTGGGCGTTGCGGGTGACGGCGGCGGTGACTTCCTCGACGACATGGGCGACTTCCGCCATGCGGATCGCGCGGCCGAGACGGGCGCTTTCGAACACGCGCTTCATCACCCGGCGGGACCGATCGACCAGATCGACCGCGCGCTTGCGTTCCGCCGCACGGAGCGTGTCCGGCGCGGTCTTTGAGCGGGGACCGGACCAGATCGGTGCGGGGGGCGTGGTGCGTTCGGGGCGCGACGCGGCCGACGCGATGCGTTCGGGAGCGAGACCGCGTTCGTCATCGATCTCGACATAGGGAAGGCCCGATGCGCGCACCGCTTCCACCTCTTCGGCGGTGTCGAGCAGGCGTCGGTTGCGCCAGAAAGGATGGGCGAACCAGGAGCCGCCAAGCTTGTGAACATACATGCCGAGGCGGACCTGATCGCAGGCTATGCGATGGATCATGCGGGCATCGCCCCAACAATGTCTGACACGAATGACATCTGTTCATGCTCCTTTCGGAAGAGGAACTAGAGGAAGAGTCTGTATTTTGAGTTTATGACCGGCGATATTTCAACTGTTCGCCGGATCATGACGTGGTCAGGCCGAAATATTAAGCACTTACTGTCATGCCTGCATCAGGGTATGAAAAGGGCTGTTCCTGCCGCACGGCTGCGCTAAGCCGGGGACAGTCATGAGGAGAGACGCCCAATGCAATTGCGCCATGCCCGTTCGCTGCTGTTCCTGCCCGCGTCCAATGCGCGGGCCATCGCCAAGGTGCGGACGCTGCCGTGCGACATGGTGATCCTCGACCTGGAAGACGCGGTGGCCGATGACGCCAAGGAAATGGCGCGGGCGGGCGCTGTCGAGGCGCTGGCAGAGGGGTTCGGCGGGCGGCTGAGCGCGGTGCGGATCAATGTCGAGGGGACGCGCTGGCACGGAGTCGAGATGATCGCGGTCAAGGCGTCGGGCGCCGACTATGTCGTGCTGCCCAAGGTCGAGCATCCCAAGCAGGTCAAGGATGTGTTCAGCGTCTGCCACAAGCCGGTGATCGCCATGATCGAGAGCGCGCGCGGCGTCCTGGCGGCGCCGGCGATCGCGGCCGGCGAAGGCTGCGCCGGGCTGTTCATGGGCAATAACGACCTGCGCAAGGATCTGGGCATTCCGCCGTCGGCCGGTCGGGTGGGCCTCAGCCATGCCATGCAGGCGGTGGTGCTGGCAGCGCGGGCGGCGGGTATCGCGGTGTTCGACGGCGTGTTCAACCGGCTGGACGACGAGACCGGGCTGGAAGCGGAATGCGCCGAGGGCCATGCGCTGGGCTTCGACGGCAAGACGCTGATCCATCCGAGCCAGGTGACGGTGGCGAACCAGGTGTTCGGCCCGGATGCGCAGGCGGTGGCGGATGCGCGGCGGCTGGTGGAGGCGGCCACCGGCGGGGCGGAACGGTTCGAAGGGCGGATGATCGAGACGATGCATGTCGAGGAAGCGCAGGCGCTGATCGCACGCGCGGAAGCCGTAGGGGAATAGGCGGCGGCTTGACGTCATCCTGTTGCGCCAGTGCAACAGTTTGAAATAAAGCGTAATAGCCGGCAACCTGGCAGTGATCCTTGTGGGGCGTGGGGTGTTGTCCGCTGATCCGGCTTCCTTGAAGTCGGCGAACAGAGGGGAACATTCATGCCGAACCGCACTGCTTTCGCGCGGGCGTTGCTGGCTGCCAGCACTCTTTCCACCGCACTCTCGACTCTGGCCGCGGCACCGCTGATGGCGCAGGAGACGCCGGCCGCCGATGAAGGCGAGACGATCATCGTCACCGGCAGCCGCATCCAGCGCAGCGACTATAATCTCGCCAATCCGCTGGTCACGGTGACGGCCGAGTCGCTGGAGCAGGCGGGCAACGTTCAACTGGTCGATACACTGGCGCAGAATCCGGCGCTGATCAATTCGCTGAATGGCGCGCGTACGTCCGGTTCCAATGCCGATTTCGGCGCGGTGGGCGTGCAGTTGCTCGACCTGCGCGGACTGGGCGAGAACCGGACGCTGGTGCTGGTCAATGGCCGCCGCCATGTGTCGAGCCTGTCCGGGTCGGCGGCGGTCGATATCAACACCATTCCCAACGACCTGATCGAGGGTGTCGACGTGCTGACCGGCGGCGCGTCGGCCATCTATGGTGCGGACGGCGTGTCGGGTGTGGTCAATTTCCGCCTGAAGCGCGACTTCGACGGTCTAAAGGCCAGTGGGCAGGTGGGTATTTCCAGCCGGGGTGACGCCGGGCAGCGTTATGGATCCGTGACCTATGGCAAGAATTTCAGTGACGGGCGTGGCAATATCGCGCTGTCCTACGAGTTTCGCGAGCAGGACCGGGTAAGCAGTTTCGACCGGGCGCGAACCGGGAACCCGCTGCGCACCTATGGCATCGTGCGCAATCCCGCGGACTTTCCGGACGATCCCAATGTACCCGACCGGATCCCGCTCAACGACCTGCGCTATGCCGACAGTTCGGTCGATGGCGCAGTCGATCTGGATCTGGACGGCATTCCGGACTTCACCGGATCGGGCAAGGTCTATGACCGGGGCACGTTGCTGCGGTCGTCGGGCGGGCTGACGCAGGGCGGGGACAGCACGCCGCTGGCCGGCTATCAGGGCGATCTTCAGGCCTATAACCGCGTCCACAATATCAACCTGCTGTCGCATTATGACTTCAGCGATTCGGTGAAAGTCTTCCTCGAAGCCAAATATGTAAAGAACCGGACGTTCACCCTGGCGCAGCCGTCGTTCGATTTCTTCACCTATCTGTCTCCCGACAATCCCTATTTGCAGGATCGTTATGCGGGCATTGCATCGACGGCGGACGGGGCGCTGATTTCCCGCGACAATTTCGACCTGGGTGTACGCGGCGAGCGTAACGACCGCGAGACGATGCGCTTCGTCGGCGGGTTCGAGGGGGCGATTTCCGATCATGCCCGCTATGAACTGTCCTATACCTTCGGGCAGACCAAGTCGAAGGTGCTGCTGACCGACTATCGCATCGGCGACCGTTACTGGGCAGCGATCGATGCGGTGCGCGATCCGGCAACGGGCAATATCGTTTGCCGGTCGGACCTGTTCCCCGACGATACGATCAATCCCGACAATTATGACGCGCCGGCATCGACCTTTACGCCGGGCGCGGGGAGCGGTTGCCGTCCGCTCAACCTGCTGGGCAACGGCGTGCGGGATCAGGCGGCGCTCGATTGGATCAATGCTGACGTCATGAACCGCGCCAAGGTACAGCAGCATGTCGTGTCCGGTTCCATCTCCGGCGACTTCGGCCAGTTCTTCGAGTTGCCGGGTGGTCCGGTCGGCTTCGCTCTGGGTACCGAATATCGCAAGGAAAAGAGCAGCTTCGTTCCCGACGATCTGTTGCAGCAGGGCGCGTTGCAGGACTTTTCCGTGCAGTTGACGGAGAAGGGCAGCTTCGACGTGAAGGAGATATTCGGCGAATTGTCGGTGCCCGTGCTCAAGGACATGCCCTTCGCCCATATGCTGAGCTTCGGCGCGGCGCTCCGCCTGTCGGATTATTCGACCATCGGCAAGACGACGACCTGGAAGGTCGACGGCACCTATGCGCCGATCCCCGACATCACATTCCGCGGGACATGGTCCGAAGCGGTGCGCGCGCCCAACATCACCGAACTGTTTGCGCCGCGCAACGGCAGCTTCGCCTTCATCGGCGATCCGTGCGATCCGGTCTATATCGACGAGGGCACGCAATATCGCGTGGCCAATTGCCAGGCGACGCTGGCGGCGGCCGGGCTGACGCCGGGGCAGATCGCCGCGTTCAACCCGGAGAATGATCCGACCGCCACCGTCAGCCTGCCCGGCAATACCGGCGGCAACCGCAACCTGCAGGAGGAGACGGCGCGGACCTGGACGGCGGGCGTGGTGCTGCGCCCCGGCTTCATTCCCGGCCTGGTGGCCTCGTTCGACTGGTATGACATCAAGCTGAAGGATGCGATCAACACGGCGACGGCCGAGGAAGTGGCGGAACTGTGCGTCGATCAGCCGACGCTGGACAATGTCTTCTGCCAGAATATCACCCGCGCGACAGGCACCGGCTATATCAGCAGCTGGTTCGTGCAGCCGCAGAATGTCGCCAATTTCCGGACGTCGGGCGCGGATTTCAAGCTGAATTACGGGTTCGAGACGGCCAAGGCGGGGGCGTTCAGCCTGTCGCTGGTCGGCGGCTACCTCAACAAGCTGGAGTTCATCCCATCACCGGGCGCGGTGGTCGATGTCGACCGGCTGGAGGCCTATTATCCCAAGTGGAATGCGACCGGGGACATCACCTGGAAGCTCGACAAGCTGACGGTCAATTACGGCATCAGCTGGTTCAGCAAGACCCGCCGCTACACGACCGAGGAATTGACGGCGAACCCCGACCTCTCCGACCCCAAATATTTCTGGTACAAGGAAAAATGGCAGCACGACCTGTATGTTGCCTATGACGTGGACGAGCGGTTCCGCTTCTATGTCGGCGCGAACAATCTGTTCGACCAGCAGCCATCGATCGCGTCCAGCAACTATCCGATCAGCTTCGTCGGCCGCTATATGTATGCCGGCGCGAAGATCACGATGTGACGCGGGGGCAACAGTTCACGATTGTGGAAGGGGGCGGTTTTCCGCCCCCTTTTTCCGGGGGCGGGCCTGATTGGAGGCGGCGAGCGCCGCCATCAGTCCGACGTCGTCCGGTCTTCACCCCGGATCCCGCTTCTGCTGCCACACCCAGCCTTAAAGGCGGGTGGCGAGCGTTGGCGCTGGAGTCGCTCTATATTGGTTGCAATTTGCTACTTTAAGGTCATGGTGCGGCTTCCGACCAAAGGAGAGGAGGAACATCATGATCATCCATGGCGCCAGACCGTCACCCTTCGTGCGCAAGGTCATCGTTTTTGCGGCGGAGAAAGGCATCTCCATCGAGGTCAGGCCGGCCGGGTTCGGGCGGGGGGATCCGGCGTTCATGCAGGCATCCCCCTTCGGCAAGATGCCGGCGCTGGAGGATGGCGACTTCCTGATCAGCGATTCGACCGCGATCATAACCTATATGGATGCCCTGCATCCGGAACCCAACCTGATCCCGACCGAACCGAAGGCGCGGGCGCGGACGATCTGGTATGAGGAATTTGGCGATACCATCGCGCAGGCGGCGGGGGCGCAGCTCTTCTTCAACCGGGTGGTGGGCAAGGCGCTGAAGATGCCGCACGATCCGGCGCTGGCCGATACGGCGGAGGCAGAGAAGATGCCGCCCCTCTATGATTATCTGGAGAGCGTGCTGCCCGACAGCGGCTGGCTGGTCGAGGACCGCTTCACGCTGGCGGATATTGCTGCCGCCTGTCCGCTGATCAACGTCTGCTATTGTTCCAAGGGGCTGACGGGCGAGCGCTGGCCAAAGGTGGTGGCGTGGCTGGAAAAGATCCGGGCGCGGCCGAGCTTTGCCGACGCGATGACGCAGGAGGCAGCGATCCTGGCGAAGATGGCGGCTTGATTTAACCCATATGGTACATTCTTCTTGACATCGTCACGCTCCTGTGGCAGTTAAGTGGATATTGGGAAAATGTGAGTCGCCAAGGCAGCGATTGCCAAGGGGCTGGTCCTGTTCGGGGCCGGCCCTTTTGCCGTGCGCCGGTCTGGCAGCGGAGGGGCGCATGGTCGGGGAGAAGAAGCGCGGTGCGTTGGTGGCGCAGCGGCAGAAGGCTGGCGGGGGACCGCGAGCGCAGTTGCGCAAGGCGCGCAAGGACAGCTGGACCAGAAGCGAGGTGACCGAGTTCATGGCGGTGCTGGCCGAGACCTGCAATGTCAGCGAGGCGGCGCGTGCGGTCGGCAAGTGCCGGGCCGGCGCCTATGACCGCAAGGCGCGCGATCCGGTGTTTGCGCGGGCGTGGGATGCGGCGCTGGAACAGGGCTATGCCGAGATCGAGATGATGCTGATGCGCGCGGCCTTGTTCGGCAGCGAGACCGAGGAGGTGGTGAGCGACGGCGACGGCGCGGTGAAGACGCGCAAGGTCAAGCGCGCGCCCAGCCTGACGCTGGGGCTGCAATTGTGGCAGCGCTATCGCGACCGGGTGGCGAAGATCCGGACGGAGGCGGGCGGCGAGCGGCCCGACAGCGCCGATGCGGTGGAGCGGGTGCGCGGCGTGCTGGAAGAGATCAGGCGACGGCGTGCGACGGCGGGGGCTTGAAGCGCGCGGGTCGGGTGGCGGTGTTCGGCCATTTCATCCCGTCAAAACAGCAGTTTGGAGGCGGAGCGATCGTTCCGCGCGGCGGGATGGATGTTAACCATGCCGCCGCCGGAACGGACCATGTCGCCCGCAGCTTTACTCTGACATGACGTTGGAAAGCATGATTTTACAGCGCCTTGGCGCGAGGCCGGTCCAGGCGCTGGACCTGGGAGGGGTGGATCAGGATGACCTGGCATTGACGTTGAAATTCATGGTCGCCCGGCGGCAGATCTGCATGCAGGCGGGCTGGATTTCGCTGTATTGGCATCGACATCAGATCCGGGGCATCTGATCCGGGCAGCGCCGGAGCCGGCTGCGCCGATGATGAAGGCTCGTCTGGTTCAGGCTCAGGAAAAGAACCCCCGGCAGGTCGCCGGGGGTCGAGGTTCAGGGGGAGTGTCAGCGGCGGCAGAGGGGGATCCGCAGAGGAGTGCCGCTGACGAGAGACGGGATAGACGTGATATGCTTCCGGCAAATGTCGCATTTGTAGCGAAGCATGGGGTGATTTTTGCTTCGGACCTGTCAGCGACTGCCGGCGCGGAACTTGGCGAACATGTCTTCGAAGGTCAGCCGCGTGTCGATGCTGGTGTAGAGGCGCATCGGGCGGGCGTCGGGGGCGGGTTCGTAGGTCGCCTTTTCCGTGATGCGCGGCGTGGGGCGGACGGCATAGTCGCTGGAGGCGGGATCCGGCTCGAACGAGGATTGGAGCGCGGTCAGCGTGACCAGCGGGCTGTCGCCAAGGATATAGGTTTCGCCCAGATGGTTGGGGATCATGCGAATGATCTTTTCCAGATGATCGAGCAGGAAGCGGCCGAGCGCGCCAGCCTGCGCCAGGCCGCTTTCCAGTTCGGCATGGCTGATCATCAGCGTGCGGTAGATGTCGCGCGGCACCTGCCAGATGGGGAGCGCGCTGTCGTTGAAGAGATAGCGGGCGGCGGGCAGGTCGATGGTGAGATTATATTCCTTGTGCGGCTGGACATGGACGGAGGGCCGGGAGTCGGGATGTTCCGGTCCGCCGATCCAGATCAGGGTCATGCGTCGGGCTATGGACGGATCGATGCGGACGGCTTCGGCCAGGTCGGTGAGACCGGCGCCGGCGACATAATAGAGCGGCATTTTGCTGTCGCGCCGCGCTTCGGCAAGAATCCGGCGGACGGCGGGGGTCTGCTCGGCAGGTGCGCCGGGGGCGAGTGCGGCGTTGCGGCCGGCGATCACGTCCGGGCGGCGGGCGAGGCGCATCCGGTCCATGAGGTCGCTCGCGATGCGGGCGGCATTGTCGGCCTGCGTCTTCGACCGGTCGAAGAGTTCGGGATCGTGGATATGCGAGCCGATGATGAAGGCGACCTCCACCGAGGGCGAGAGGAGATGATGGGCGAGCTGGAACAGGCCGTCGGGGTCGCCGGAAAAATCATTGTCGATGATGACGCGGCAGCGTGGGCTGACGCTGAGCGCCTGTGCCGCAGCGGGGAGGAAGGCGAGGACCGGCAGCGCGCCGAGCAGGGTGCGGCGGGCGATCTTGTTGTTGTTATTCATGATGTGGCTTCCCCTATTGCCTTTTGAATGCTCTGGCAGTGTCGACGCGGGTTAAAGCATGGCGAGCGACGATCGGGAAGATGTGGGTGCTTTACAGTCGTGCCACAGGCGATATGAGTTTGGTCCCATGAAGACAATCATCCTGATCGCCGCGGCTTCGGCCCTGACCACTCCCGCCCTTGCCCAGATGAAGGCGCCCGATCCGGTGCGGTTGAAGACGACCGTCGAGAAGCTGGTGAGTTTCGGGACGCGGCACACCCTGTCATCGGCGACCGACCCCAAGCGCGGGATCGGTGCGGCGCGCAAATGGGGTGGGCAAGAGTTCGAGAAGATCAGCAAGAGTTGCGGCGGGTGCCTGAGCGTCGAGACGATTTCCGGTCCCTTCACCGGGCCGCGCGCGCCGCAAGGGGTAGAGGTGGCCGATGTGCTGGCGATCCAGAAGGGGACGGGCGATCCCAATCAGGTGGTGATCATCGCGGGGCATATCGACAGCCGCGTGACCGACGTCATGAACATCACGAGCGATGCGCCGGGCGCGAACGACAATGCGTCGGGCACGGCGCTGGTCATGGAGGCGGCGCGGGTGCTGGCGGGCGAAAAGTTCGACGGGACGATCGTCTATGCGCTGCTGTCGGGCGAGGAGCAGGGGCTCTGGGGCGCGAAGCTGCTGGCCGACACCGCGAAGAAGCGCGGCTGGCAGGTGCGGGCGATGCTGAACAACGATATCGTCGGCAACATAGTCGGCCAGAACGGACAGATCGTCGCGGACCGGGTGCGGGTCTTTTCCGAAGGCATCCGCTTTGCCGAGGACGCCAAGGCTAATTTGACGCGGCGCGCGATCGGCGGCGAGGATGACGGGCCGTCGCGCGCGCTGGCCAAGAAGATCGATGGCATTGCGGAGGCCAATCCGCAGATCGGGCTGGATGTGTTCGCCGTGCGGCGGCTGGACCGGTTCGGGCGGGGCGGCGACCATTCGCCCTTCCTGGAACTGGGATTTCCGGCGGTGCGCTTTTCCGTCGGGATCGAGAATTACGACCGGCAGCATCAGGATCTGCGGACCGAAAATGGCCGCGTCTATGGCGATACGGTCGAGGGGATGGACTTTCCCTATCTGGCGAAGGTGACGGCGCTGAACGTGGCGGCGCTGCGCGAACTGGCGGAGGCGCCGGCGGCGCCGGCAAGCGTGTCGCTGGACGGGGCGCTGTCGATGGATACGCGGGTTTTCTGGGATTCGGTGCCGGGCGCGGCGGCCTATCGCATCTATTGGCGGCGGGCGGACGAACAGGCATGGTCGAACAGCCGGATCGTGATCGGCGCGACCGAGTTCGTGCTGAAGGATGTGGTGGTGGACGACCATTTCATCGGCGTGTCGTCGGTGACGAGGGACGGGGCAGAGAGCATCGTGACCTTTGGCGGGATGGCGCCGCGGAAATAGCCTCGACCATTTCCGGCGGGCCTGTCAGGGGGCGGGGGATGTTTGGGAAGGCCGCCTGCGGGCGGCCTTTTTCGTGTCTGCGGGACGCGGAGCCGGGTGGGGAGAAGGGCGATGCAGCTTTCGGATATGGAGTGGCTGGCCGAAGCGGACGGGCGGGCGCAGGGAACGATCCTCAAGCGACTGGACCAGGGGACGGCCGAGCGGCTGGAACGGGAATGGGCGTTTCTGGCGCGGCCTGCGCAGCTGGCGCCGGAGGGCGACTGGCGCATCTGGCTGATGATGGCGGGGCGCGGTTTCGGCAAGACGCGGGCCGGGGCGGAATGGGTGCGTGGGATCGCGGAAGGCGACCCGGCGGCGCGGATCGCTCTGGTAGGCGCGACATTGGGCGAGGCGCGCAGCGTGATGGTGGAGGGCGCGTCGGGACTGCTGTCCGTCGCGCCATGGTGGGCGCGGCCGATCTATGCGCCGGCGCTGCGCAAGCTGACCTGGCCCAATGGCGCGGAGGCGCGGCTGTTCGGCGCGGCGGAACCGGAGAGCCTGCGTGGGCCGCAGTTCAGCCATGGCTGGGCCGACGAGATCGCCAAATGGGCGGGCGGCGAGGCGGCCTGGCACAATCTGATGATGGGGATCCGGTTGGGCGATGCATCGGGTTCCGGGCCGCGCGTGCTGGCGACGACGACGCCACGGCCGGTCCCGCTGGTGCGGGCGCTGGTGGCGCGGAGCGGCGGTGACGTGATCGTGACGCGGGGGGCGACGGTGGAGAATGCGGGCAACCTGGCGCCCGGCTTCGTGGCGGCAATGGCGGAAAGCTATGGCGGCACGCGGCTGGGGCGGCAGGAACTGGACGGCGAGCTGATCGAGGAGGTGGAGGGTGCGCTGTGGACCCGCGACCTGATCGAGGCATGCCGGGTGCGGCATGTGCCGGGCGCGCTGGCGCGGGTTGTGGTGGCGGTCGATCCGCCGGCTTCGGCCGGGGGCGATGCGTGCGGCATCGTGGTGGCCGGACTGGGTGGCGACGGGCGCGCCTATGTGATCGCCGATGCGAGCGTGGAGGGGATGCGGCCCGAAGGCTGGGCACGCGCGGTCGCGGCTGCGGCGATGGTGCATGACGCGGACCGGGTCGTGGCGGAGGCCAATAATGGCGGTGCGATGGTGGAAAGCGTGCTGCGCGCGGCGGAAGAGAAGATGCCGGTGAAGCTGGTCCATGCGTCGCGCGGCAAGTCGGCGCGGGCGGAGCCGGTGGCGGCGCTCTACGAAGCGGGGCGGGTGGCGCATCGCGGCGCCTTTCCCGAACTGGAGGACCAGATGTGCGGCTTGCTGGCGGGCGGCGGCTATGTCGGGCCGGGGCGATCGCCCGATCGCGCCGACGCGCTGGTGTGGGCGATGAGCGAACTGATGCTGACGAAGAGGGGGGAGGCGCGGATCAGGGGGATGTGAGGGGTTGTTTTATACCTTCGTCCTCGCGGAGGGATGATCTATTTTTTCGGCGTAGTGCTGGACGCAAGGTCCGGAGATGGGTTCCCGCGTTCGCGGGAATGACGAAAAGGGGTGGTTAGAGGATGGACGGCTTTGCGCCGCGATCAAGTTAAATCGGCCATCGCTAACGTCTGCGAAATTCGACAGTCGTCTGACTGCCCGGCAGATTAATGGTCGCTGGCGTCGGGCGGCCATCAAGGCGGAGCTTTAAAGCGGTTTTCTGCCCGTCGATATCGACCCGATTTGCATCTGACACACCGACGTAAATGGCGGGTAGAATATATCGCCCAACTTTGTCATGTTCAACCAGATAGCCAACGGATTGCGTCTCCAAGGACATTCGCCCGTTTTGCAATTTTAGGGAGCCGCAGCAGGCACTCACGTAAATGCCGTCGGCTGACCTGATCGGCTCGCGGGGTGGGAAGGCTGCCCAATATCCGAGCAAAGCCAAAAAGAACGCAGGAACGGCAATGATGCGGACGAGGGGGGGCTTTTTCACCAATGCATTATCAGACAAATTTGATAATAGAGCAATGTCAGGTATCTGGACTGCGTGCCGACGCTTTCAATGTCCGCAAATGGTCGGTTCCACCCGGTCCGCTTTCCCGCCCAAAAACGGACCTGCGACTGTCAGGGTTGTCAGCACGAACCGGGCGGGTGAATGGCGATCGTGGGTGGACTGCGGATATTCCCTACGCTCGTCACCCCGGCCCTTAGCCGGGGTCCGGCTGCTTTTAGGGTTGGGCTTGGAAGAAGAAGCGGGATCCCGGCTCAGGGCCGGGATGACGTGGGATTAATGGCTGTTCCTGGCCGGTGTTTCTCCGTCCGCTTTCCCATGTCCGTTCGCCCTGAGCTTGTCGAAGGGCCGAACGGACATGGGAGGAGCAGCTACTGGTCGCCTTCCCACCGGCGGCTTTTATGCCCTCAGCTGGCATTGCCGCTCCCCATCCACTACGATAGGGGATCGGGCGGCATCCAGTTTCGATATGATACCTTTATTTTCCCGGCGCAGCCTCTACATCGGGGTGTCATGCGCCGGGCCTGGGGTCGGCGCGCTGTTTTCAAGAGGTATTGCATGCTGATCGACCGACTGAACTGGCGTTATGCCACCAAGAAGATGAACCCGGACAAGCAGGTGCCGGAAGAGAAGGTGGAGCGCATCCTGGAGGCGGTGCGGCTGGCGCCGACGTCGAGCGGGTTGCAGCAGTTCGAGGTGATCGTCGTCACCAACAAGGCTGTTCGCGAGAAGATCAGGGCGATCGCCTGGAACCAGGAGCAGGTGACGGATGCGTCGCACCTGATCGTCTTTGCCGCGTGGGACAATTATACGCCCGAGCGGATCAACCATATGTTCGACCTGGTCAATGACGAGCGCGGTTTCCGCAACGAGGGCTGGGAAGCCTATCGGCAGATGCTGTTGTCGACCTATCCCCAGCGCGACGCGCAGACCAATTTCGAACATGCCGCGCGGCAGGCCTATGTCGGGCTGGGCATCGCGCTGACCGCCGCCGCCTTCGAAGAGGTCGACGCGACGCCGATGGAGGGCTTCGATCCCGCCGCGCTGGACGAAATACTGGAACTGCGCGCCCGCGGGCTGCGGTCGGTGGCGATCATGCCGATCGGCTACCGCGCCGACGAGGGCGACTGGCTGGTGAAGCTGAAGAAGGTGCGCCGCCCGATCGAGGATTTCGTGTCGCGGCTGGACTGAATGGCGCAATCGGGCCGCGCGCCGGGGGAACTGGCGCGCGGCCCGGATCGTTCTCCTGCCGTAACCAGGAGTATGTGACATGAAGATGGTGAAGCTGATGGCGGTCGCGGTGGGCGTGTCGGTGATCGCGGCGCCGGTGATGGCCGCCAGCCTCAACAGCAAGGACCGCGCGCGGGTGGCGCGGGCGGCGCCGCGCGACCGGGACGATGTGCGTTACTGCCTGCTGAAGGGCAAGCAGGGGCGCGACAAGGGCACGGTGATCGGCGCGGCCGGTGGCGCGGGCGTGGGCCTGATCGCGGGCGGCGGCGTCGGCGAGACGCTGCTGGGCGCAGGCGCGGGTGCGCTGGCGGGCCGGATGATCGGCAAGAGCGAGGGGACCAATTCGACCTGCGACCGGGTGCTGGCAAGGAATCGGTGAGGGTAGGCTAAGCCCCCTCTCCAAGTTTCGCCAGGGCGGCTGCGCCGTCCAGGCTTCACTATCCTCTCCCCCGATGGGGAGAGGATTTTTGCGTTTTGGGGGTCTTTTCATGAAATGGTTCGGGACGAAGGCGGCCGCAGCGCAGGGTGCGGGTGGGGGCGATGCGCGGCCGGTGCTGGCGCGTGCCTGGGGGTCGGGCGCGGTGGCGCTGGGCGAATGGCCGGCGAGCTACGAAGCGCAGCTGCGCGCCGGGGTGATGGGCAATGCCGTGGCGCAGCGGGCGATGCGGCTGGTGTCCGAAGGCGCGGGGGCGTGCGCTATCAAGGTGCGGGCCCCGAATATCGAAGGGGCGGATGCGGCGCGGGTGACGGCGCTGGTCGGGCAGGCGTCGGCGGGGCAGGGGCTGGTGGAGACGCTGGCCTGCCACCTGCTGCTGCACGGCAATGGCTATGTGCAGGTGATTGCGGGCGCCGATGGGATGCCGGCCGAGCTGTTCGCGCTGCGGCCGGAACGGGTCAGCGTCGAGGCGGATGCGCGGGGATGGCCGGCGGCCTATCTCTATCGGGTAGGGGAAAGCGTGACCCGGCTGTCGCCCGAAGATGGCGCCGGGCGGACGAGCCTGCTGCACCTCAAGTCGCTGCATCCGCTGGACGATCATTATGGGCTGGGCTGCGCGGGCGCGGCGGCGGGCGCGGTGGCGATCCACAATGCCGCGAGCGTGTGGAACAAGGCGCTGCTGGACAATGCGGCGCGGCCTTCGGGCGCGATGGTCTATGATCCGGGTGACGGATCGGTGCTGTCGCCCGACCAATATGAGCGGGTGAAGCGCGAGATGGAGGCGGCCTTCGCCGGCGCCGCCAATGCCGGGCGGCCGATGCTGCTGGAGGGTGGCCTCAGCTGGAAGGCGATGAGCCTGACCCCGGCGGAGATGGATTTCGTGGGGCTGAAGAGCGCGGCGGCGCGGGAGATCGCCTTGGCCTTCGGCGTGCCGCCGATGCTGATGGGGCTGCCGGGCGACAATAGCTACGCCAATTATCGCGAGGCGAACAAGGCGCTGTGGCGGCAGGCGATCCTGCCGCTGGTGGCGAAGATCTGCGCGGGGCTGTCGCAGGGGCTGTCGGGCTGGTGGCCGGGCGTGGCGATCGAGGCCGATCTCGACGCGGTGCCGGCGCTTTCGGACGAGCGGGCGGCGCTGTGGGAGCGGGTCGCGGCGGCGGATTTTCTCTCGGCGGAAGAGAAGAAGGCGATGCTGGGGATGTAGGGTTCGCGCAGAGGCGCAGAGTGCGGGGAGAATTTTGTTCGCGCGGAGACGCGGAGACGCGGAGAAGGAAGAGGAGTTGCCGCCTTTGGCGGCTTCTTCTTTTGCCGTGATCTCAGCGTCAAAACTATTCTGCCGCGCGGGAGAGGCTGTCGAGGCGGCAGAAGCCATTGTCCCAGTTCCAGCGGCCGCCCTGGATCAGGCAGTCGCCGGCGGTGAACAGGTCGAGCTGCCAGGCGATGAGGCCGAGGATGGCAAGGACGAGGACGATCAGGACTTTGCGAGGGGCGCGCTTCATGGGCGCCAGATAGGCCGTGAATGGCCGCAAGGGAAGGCGGATGCGATGAAAGAGGAGATGCTGGCGCGGCTCGTCGCGCAGGCCGAGGGGCGACCGATGGACATGGTCATGGTCCGGGCGCTGATCGAGGAGGCGAGCGATCTGGGTGCGGGGCGGGCGCTGGAGCGGCTGGGGCTGGCCGACCGGCGCGCGGAGGGCGATGTGCGGGAACTGCGCGAACTGCTGTCCGCCTGGCGCGACGCGAAGAAGACGGCGCGCGGGGCGGTGATTGGCTGGGCGGTGCGGATCGGCATGGCGCTGCTGCTGCTGGGCGTGGCGGTGAAGATGGGGCTGCTGGGGCTGGTGCGGGCATGAGGGGCGAGGTGGTGCTTTCCGCTTCTCGACTTCGCTCGAAGCGAACGGAGGGATGGGAAACGGGCGAGGTGCGCTTTGCCGGTTATGCGGCGATTTTCGACCGGGTCGACCGGGGCGGGGATGTGGTGCGGGCGGGGGCGTTCGGCCCGTTGTCCGCCGCCGGGGTGCCTCTGCTGTGGCAGCATGGGCCGGGCAGCGTCATCGGCCGGATCGAGAAGGCGCAGGAAGATGCGCGCGGGCTGCGCGTGATCGGGCGCGTGTCGCGGGCGACGGCGGCCGGGCGCGAGGCGGCGGCGGCGCTGGCGAGCGGGGCGCTGGATGGGCTGAGCTTCGGATACCGGGTGAAGGCGGCGCGCGGCGCGGGACCGCGGGAATTGCTGGCGCTGGAGCTGGTGGAGGTCAGCCTGGTGACGCATCCGATGCAGCCATTGGCGCGGGTGTTGAAGGTGGAGGGGGATGCTTCATAGCTTCCATTCCGAGATGGAACCTGTTAACGCCCCAGCAAGTTCACTAGCGTAGGAGTTGTTATGAACGAACGTCCTACATATATGTGCATCATGAATTGGTCTCATTTCAAAACTGGAATTAAAAGTTTTGGACGCGGTTTCGGCGAAGGCTTCTCTGCACATTGGTCATTTTTTGACGAGGCTAGCTTCCCTCGAGCGAATTCGGTTGATGTTTCAATTCGAACGGCTTGGCGCAGCGTGGGAGATGCTTTACACAATGCCGAAAGTGTAGAGCGGGGCAACATTGACAAAAGAACTGGTAAATTCGTCAAAAAAGATCGTGCCGCGATTGACTGATGGTGAAAAGGCTGACTTGGCTGATGAAATAGCTAAGCGAATTGGAGCTTTGGTGCCGCCGGGGCAGAAGGCTCAAGTTGTTGCTCAGGTTGTCAGTCTTGTTCAGCAAGAACGATTTTCTGGGCCTATTGCTCACCCGAAGCATTTGCGCGAGTATGAAGAAATTCTTCCAGGTTCGGCAGATCGTATTATTGCGATGGCTGAGAGAAGTTTGAATCATGCTCAAGATATTCAAATGCATGCTCTTCGCGCCGATGTGGGTGATGTTAAGGCAGGGCGATGGTTCGGCTTTGCAGCACTAATTGTCTTAATCGCTAGTGCTTTTGCATGTGGTTATTTGGGAAATAATACCTTGGCGTTGGCTTTCCTTGCCACGGGTGCGCTTGGAGCAATCGGCGCATTTATTAAGGGGCGTGGCGCTCAAAAGGAATAATTTTAGTGACTAGTCATATACTTATGTAAGTTATGAGCATTCTCATGATTTTCAGGCGGTCCCATCCGGGGCCGCCTTTTTTCGTTTCTGCAAGCAGGAGAAAGTGCATGACGGATCAGGTGATGGACGGGCTGGAAGCGAGCTTCGACATGGTCGCGCAGGGGGAGCGGATCGAGGGATTGGAGAGTGAGGTGGCGGCGCTGAAGGGGGCGTTGCTGGCGCAGCAGCGGCCGGCGCTGGATGGGGTGAAGGGGGGCGCGGTGGACCCGGCGCGGGGGGCTTTTGTCGAGCGATACCTGCGGCAGGGACTGGAAGCGGGCGTCGAGTTGAAGAGCTTTTCCGGCGCGAGCGGCGCGGCGGGGGGCTATGCGGTGCCGCGCGAGATCGACCAGTTGATCGGAACGACGCTGAAGGCGATCTCGCCCATTCGCGGCATCGCCAATGTGGTGCGCACGGGCACGGCGGGCTATCGCAAGCTGGTGACGTCGGGCGGTATCGTGTCGGGCTGGGCCAGCGAGACGGGCGCGCGGGCCGAGACGGGGACGCCGGTCTTCAACGAGATCGTGCCGCCTTCGGGCGAACTGTTCGCCAATCCGGCGGCGTCGCAGGCGATGCTGGACGACGCGCAGTTCGATGTCGAGGGCTGGCTGGCGAGCGAGATCGCCCGTGAGTTCGCGGTGGCCGAGGGCGCGGCCTTCGTCAGCGGGAATGGCACGAACAAGCCCAAGGGCTTCCTGACCTACACCACGACCAGTGAGGCGGACAGCGTGCGCGCGTTCGGATCGTTGCAATATGTGGCGTCGGGGGCGGCGGGCGCCTTTCCGGGTACCAATCCGCAGGACAGGCTGGTCGATCTGGTGCAGAGCCTGCGCGCGCCCTATCGTCAGGGGGCGTGCTTTGTCATGAACAGCGCGACGCTGGCCGTGATCCGCAAGATGAAGACGAGCGATGGCGCCTTCATCTGGCAGCCGGGGCTGAGCGCGGCGCAGCCCGCGACCTTGCTCGGCTATCCGGTGGTCGAGGCGGAGGACATGCCCGACATCGCGGCGAACAGCCTGTCGATCGCTTTCGGCAATTTCCAGATGGGCTATGTCATCGCCGAACGCAGCGACACCAGCATCCTGCGCGATCCGTTCAGCAACAAGCCGTTCGTGCATTTCTATGCGGTGAAGCGGATCGGCGGCGGCGTGGCGAACAGCGAGGCGATCAAGCTGATGAAATTTTCGGCGACCTGATCCGTGGGAAGGGGGGAGGTGTTGCGCCTCCCCCTCATCCAACTGCGCCTGGCCAGCAAGCTGGCAAGGCTTCGTATCCTTTTCCCCGTGGGGAGAAGGTTTGGGGGAGCTTCCGGGCTTCCCCTTTTTTGTTGCTGGAGAATGGGCGTGGGGATCACGGGGCTGGAGATGGCCGACCTGGTGCGGGAGGTCTGTTACGATATGGGGCGCGGCCGGTTGCGGCTGGATGGGGCGATGGCGGGCTATCGCGCTTTTACCGGGGCTGTCGGCGAGGGCGCGGCCTTTCCCTATGTGATCATCGGGACCGGCGAGCCGCTGCAATGGGAAGCGGGGACCGGGCGGATCGATGTCGACGGGCGGCTGGTGCGCGGGCCGGTGGCGTCGTCGGCCGATGGCGCGGCGGTGGATTTCGCCGCGGGCGAGAAGCGCGTCGGGCTGGCGGTCCATGCCGGGTGGATCGCGGCGATGGAAGCGCATGGTCATGGCGTCGGGGATGTCGAGGGGCTGGCCGAAGCGCTGGCCGGGCGGCAGGCGGCGAGCGGGGAACTGGATGCGATCGCCGGGCTGACGGGGGCGGCGTTCGGGCGGTCGCTGCTGACGCAGGGCAGTGCGGAGGCGGCCCGGTCGAGCATCGGCGCGCTGGGAAATGGCGGCGTGCAGCGGATGAACGGGGCGGAACTGCACGTCAATGCGCTGACAGGAAGCGACCAGACGCTGGAAAACTGGATGGGCAAGATGTCGGTGATGGCGCCGGCCATGTCGCTGGTGATGGATGGCGGACAGGCCAGTTTCCGTGTCGTGGCGGCGGGCGGACTGGCCAATAACCGTCTGTATCGCATCAATGGAACGCTGGCCGCGCGGACCGATGTCATGAGCAACGACGTGATCGGCGACTATAGCTGTCTGGGGCTGATCAGCGGCAGCTTTACCGAGCTGTCGCGCATCCGCACCACCTATGTCGCGACATCGCCGGGTTCGACCAATCTGGCGTCGCGGATGAGCTTTCAGGTCGGGCGCAACGGGTCGGCGTCGATGCAGGAGGCGCTGCGACTGGAATATCAGGCGCTGACGGCGTTCGGTGCGGTGGCGCCGTCGAGCGACAATGGCTTTGCGCTGGGCGGCGCGGCTGCGCGATGGTCGACCGTCTATGCCGCGAGCGGGACGATCAGCACGTCGGACGCACGGGCCAAGCAGGATGTCGCGGCGGTCGATGACGCGCTGCTGGACGCCTGGGGCACGGTGGCGTGGCGATGGTTTCGTTTCGGCGAGGCTGTGGCGGCCAAGGGCGCGGCGGCGCGATGGCATGTCGGGCTGGTGGCGCAGGAGGTGCGCAATGCGATCGATGCGCGGCTGGGCGAGGGTGCGGCGGTGCGGCTGGGGCTGCTGTGCCATGACGCCTGGGATGCTGCGGAGGATGTGGCGGCAGGGGATCGCTGGGGGCTGCGCTACGAGGAGTGCCTGGCGCTGGAGGCGGCGTGGCAGCGGCGGCGCATGGCGGGGATCGAGGCGCGGCTGGACGCGCTGGAGGCAGGCGATGGTGCAGGGTGAGGCGCTGGGCGCCGAGGTGATCGGGGTGCTGGAAGAGGCACGGCGCGGCTGGGCGGGGCCGTGGAGCGAGGGCGTGCGGCCGGGGCAAGGCGCGCGCGCCGGGGCGGTCGTGCGGGCGTCGCAGACGGAAGCGGAACGGGGGAGCAAGATCAGATGAGCCTGTTTGTGAAGGATCCGCAGGCGCGGATCGACCATGAGATCGACTGGTCCGCCTATCTGGCGGCACAGACATTGATCGCGAGCAGCTGGGCAGTGGAGCCGGAGGAGGCGGGCGGGCTGGTCACCGAGCAGAGTGCGTTCGAGGACCAGCGCAGCAGCGCGCGGCTGTCGGGCGGGCTGGTCGGGCGGCTCTATCGGCTGACCAATCATGTGATGCTGTCCGACGGACAGGTGGACGAACGGTCGGTGACGATCCGGGTGGAGGAGCGCTGATGCGGACCGAGCCGGAAAGCGGGGGGCTGGCGGCGTCGCTGGCGGAATTGAAGGCCTATCTGCGGATCGAGACGGGCGGGGAGGATGCCGTGCTGGCGGGATTGCTGCGCAGCGCAGCGACATTGTGCGAGCAGTTCGTCGGGCAATGGCTGGTCGCGCGGGAGGCGCGCGAGACAGTGGCGGGGACGGGCGGTTGGCAGCGTCTGTCGGCGCGGCCGGTACTGGCGATCGAGAGCGTGGCGGCGGTGGATGCGGACGGGGAGAGCGAGGCTTTGCCGGTGGACGCCTATGCGATCGATATCGATGCGGCGGGCGACGGATGGGTGCGATCGACGCGGGCGGGGGACCGGCGGGTGCTGGCCGTCAGCTATCGCGCGGGCATGGCGGGGGAACTGAATGGGCTGCCGGAGGCGCTGCGTCAGGGGATCGTGCGGCTGGCGGCGGACCATTATCTGGCGCGCGGGGCCGAGAGCGCTGCGCCGCCAGCAGTGGTGAGCGCGCTGTGGCGGCCGTTCCGGCGGATGCGGCTGACATGAGGGCGGCGTTCGTGCGGATGGCGGAGGCGCGGGCGGCGCGGCGGCGGGAGCGGATCGCGGCGGCGCTTGCGGAAGAGGGTGTCGTGGCGGTGGTCGAGGGCGAGGCGGTGCGCGCGTCGGGGCGGGGGCTGGCGGGACGCTGGTGGCGTGATCTGGCGTTGCGTGAGGCTGGCCAAGGGAGGGGGAGATGAGGATGGGCGCGGAAGTGGCGGTGCGGGCGGCGGTGATCGCGGCCCTGCGGGCGGATGGGGCGCTGATGGACCAGGTCAATGCGCTGTATGATGGCGAGCCGGGACGCGCGGCGGCCCCCTATGGGGTGGTCGGCGAATGTCTGGGCGCGGACTGGGGTGGCAAGGATGTCGAGGGGCGCGAACTGCGGCTGACCATCGCGCTGGTCGTGGCGGAAGAGACGCCGGGACGGCTGGCGGGGATGATGGCGCGGGTCGATCCGGCGATAGGCGCGGCGGGCGCGCAGGATGGTTGGCGGATCGTCAGCGCGCGGCTGCTGCGGTCGCGGGTGGCGCGCAATGGCGGTGGCGGGTCCGGATGGCGGGCGGTGGTCGACTATCGGGTGCGGGCGGTGCGGGGAGGGGCGTAGGTCGATAGCCTTCCGCTGAAGGAATGACAGCTGGACCCCGGCTCAAGGCCGGGGTGACGAGCTTGGAGAAGGATCGCGCTGAGCGGCGTTCGGATCAGCTTGGGCCGCTGCTTTCTTCAAATTCGCCGGTGATCTTGTCGACATATTCCGAAATCTGGTCGTCGGCATCGCTGCTGGCGTCGGCGTCGGACATCTTGTCGGCCTTGTCCTGCGCGATGATGGCGGCGCGGAAGGCTGCTTCCTTGTCGGCGCAGGCCTTCTTGATGGCGGACTGGAAGTCGCCGACGGTCAGCTTCTTGTCAAGCGAGGGCTGCATCTGCGCGCTGAGGCACTTTGAAAATTCCTTGCGACCGTTGCCGACGGGATCGGCTGACGGGGTGGCGGCAAGCATCATCACGAGCGAAACAGCAACAATCATCGGGACCTCTCCATAAACCCCAGATTCACGCTGAGACAGGGCGCGCAGGCCGTGCCTCATGTCTCCTGTTTTTTCGCGATTTTCCGGGCCGTAGCGAGGTGCTGCGCGCGTCGGTGTCGCTTGGCTGGAGAATGCGCCATGGGCGTCGAAAAAGGAAGTGCGTTTTTGCTGAAGGTCGGCGACGGAAACGTTCCGGCAACTTACGCGACGGTGGCAGGAATGCGCACCACTCAATTGTCCGTAAACGGCGAGGCAGTGAACATCACCAGCAAGGATTCGGGCGGCTGGCGCGAATTGCTGTCGGGCGCGGGCGTGCGGTCGGTCAGCGTGTCGGCGGCGGGGCTGTTCACCGGATCTGCGGCGGAAGTCCGCATCCGCAACCATGCGCTGTCGGGCACGATCGAACATTATGAGCTGAGCTTCGAGAGCGGGGAACGGATGCGGGGGCGCTTCCTGGTCACGCGGCTGGACTATGCCGGCGACTATAATGGCGAGCGCAACTATGCGCTGAGCCTGGAAAGCAGCGGTGCGGTGGTGAGCGAATGAGCGCGGCCAACGCTGAGCGCGGGGAAACTGCGCTGGAACTGGGCGGTGAGACCTTGGCGTTGCGGCCTAGTTTCGCGGCTTTGGTGGCGGCGGAAGCGGAGCTGGGGCCGCTGTTCGACCTGGTCGAGCGGGCGGCGGACGGAAAGCTGTCGCTGGGCGATCTGGTGGCCCTGTTCTGGCACTGCCTGGTCGATCGCGAGCGGCTGACGCGCGAGGCGCTGGGCGAGGCGGTGCTGGCGGTGGGGCTGGCGCGGGTGACGCCGGTACTCAAGGCCATCCTGCAACAGATATTGGCGGGGAAATGACGCGATTTACCGACATGGCCGGGCGGCTGGCGGGGGTGGCCGGTTGGCTGCTCGGCTGGCGGCCCGACGAGTTCTGGCGCTCGACCCCGGCGGAACTGGCGGCGGTGCTGCGCGCGGCGCGGGGCGAGGAAGAGCCGGGGGATGGCATCGATGGGGTGGAGTTGCAGCGGTTGATGGGGGTGATGCCGGATTGAGAGGCAACGGATGTAGGGGCGGGGGAGCCAGATGGACGAGGATATCGAGACTTTGGTGGTGCGGGTGCGGGCCGATACCCAGGGGCTGAGCCGCGATGTCGAGGCGATGCGGGGGACGCTGGAGGGGCCGCTGGCGGATGGCGCCGAGCGGGCCGGACGGCGGATCGAGCAGGGGCTGTTGCGCGCGGTGCGGACGGGCAAGTTCGGCTTCGAGGATTTGAAGCGGATCGCGCTCAGCGTGCTGAACGATATTGCGATGAGTGCGCTGCGATCGGCGACAGGTGGGGGGAGCGGGGGGCTGCTCGATCTGGGGACGAGCGTGCTGTCGTCGGCGCTGGGGCTGCCGGGGCGGGCGACGGGCGGGCCGGTGACGCCGGGGCGAGCCTATATGGTCGGCGAGCGCGGGCCGGAGGTCTTCGTGCCGACGACGAGCGGACAGGTGGTGGCCAATGGCGCCAGCGGTCCGCGGGACGTGCGGGTGAGCATCGCAGTGAACGGGCGCGGCGGGGAGAGCGAACCGCGACTGCTGGCGCGGAGCGCGCGGCAGGTGGCGCGGGCGGTGAGGGGAGCGCTGGAGCGATGAGTATCGGATATTGGCTGGCGGATGCCCGGCGAGGGCAGGAGGCGGGTTTCCTCAAGCGCTTTGCCGCGACGCACTGGACGGTGAATTTTCCCCGGCCGATGATGGCGAGCGTCGTCACCACCGCGCCGGACGCCGTGCGGGTGGATGCGGTTTTCCACGGGTCGGGCGATCTGGCGGGGCTGATCTGGGAGGCGGAGGATCGGTGGAGCCATAAGCTGCTGGCCTATGAGACGCGCCGGGATTTTCGGGACTGCATGCTGTCCTTTCGCTGGCGATCGTCCGGGTTGCGCAGGCTGGACGAGACGCATGGGCCGACGCTGACCATCGAGGGGCGGGACGAGGCGGGCGTGGCGCGGGCCTGGTATGTGCGGCTGTGGAACCATGCGAGCGGCGGGCCGGAAGATGCAGTCGTGACGCTGGATTTTTCCGCGCTGGTCGGCGGGTTCGACCTGCCGGAGGATAGTGATCCGGTTTGGGCGGGGGATGTGGACCGGATGTTCATATCGCTCGTGCCGCCTGAGTATGATGAGGGGGATAGGCCTTTTCCGGTCGCGGTCGAGGGGTGGGCGGAACTGAGCGATATAAGGTGCGACGGCGCGGGGTCGGTGCTGGCGGTCGGTGACGTGATGCTGCCCGAACATGGCCTGTCGATGGCGACGGGCTATGATGATGGCTTCAACCAGACGCCTGAGCGGATCGTCGCTTCGATCCATGCGCTGGGCTATCGCGGGGCGATCAATCATTATGTCGGCATGAGCCATTATTTCCGGCTGGAGCGGTCGGGTGAGGGCTTGTTCGTCAGTCTGGCGGGCGGGGTGCTGAACGAGCCTTGCGCGGCGTGGCATCGGGACTTCGCGGCGCGGGCCAAGGCGCTGGGGTTCGGCGTCATCTGGTCGCTATCCTATGAACTGTTCGATGCGCATTGCTGGAACGACTGGAAGCAAAGGGCGGAAAATGGTGACCCGGCGCTGACCGGATGGTCGCCGCCATCGACCCTGTTGTCGCCGGCCCATGGCGGGGCGATGGCCTATTTGCAGGCGGTGGCGGGGGCGTTCGTTTCCATTGGGTTGGAGGCGGGGCTGCCTATCCTGTTTCAGGTCGGTGAACCCTGGTGGTGGGTGATGCCGGGGGATGGGCGCGTCTGTATTCATGACGATGCTGCGCGGGCGGCGCTGGCCGGAATGACTGGCGGCGCGCCGGTTTCTGTTCCGAGTGTCTGGGGTGCGTTGAGCGCGGCGCAGGGCGACCTGCTGGATGCCGCGGGCGCTTTGCTGGCGGCGTCGACGGCGGCGCTCTGTGCGGCGGTGAAGGCCGTGGCGCCGGGGGCGGTGACGCATCTGCTGGCCTATCTGCCGACGATCCTCGACCCGCGCGCGCCGGAGGCCAAGCGGGCGAACATGCCGGTGGGCTGGGCTTCCCCGGCTTTCGATGTTTTGCAGCTGGAGGATTATGACTGGGTGACGGGAGGGCGGCCCAATCTGACGGTGCGTGGCGTGGAACTGGCGACGGCGCGCCTCGGCTATCCGGTGGAGGAGCAGCATTATCTGGCGGGCTTCGTGCTGCTGCCGGAGCAGGCCGGGCAGTGGCGCGAGATAGCGGCAGCCGCGCAGGCTTCGGTGGCGCGGGGGACGGCGGCGACCTTTGTCTGGGCGCTGCCGCAGGTCTGCCGTGACGGCTTTACCTGTTTCAGGATCGATGGGGAGGATGATGTGCAGGCCTTTGACGATGTGCTTTTCCCGGTTCCCATCGGGCGCGAGGCGAGCCTGGCACCGACCTTTTCGACGCAGATCGTCGAAAGCCCGGCGGGCCATGAGCGGCGGTCGAGCGACTGGGCCGATGCAAGGCTTTCCTATGATGCCGGGCCGGGCGTCAGGTCCGAGGTGGACATCGCGACGCTGATCGAATTTTTCCGGGCAAGGCGCGGGGCCGCGCGCGGGTTCCGCTTTACCGACCCCTATGACGATCGCAGCGGTGCGCCGGGGGCTGCGCCATCGCCGATCGACCAGCGGCTGGGCGTGGGCGACGGGGTAACGTCCGAATATCGGCTGACGCGATATTATGGCGTGGGCGCGGAGGCGCAGGCGCGGATCATCACCCGACCGGTGGCTGGGAGCATCCGGGTCGCGGCCGATGGCGCCGAACTGGCGAGCGGATGGAGTCATGGGGGGCTAGGCGTGATCGCGTTCGATGTCGCCCCGGCAGCCGGCGTGGTGCTGACGGCCGGCTATCGCTTCGACGTGCCGGTGCGCTTTGCCGAGGATCGGCTGGAGATCAGCCGCGCGACCTTTGCCGCGGGCGAGGCGGTGTCGGTGCCGCTGGTGGAGATACGCGAATGAGCGGGGGGCTGGACGAGCCGCTTTGTACGCTGGCCTTTTGCTGGCGGATCGAGCGGCGGGACGGGGTGACGATCGGCCTCACCAGCCATGATCGCGATCTGGCGATCGGCGGCCTCATCTATCGCGCCGCGCCGGGGATGACGCCGGCGGCGGTGCGGAGCGGTATCGGCCTGGATGGCGAGGATAGCGATGTGGCGGGTGCGCTGTCGAGCGATGCGATCAGCGAGGCGGACCTGATGGCAGGGCGCTGGGACGCCGCGGCGCTGGAACTACGGCTGACCCAGTGGGAAGCGCCGGGCGCGCTGTGGCTGTTGCTGGCGCGCGGCGAAATCGGGGCGGTGTCGCGCAAGGGGGCGAGTTTTTCCGCCGAGTTGATCGGGGCGGCGGCGGTGCTGGGGGAGCCGGTGGCGCCTTCCACGTCGCCTGATTGTCGCGCGCGGCTGGGCGACCGGGCGTGCCGGGTCGACATGGCGGGGCGGCGCAGGGTGGTGGCGGCGGCCTCGGTCGAGGGGGCGACGGTGGCTGTGAGCGGACTGGCGGCCGGGATTCTGGCGGCCGGGATTTATGCGTTCGGGACGTTGCGCTGGATGAGCGGGGCCAATGCGGGGTTGGTGCAGGCGGTGGTCGATAATGATGCCGGTGGCGTGACGCTGGCCGATCCGCCGGCTTTTGCGGTGGAGGCGGGGACGCTGGCGCTGCTGGTCGAGGGATGTGACCGGCAACTGGCGACCTGCGCGGCCCGGTTCGGCAATGTCGCGAACTTTCGGGGCGAGCCTTATCTGCCGGGGATGGACCTGCTGACCCGCTATCCGGGCGCATGAGCGAGGTCGTCGAGCGGGCGCGGACGCTGGTCGGGGTGCCGTTCAGGCTGCATGGGCGCGGCAGGGATGGGCTGGACTGCGTGGGGCTGGCGGCGCTGGCTTTGGGCAGAACGGGCGTGACCAACGCCTATGGGCTGCGCAGCGGGGATGCAGTTCGGGCGGAAATATGGTTGCGGGCGGCCGGCTTGCGGCCGGTCGAGCATGGCGGGGCGGGCGACCTGGCGCTGGTGCGACCGGGGCCGTTGCAGCTGCATCTGATGATCGCGACGGGCGACGGCTTCGTCCATGCCCATGCGGGGCTGGGGCGGGTGGTGGAGACGCCTGGCCCTTCGCCCTGGCCGGTCCTGGGCTGGTGGGCTGCGGATTAGGAGAATATTATGGCGACGGTGGTGCTGACGGCGGTTGGAACGGCGCTGGGAGGGCCGGTAGGCGCGGCGATCGGGGCCGTGATCGGCAATGTCATCGACAATCAGGTTTTGTTCAAGGCGAAGGGGCGGGAAGGCGCGCGGCTGGCCGACCTGCAATTGCAGACGTCGAGCTATGGCACGCAGGTTCCGAAGATATTCGGGACGATGCGCGTGGCCGGGACGGTGATCTGGGCGACGGACCTCAAGGAAACGAAGGCCAAGAGCGGCGGCGGCAAGGGGCGGGGGAGCGTCACCAGCTACAGCTATTCGGCGAGTTTCGCCGTCGCCTTGTCGGCGCGGGCGATCCGGGGGGTGAAGCGCATCTGGGCGGACGGCAATCTGCTGCGGGGCGAGGCGGGGGACTTCAAGAGCGAGATGTCGGGCTTTCGGGTCCATGTCGGAGGCGAGGATCAGGCGGTCGATCCGCTGATCGCGTCGGCCGAGGGGATGGCGCTGACGCCGGGACATCGGGGCATTGCCTATGCGGTGTTCGAGGATCTGGCGCTCGCAGACTATGGCAATCGTATCCCGTCGCTGACCTTCGAGGTGGAGGCGGACGCGGGGGCGGTCGGGACGGGCGCGATCGCGGCGGCGCTGAGCAACGGACGGTTGGTCGGAGAAGGCTTGCCCGGCGTGGACGGCTTTGCGGCGAGCGGGAGCGATGTACGCGAGGCGATGGCGCCACTGGTCGAGGCGCAGGGGCTGGCGCTGCAATCGGGGGAGAGCGGCATGCGGCTGGTGGCGACGCCATCGGTGGCGGATGGCGTGACTGGTGACGCGGCGCTGGCGCGGCGCGTCAACGGGCAGGCGGTCGATCCGGTCGAGCGATCGGGCGGCGCGGCCGATGGCGTGCCGGTGGCACTGAGTGTCCGTCACTATGATGCCGCGCGCGACTATCAGGCGGGTGTGCAGCGGGTGACGCGGCCGGGGCCGGGACGCATGGAGAGCGGGATCGAACTGCCCGCCGTGCTGGATGCCGATGCGGCGCGCGGGCTGGCGGCGGCGCGGATCGGTGCGGCCTGGAGTGGGCGGGCGACGATGACGCTGCGCTGCGACTGGCGCGCGCTGGCGCTGGTGCCGGGGATGGTGGTGACGGTTGCCGATGCGCCGGGCCTCTGGCGGATCGAGGAGCGGGAATGGGAGGCGATGGTCGTGCGGTTGGCCTTGCGCCGTGTGCCGGGGGGCAAAGGGAGCCTGCCGACAGGCGCTTCGTCCGGCGCTATCGTGCGGCAGGTGGATGCGCCGCATGGCGTGACGACAGTGATGCTGGCCGACCTGCCGCCGCTGCGTGACGGGGTGGCGAATGCGCCTCTGGTTGTGGCGGCGGCGAGCGGCGGTGCCGGATGGCGCGGGGCGGCGCTGTTCGTGACGGGGACGAGCGGTGAGGCGACGCCGATCGGGCGGAGTGCGCCGCGCGCGTTGATGGGCGTGGCGGAAGGGGTGTTGCCGGCGGGGAGCGCCACACTGGTCGACGGGCGCCATGCGCTGGCCGTCACTTTGCTGGCGGCGGATATGGAACTGACCTCGACCGACGAGGCCGGGCTGGCGCAGGGGCGCAATCTCTGCCTGCTGGGACGGGAATTGCTGCAATATGGAGAGGCGGAACGGACCGGGCCGGGACGCTGGCGCCTGACGCGGCTGCGGCGCGGGCTGCGCGGCACCGAATGGGCGATGGCGGGGCATGGCGCGGGCGATCGCTTCCTGCTGGTCGAGGAGGAGCGGCTGGTGGAGCCGCTCGCACTATTGGGGAGCGAGGGCGAAGTGGGCGGGGCGCTGGCCCTGTCGGCGATCGGCATCGGCGATATCGAGCCGGCCATGTCGTCTCTGGCCGTCACGGGCGAGGCTTTGATGCCGCCAGCGCCGGTGCATCTGACCGCGCGGACGGACGGCAGCGACGGCTGGGCGATCAGCTGGACGCGCCGGAGCCGCAATGGCTGGCGATGGCTGTCGGGTGCGGACGTGCCGATCGCGGAGGAGAGCGAGCGCTATGCGATACGGGTGATGCGTGGCGCGGCGCTGGTTCGCAGCGCGGAGACGGGCGCGCCGGGCTGGATCTATGACGCGGCGATGATCGCTGCGGACGCCACGGTCGGGCAGGCGCTCGTGGTCGAGGTGCGGCAGATGGGAAGTCTGGCGCTGGGGCGCGAGGCGCGGATCGGGCTCCTCGCCTGAGCGGCCGATCGGGATGAAAGGTTGGGACGAAGACGAGGAGGGTGAGATATGGATGCGACACCGCGCTGGACGCTGCCGCTGCTTTATGCGGGGCAGGCGCAAAAGGAAATCTTTCATAACGAGGCGTTGGTGCTGGTCGACGCCTTGCTGCACGGGGTCGCGGAAAGCGCAGATCTCGCGACACCGCCGGGCGATCCGGCGGTCGGACGGTGCTGGATCGTCGCTACAGGGGCGAGCGGCGAATGGGCGAACTGTGTCGGCATGATTGCCTGCTGGACCGAAGGCGGGTGGCGCTTCGTGGCGCCGCGTTGCGGATTGTCCCTGCATGTCACAGACCGTTCTCACGCGCTTTTCCATGATGGCGTTGAATGGCGGGCGCCGGCTGTGCGGAACGATGGCGTGTATCTGGACGGCGTGAAGGTTGTTGGTGCGCGGGCCGCCGCTATTGCCGAGGCGACCGGGGGCGGCGTGATTGATGCGGAGGCGCGATTAACCATCGTTGCCATTCTGGCGGCGCTGCGTACACATGGCCTGATCGATAGCTAATATTACGTTGACATGCAGGTCATGTTGCAGCGGTGCGTCAATAGCCATCGGGTCTGGCGATTTAGCCTGACGATTCTGCATCGGCTACGCTAGTGCGTTATTTTTGCAACGGTTTCACTAATTGTGGACTTGCCATGAAACCTTCTTGCCGATACAGGGTTTCAGCAGTCCTTCGTGACACTTTTGAAAGGGGAATTCATATGCGGAAGCTTGCCCTCGCGGCTGCGCTTGCGACCAGTGCCCTGGCCACCCCGGCCCTGGCGCGTGATAACAGCTGGTATGTTGGCGTAGACGCCGGCGTGCTCCTCGTCGAAGACCAGAACCTGACCTTCGATTCCGTTCCCACCGGTGGTTCGGCGGTTCCGTCGATCGACTACCACAAGGGTTATGATTTCGACGCGAACATCGGTTACGACTTCGGTGGCTTCCGCCTCGAAGCCGAAGCCGCTTACAAGCGCGCCAAGATCGACATCGACCGGACCGATGGTGGCTTCGGCGGTGCGGCTTCGGCTCTCTCGTTCATGCTGAACGGCCTGCTCGACTTCGGTCCCGATGACGGCCTGCAGGGCTTCGTCGGCGGCGGTGTCGGCGTGTCGCGCGGCAAGCTGGCTTCGGACATCGTGAACGACAGCGACACCGGCTTCGCCTGGCAGGCGATCGCGGGCGTTCGCTACCCGGTCACCAACAATGTCGACGTCTCGCTGAAGTATCGCTTCTTCAACCAGGACGATATCAAGCTGATCCCGGCCTATTCGAGCATCTACGGCAACGCCGGTTCGAACGCCGAAACCAAGCTGCGCACGCACAGCCTGCTGCTCGGCCTGACCTACAACTTCGGCGCTCCGGCTGAAGCGGCTCCGCCGCCGCCGCCTCCCCCGCCGCCGCCCCCGCCGCCCCCGCCGCCTCCGCCGCCGCCCCCGGCAGCTGAGTGCGCGCCTGGCCCGTACATCGTCTTCTTCGAATGGGACAAGTCGGACATCACGCCTGACGCCGCCACCATTCTGGACAACGCGGTTTCGGCCTACAGCAGCTGCGGCAGCGCCCAGGTCATGCTGGCTGGCCACGCGGACAAGTCGGGTTCGGCTTCGTACAACGTCGGTCTGTCGCAGCGTCGCGCTGACGCCACCAAGGCCTATCTGGCTTCGAAGGGTATCCCGGATGGTGTCATGACCACCCAGGCCTTCGGTGAATCGCAGCCGCGCGTCGAAACCGCCGACGGCGTCCGCGAAGTCCAGAACCGTCGCGTGGAAATCAGCTACGGTCCTGGCGCAGGCATGTAATCAGATTGTCCGTCCTTCGGGATGGATGAGGGAAGAGGGGCCGGTCGCAAGACCGGCCCCTTTTTCGTTGGGTGTTGATTGGCGTGTTATGGCCTTCATGGCATGAGCCGGCGGGGACAAGCCGGTCCCCAAGTCTGTCTGCAATTGGTCGTTTCAGCTCTGTCTGGCGTCTTGTCGATCCCCGGTATGGCGTCATTCCTGCACTTTCGGCCGGGACATATCTTTTGGCGCCCTCAGATACGGCGTGCGAATTGGCTCCGGTGAGCGTCGCGGGGCAGGACAGATGGAGACAGGATATCCTGCCCGGCGGGGCATGGCCCAGAATGGCGGTTACGCGGCGACGCTCATGCCTCCGGCCGCGTCCAGATCCAGCTGCCGCCGATCAGGGCAGCGGAGACAGGGACGAGGAACCATGGCCAGGGTGAAAAGAGCAACGCCAGCAGCGTGCTGAAGGCGAAGGCGACGAGGGCGGCCTTCTTGCCGCGGCGGCTGATCGCGCCGCGTTCCCGCCAGCGACGGATATGCGGGCCGAAATGTCGATGGTCGAGCAGCTTTGCTTCCAGCCGCGGGTTGGATCGCGCAAAGCAGAAGGCGGCGAGAATCATGAAGGGGACGGTGGGCAGCAGCGGCAGGAACACGCCGATCGTGCCAAGGCCGATCGAGAGGAAACCGGCGATGAGATAAAGGTGCCGCCGCATACTCGTCCTGTTCCGGGCCGACGCAACGGACCGGCTGCCATGCTATTGCTTCGCAGCTGCGTCCTGCTGTGGCAAGTGGTAGTGGTGTATGGGTTGGCGGATGTGGGGGCGGGATGTGTTGACCTGGCGGGACGGATGGTTCTCGCAGAATGGCGGCAGGCTGATCCGTGCATTCGAGATCGGCCGGAAAGACCATTTTTTGCCATTCCTTCGCCCTTGGAGAAGGATACGAAGCCTTATCCGGAGGTGGATGAGGGGGAGATTGGCGCAAGTTCAGCCTATTCCTTCAGCCTATTTCGCGAGGTTGCCTGCCCTTTCATCCAGCTACGACCAGGCAGCGAGCTGCCAAGTCTACGCAGCCTCGGCCAGAGGCACGCTATTCTGACCGACCCTCAAGGGAGAGGCATATAAGAATGTCCGCGATCCAACCCTTTTCTTCATATTCGCCAACGTCAGCATCCATCAGCTCAATGGTGGCAGATCGTGAGCGGGGAGGCTGATGGACTGCGGAGCGGGTCGGGATGGCATTATAAGGGTAAGCTAGTAGATTCCGCCTTCTTCCCGATCTGACCGCGTCAGCGCTTCTTTCTTGTCGCTTTCTTGGGCGCGGTCTTGCCGCTGCTCTTCGGGCAGGGCCAGGCCTTGCGGGTGGCGGCGAAGACTTGAGAGGATGCGGATTTGGCGCGGTCGATCGGGTTCTTGCTGAGATAGTCGACCGTGGCGTTGCGTAGCTGGCTGATCGTCACGTCGCCGGGGATGCAGCTTTTGAGCTTGTTTACCTCCCGCGTCGTGTTGAACGCGTCGACCGCGCCGCTGATATAGCCGAGGCATTCATAGGTCCGCTCGAAATAATCCTTGCCGCCTTTTTCAGCGGTGCAGGCCGCGTACAATTGGTCGCCGGTGTAAAATCCGGCATGGGCCGTGGCGGGGAAAAGTCCGCAGGCGGCCAGTGTTGCCACGTAGAGAAGTTTCCTGGGGTGCATGATCAAATCACTCCAGCCCTGCCACCAGGCCGTCGATCGCGCCCTGCAATATGTAGCTGGCGGCGAGCTTGTCGACCAGTTCCTCGCGGCGGGCGCGGCTGGCGTCGGCTTCGAGCAGGGTGCGGGTGACGGCCTGGGTCGACCAGCGCTCGTCCCAGAGCAGCACGGGATGGCCGAGGTCCGAGATATTATGGGCGAAGGCGCGGCTGGCCTGGCTGCGCGGTGAATTGGTGCCGTCGAGATTGAGCGGCAGGCCGATGACGATGCCCTTCACCTGCTGCTGTTCGATGAAGGCGGCCAGCGCAGGCTTGTCCTTGCTGAACTTGCCGCGATTGACGGTGTAGGCGGGGCTGGCGATCGTCCAGGCGGCGTCGCACAGGGCAAGGCCGATCGTCCTGGTGCCGACATCCATGCCGATCAGCCGTCCGCCCTGCGGCAGCGCTTCGCGAAAGGCCGCGCGATCCGTTGTAACCAGTGTCATGGGCATGCCCCCTGTCACTTTTTCAGGCCGGAGTCACTTCTTCGTGAAGGCCGCCAATCGTTTCTGCGCGTCCTGCCGCACATTGCCCCAGAACAGACTGTAGTCATAGACATGGTAATTGTTGCCGGGCAGGGTGAACGGCCCCATGTCGACCGGCTCCCCGATCATCAGCACGCCGCTGGTGTCGCAGCGGGCGGGGACGATGCCGGTGACGAGCTTGGGCGGCTGGCCCTGTTCGCGCGCGTCGAGCGTGCCGATATTGGCGCTGGCCGGTGCCTTGCCGTTGAAGGCACCAGTGATCGGGTTGGTGCAGAGCATGTGCGTGCCCTTGCGGGGCTGGCCGGTATAGCCGGTCTTGCGCTCGAAGCTTTCGACCACGGCGGAAGGGTCGGCC
>NZ_DATKFP010000251.1:0-8342 GCF_035511395.1 Sphingobium sp.
GCGCGCTGGTGATGGAAGCGATGATGATCACGGTCGGCTGGCGAGATCTGACCGACGGCGATTCCGAACTCAATCTCGTCATCATGCGCTCGGCCTATTTTCTGGTCGCGGCCGCCATGCTGGGCTATTTCGGCGCCTGCCGCGCCCGCAGCAGCCATCGCTTCGCGCAACTGGCCGCCTGGTCCACGGTGCCGGCCGACATGGATCGGCGCATGTGGTTGCGCGATGTGCTGGAACATGCCGCACAGTTGCTAGGTGCGCAGCGCCTGCTTCTCGTCTGGCAGGACCAGGCGACGGATAGCCATCATGCAATGATGTTCGGGCCGGACGGCTTGCAGGAACGGAACGATCTGGGGCCAGTCTTCTGGCAGGCCCGGATCGCCCTCTTCACTGCCCACTATCTGTCGCCCAAAGCCGAAGTAACGGAAATCAACGCCATGGTCGCGGCCACAGGCTGGCGCCAGCTGACCGCCGATCCCCATCGCCTGCGGTCCGCACCGTTCGAAGGCGCCCGGCACCGTGGCCGTCTCTTCATGTTCGACGCGCCGTTCCAGCAGGAAGATGCCGCCTCGCTCGCCCGGATCATCGCCTTGCGGATCGGGCATGAACTGGAGCGGCTCGACCTGATGCGGGCAATGGAAGACCGTGCGCGGGACCAGGAACGCGTCCGCCTGGCGCGCGACCTGCACGACAGCGTGCTTCAGGATCTCACCGCTGCGTCGCTTACGCTGAAGGCCGCCGGTGCGGGCCTGAGCGAGACGGCGCGCGAGCCCCTGAACGGCGTCAGTCGAATGCTGTCCGAACAGCAACGGCGCATCCGCATCTTCGTGGAGAAGAACTGGCCGGCCGAAACCGCAACCGTGTCGCCATTGTCGACATCGCTGTCGGACACCGTGAACATCCTGCGCGACCAGTGGGGATGTGATATTGCCCTCGCCGTCGATCCTGCGGAACTGGAGACGAGTATGGCCATCCAGCGCGAACTGGCGCAATTGCTCTGCGAAGCGACGGCCAATGCCGTGCGCCATGGTGGCGCCACGCGGGTCGATGTCCATCTCTCCGCCGGTCATGGCCGCATCCGGATGGACATTTCCGACAATGGCTGCGGCATGCCCCATCGCGAAGGGCATGTCGTCCTGCCCCGGTCGTTGCGATCCAGGGTCGAACAGCTTGCCGGCAGCCTCGCTATCGTCCGGCAGTCGCCAGGCCTGGCCATGACGATCGAGATGCCGGTTCCATGAGGCCTCACAGTGTCTTCCTGGTCGACGACCACCCCGTCGTGCTGCGCGGCCTCGCCGTCCTCATCAATCTCGATCCGGACTTCACGGTCGTCGGCAGCACGAGCGACCCGAAAAGCGCCTTTGCAATGATCGACCGGCTGAAGCCCGACATCGCCGTTCTGGACATCAACATGCCCGATGTCAGCGGCCTTGCGCTGCTGCGCCGGATGCGCAGCGCCGACCTGCCCGCGCGCGTGATCTTCCTGACCGCGATCATCAGCGACGCCCAGTTGTCGGACGCGCTGGCGAACGGCATCTGGGGCCTGTTGCTGAAGGAATCCGCGCCCGACACGCTGATCGACTGCCTGCGCCGGGTCGCGGCCGGACATCCATGGCTGCCCGACGAACTGGCCGCGCGCGCCAGTCCGGGCTGGAATGACGGGATGAAGCCCGGCCTCGATACGCTGACGCCGCGCGAACTGGAAATTGCCGGCCATGCCTGTCGCGGCCTGTCGAACCGGCTGATCGCGCGGGAACTGGGCGCCAGCGAGGGGACGGTGAAAATCCATCTCCACAATATCTTCCAGAAGCTGAAGATCCGGAACCGCACTGCGCTGGCCGCCATCTATTACAAGGGGCCGGCGATTCCGGAGCAGCCGCAATTGAGGCGAACCTAGCGCAAAGGAGCTAGGGCCGAGCCTCTAAAGGCGTATATCATTCCATGGATTCCGGGGCGTCATTCGCGGCCCTACTGTTGATCGCATCCGCACGAGCAGGGGAGCAGCGATCACCATGGCGACGCAAATTCGCGAAGATTTCAGGCCCGTTTCAACGTCCCGCACACCTGATCTCCTGACATTGGACGAGGCGGTTGCGCTGGACATGGGACGCGCCAACCAGCTCTATGCGCGGCACCTCAATCGCCATCTGCTGCAAATCTATGCGATATTGGGCCTGGACATGCTGGATGTCCGGTCCGCGGAGGGCACGACGCTCCATCTGGCGGACGGACGTCGGGTGCTGGACTTCTCGACCGGCATGGGGGCCGCCGGCCTCGGCCATAACCATCCGCGCATCCTTGCGGCCGAGCGGCTCTGCCATGAGCGCCGCCTGCTCGACATCACCAAGCTGTCGCCGCACAAGCTTCAGGCCGCGCTCGCCCATAATCTGGCACAGATACTGCCCGACCCGCTCGACACCAGCTTCCTCGCCACATCCGGCGCGGAAGCGAACGAGGCGGCGATGAAGCTCGCCGAACGCATCCAGACGCCCAAGGGCAAGCAGAAATTCCTGTGCATGCAGGGCGCTTTCCACGGCAAGACCCATGGCGCGCTGTCGCTGACGACCGCGACGCAGGTGCATACCGGCTTCCTGCTCGGCGTGCCCAGGGAGAATGTCATCTACATCCCCTATGGCGACATCGACGCCCTGCAACAGGCGATCGCCAATGCCAGCATGGACGGCCAGGGCAACGACATCATCGCCGCCATCATCGAACCGATCCGGGGCACCGCCTGCGAAGTGCCGCCGCCGGGCTATCTCTCCCAGTTCGTCCGGCTCTGCCGCGACAATGACATCATATCCAGCTTCGACGAGGTAAAGGTCGGCTGCGGCCGGACCGGCCGCTTCTGTGCGTTCATGCATGAAGACACCGTCCCCGACGTCGTCACGCTGGCGAAGACGCTCGGCGGCGGCAAACGCGCCATCGGCGCGATGGTGACGTCGCAGGCCCTGTTCGATCGCGCCTATGGCAACCGCAACGACTGCAACCTGCACAGCTCGACCTTCAGCGGCATCGGCGAAACCTGCGCGGTCGCGATCGAGACGCTCAACACCCTCTATGACGACGGGCTGATCGATAACGCCGCCGAGATGGGCGACTATCTGGAGGCGCGGCTGGAAGGGCTGCGGATCAAATATCCCGGCACGCTGGTCGACGTGCGCGGTCGCGGCCTGTTCCGGGCGATCCGGTTGAATTTTCGGGAAGATCTGGCAGCGCGGCTGGTCGATGTGTCGACCAACCCGCTGTTCCTGACCTATCAGACCGTCCTGATCGGTGCCGTCGCCCGCATGTTGTTCGAGCGGCACAATATCCTCGTCCATTTCCAGCCGGGTGCGCGCGACATCCTGCATTTCATGCCGCCCTTCACCGTGACGAAGGTCGAGATCGACCAGCTCGTCGACGGGCTGGACGAGATTTTCGACCGAGGGATCGCCGATTCCGCGCTGCGCTTCGTCGCCGGCAATGTGAAGCGTCTGCTGTCCGGCATGCGGGGAAGGAACTGATGCTGCTGTCCCCCGCAAAACCGGGATCGGCGACCGCGCAGATCGACCTCGGCCGATGGCTGGACCGCATCTGCCCGATCGCCTTCCCGCTGATCGCGCTCGTCCTGTTCCTGCTGGCCACCCATCACGGTATCGGCATATGGCCGGACAGCGCGCGCTACATGAACATGGCGCACAATGCCTGGGATGCGCCGCTTTATCCCGCGCTGCTGCAACTGGTGGCGATGACCGGCCTCGACATCGTCCAGGGGGCATGGCTGATCGCCATCGTCCTCGCCATGCTCAACCCCTGGCTCAGTTGGCATCTGTTGCGGCGGGCCTGCGGCCAGCCGGCCTATGCCGCCTTCGGCACGGCCCTGATCGTCATCTCGCCGCAGACCGCCTCGCTCCATGCGCTCGCCATGTCGGAGCCGCTGTTTCTGACCATGATCCTCGCGACGCTCGGCGCGCTGATGCGCTATCTGCGGGAGGATGACGGCCGCTGGCTGATCATCGCGGGCCTGTGGATCGGGTTCGCGTCGCTGGTGCGCTTCACCGGGCCGCCGCTCGGCGCCGCCATCGCGCTCTTCCTGCTGATCGATCCGCGCCATGCCCTGCCACGTCGTCTGGCGAACATCGGCCGCATCCTCCTGCCGTCGGCCGCGATCTTCCTCGGCTGGGCGCTGCTCAGCGAGGAAATAATGGGTCGCTCTACCGGGCGGCCACTGGAATTATATGGCAATATGGCGGGCAGCGAATGGCTGGCGAGCTTCAACGCGCTGACGATCTGGATCCTGCCCAATGGTGTGCCCTTTGCGATCCGCGGCGCCCTGTTTCTCGCGGTGTTCGCGGCGAGCCTCTGGCTGCTCGCCCGGCAGGGCTGGCAGGCGGTCAAGGCGCGGGTCGACGGACCGGGCACACTCGACCTTCTCGCCGTGCCGCTCACCTTCTTCTTCTTCGCCTATCTGCTCTTCATGGTGCTGGCGACCTCGATCGAAGCCAACCTGCATCTGAACGGCCGCTATGCCTATCCGGTCTACGGCACCAGCATTATGGCGGTGACGATCGCCCTCGCCTGGTTCCGGGATGCCACCGGGCCGACCCGGCTGGTGCGTCATGCGCTGACGGCCCTTGGCGTCGCGATGCTGCTGAGCCATGGCATCAGAACCGCAGACCGCACCCATGAAGCCTATATGGACGGCGTCGGCTACGCCTCCCGCCAATGGGTCACGTCCCCCACCGTCGCCGCCGTCGGCCGCCTGCCCAGGGATGCGGTCCTTTACAGCAACGGCGCCGACATCATCGGCTATCTGCTGCGCCGGCGGTCGCTGGGACTCCCGGAGCCGTTCGAGCTGCGCACCGGGCGTGACGATCCAGCCTTCCCCTATGCCGCCCAGCTTGCGGCGGCGCGGGCGGCCCTGAGCCGGGGCAATGCCTATGTCGTGTTCCTGAACGGGGTCGACTGGCGCTTCTATATGGGGTCCGAAAAGGAACTGGCCCGTGAACTGGATCTGGTTCGCATCGTAAAGCTGGCCGACGGCAGCATCTATGCCGCGCGCACCAAACAAGTCGGGGAGGTAAAGCCATGAGGCATCAGGGTACGGCCGACATGCCGGCGACACGCAATCCACGCGGCAGGCTGCGCGATTATATCGCGATCGCCCGGCTCGACCACATGACCAAGCATGTGTTCATCCTGCCGGGCATCATCCTAGCCCATGTGCTGCGCCATCCGGCCACCCAGACGGTGCCGCTCACCATCCTGATGGGATTGTTGAGCGCGGTCGCGATCGCATCGGCCAATTATGTGATAAACGAATGGCTGGATCGCGAATTCGATGCCTTCCATCCGCTCAAATCGTCGCGGACCGCCGTGCATCGCAACCTGTCGCCGGCGATCGTCTACACCGAATATATGCTGCTCGTCGTGCTGGGGCTGGGGCTGGCGATGCAGCTTGGGGCGCTGTTCGCCTTCACCGCTGCCGCCTTCGTGCTGTCGGGCCTGATCTACAATGTCGCGCCGATCCGGACCAAGGACCGTGTCTATCTGGACGTGTTGAGCGAAAGCATCAACAACCCGATCCGCCTGATGCTCGGCTGGACCATGGTCGATCCGACCACCATGCCGCCCAGCAGCCTGCTGTTCGCCTACTGGATGGGTGGCGGCTTCCTGATGGCGGCCAAGCGGCTGGCCGAATATCGCGACATCACCGCCGATGGCGGCGCCGACCTGCTGCCCCGCTATCGCCGCTCCTTCAGCCGCTACAATGCCGAATATCTGGCGGTGTCCTGCCTGCTCTACGCCATGCTGTCGGCCTTCTTCCTGGCCGTCTTCCTGATCAAATACCGGCAGGAATATATCTTCGCCCTGCCTTTCATCGCGATCCTGTTCGCCAGCTATTTCTGGTTGGCCATGCTACATGGATCGGTCGCCTCGCGGCCGGAGCGGCTGTTCCGGTCGCGGCGGCTGATGCTCGCTTCCCTGAGCGTGGCGGTGGCGCTGACGGTCCTGACCTTCATCGATATGCCCTTCCTCAACGATCTGTCGGCTCCGTCCTACGTCCATGTGCGGCCATGACGGATCCGCTGATGTGGGACGCATTCGATCTGGTCGTGTTCGACATGGATGGCACGCTCTACGACCAGCCGCGCCTCCAGCGTCGCATGATGGCGGCGCTGGTGCGCGACGCGATCCGCAGCCGCAGCCTTGGCGCGATCCGCACCCTGTCCGCCTTCCGCCGGCACCGGGAGACTCTGGCCGACACCATGATGGAGGATTTCGACACGGCACAATATCGCCTGCCCGGCCATGCCCCCGAGCAGGTGCGTGCGCTGGTCGCCGACTGGATTGAGCATCGCCCGCTTCCCCTTTTGCGCCGCTGCCGGGCCACGGGGATAGACCATCTGTTCGAGCGGCTGGCCCGGCGTCATGTGGTGGCGATCTATTCCGACTATCCGCCGTCGGCAAAGCTGGCAGCGCTCGGTCTTTCGGCGAAACTGATGGTGGGGGCCAATGATGTCGGACGGCTGAAGCCCGACCCATCCGGCCTGAAGCTGCTGATGGAGCGCGCCCATGTGGCGCCCGCCCGCACGCTGATGATCGGCGATCGCGACGACCGCGATGGTGAGGCCGCACGCCGGGCCGGCGTACGCGCGCTCATCCGGGGGAGGGATTTCCGCCATTTCGACGAGCCGATCTTTCGCCATGTGGCCTGACTTCGCCGCGACCGTCCATGCCATGGCGGAGGCGATCGCGCATCGGGAAAAAGGCGCAACGGGATCGCCAGAAGCCGCAACGGACTTCGTGCTGGCAAGCTTCCGGGGCATGCCCGCCTATCTGCGCCCGCCCCTGCGCGCCGCCACCCTGTTCTTCGACGCATGGCCCGCGATCCGGCGTGGCCGCCCCTTCCATCGGCTGCCGGTCGAATTGCGGCTGCGACAGTTCGACGCGTGGGGCGACTCACCCATCGGACCGGCGCGGATGCTCACGACCTTCTTCGCCAGCCTCATCATCTTCGGCCTCTGGTCGCGCGAAGGGCCGCATGACTGACCGGCTGCGGACCGATGTGGCTGTAATCGGTTCGGGACCGGGCGGCGCCGTCACGGCGAGCCTCTGCGCCGAGGCCGGCCATGCCACTCTGCTGATCGAGGATGGGCCGGACCTGCCGCTGGAGGCGAACGCGCATTTCTCCGGCGACGAGATATTGAGCAAATATCGCAATGCCGGCATCGCCATGGCCTTCGGCAAGCCGTCGGTCAGCTTCGTCGAAGGGCGCTGCGTCGGTGGCGGGAGCGAGGTCAATCGCGGCCTCTATCACCGCACGCCTGCCTATGTGCTGGAACAATGGAGCCGCACTCACCGCGTCGATCAACTGACGCCGGATACGCTCGCCCCGCATTTCGACGCCTGCGAACAGACCGCCCGCATCGCCCATCTGCCCGGCACACCGCCCGACCTGTCACAACGGCTGGGCGATGGCGCCGCGCGCCTTGGCTGGGATGCGATCGCCGCGCCACGTCTCTACGATTATGGCACGGGGCGCAAACAGTCGATGAGCGAGACGTTCGTCCCCCGCTTTCGGCAGGCCGGCGGCCGGCTGATCGCGGATTGCCGCGCGGCGCGGATTCGACGCCTCGGCGGCAAATGGGAAGTAGCGGCCCGGCATGGCGCGGCAGAACTGACGATCGAGGCCGATGCCCTGTTCGTCGCATGCGGAGCGGTCCAGACGCCGGCCCTGCTGCGTCGATCGGGCTTCCGACATAATATCGGCAACAGCCTGAGATTCCACCCGATGATGAAGGCCGTCGCCCTGTTCGACGTGCCGGTCAACCAGCCGGGCGATCCCGACCCGGTGCATCAGATCAAGATGTTCGAGCCGCGCTTCGGCATCGGTTGCTCCATCAGTTCACCGGCGCTGCTGGCGCTCGCGCTGGCGGGCAATCCGCAGATGCGCGCGCGGATCTGCTCCGACGCGGCCAGGATGGGTCTCTATTATGTCCAGAACGGCACCGGACATGCCAGAGTGCGCAACCTGCCGGCAATGCAGGATCCGCTCGTATCGATCCGGCATGAGGATCAGGAACTGGACCAGCTTTATGACGGGCTGAAGCATCTGATGCGGGCGCTCTTCTCCGCCGGAGCCGAAGCGGTGCAGCCCTGCATCCGGGGCTTTCCGATGCTGCGGTCCGCCAACGAGATTGACGCCCTGCCCGCGCAGCCATGGACATCCGCGCTGCTGACATCGGTCCATGTCTTCGCCTCCTGCCCGATGGGGGAGAATATGTCGCTCTGCGCGACCGACAGCTGGGGCAGGCTCCATGGCGGCGACGGGCTGCGGATCGCCGACGCGTCGCTGA
>NZ_DATKFP010000252.1:0-35597 GCF_035511395.1 Sphingobium sp.
GCGATCCTTGTGGCGGCAGACCTGGCGGTCGAGCTTGTCCATCAACTGGTCAATGGCGGCGTAGAGATCTTCGTGAGCGGTCTCGACGAAGATGTCCTTGCCCTTGACGTGGAGGTTGACTTCAGCACGCTGGCGGCGCTCTACCAGCGGGAAAAGACCGGTAAGGGCCAGCATATCGACCTGTCGATGTTGGAGGCGATGGTGGGCATGCTGGTGTTCGAGGCGCAGGAGGCGCAATTTCCTGGTGGTACGCGGCGGCCGCTCTATTCGCCGCTGCGCACCAGCGACGGATTCATCATGGTGGCGCCAACCAGCCCGCGCAATTTCGAACAACTGACTGACGCGGTCGGCCATCCCGAATGGCGCGACGATCCCCGCTTTCGCACCAATACCGATCGCAACGCGAATTGGGCGACATTGCTGGGGCTGACCGAGCAATGGACTGTTGAGCGGACATCCGCCGAAGCGGAGGCGATACTTTCCCACCATGGCGTGCCGTGCGCGCGCTATCGGGAGATGGCGGAGGTGCTGGACGATCCACAACTCGCGGCGCGCGAAGCGTGGACGACCATCCATGACAGGGCCGGCCCCTATGCCGTACCCAATCCGCCCTTCAGCATGAGCGCATCGCGGGCGCAGCCGCGCGATCTGGTGGCGGAACTGGGCGAACATGGCGCATCATTGCTGCGCGAGGAATTGGGATTGTCCGATGATAGGGTCGCTGATCTGCGAACTGCGGGGCAATTGATCTGATGTCGGAAGGGGGAAGGGGCTTCCCTTCCCCCATATCGATTACCGTAGAAGTTCGCGCGCGATGGTGTTGCGCTGGATTTCAGAGGAGCCTTCGTAAATCCGGGTGATGCGGATGTCGCGATACATCCGCTCTACCGCAAAGCCACGACAATAGCCGTTGCCGCCGAAGATCTGCACGGCCGTGTCGACGGTGCGGCTGCCCGCTTCGGTTGCGAACAGCTTGGCCATGGCGGCGAGGTCGCGGCTCTTGTCGCCCTGGTCATAGCGCCAGGCGGCGTCGAGCAACATCAGGCGCGCGGCGCGCATGTCGGTCGCCATATTGGCCAGATAATGTCGGATCGCCTGAAATTCTGAGATGACGCCGCCAAAGGCCGGGCGCACCTTCGATTCCTCGATCGCCAGTTCCAGCGCATATTCGCCCATGCCGACTGCCGTCGCGCCGACATTGATGCGGCCTTCATTGAGGCCTTCGAGCGCGTAGCGGAAACCCTGGCCCTCTTCGCCCAGCAGCGCGTCAGCCGGTACCTGGCATTCATCGAAGCTGAGTTCGAAGACGCCGGGCGACGCGGTGCCCATCAGTTCGATCGTGCCAGTGACCGAGAAGCCGGGCGTGTCGGCCGGCATCAGGAAGGCGGAGATGCCGTTGCGGGCGCCCGCAGCCTTGTCCGTATAGGCATAGACGATCACATATTTGGCCTTCTTCCCATTGGAAATGAAGGTCTTGCTGCCATTGATGCGCCAGCCGTCGGCGTTCCGGACAGCGGTGGTGCGCATCGAGCCGGGATCGGACCCGCTATTGGGTTCGGTCAAGGCGAAGGCGATCGGGATCTCGCCCGATGCCATGCCGGGGAGGAGGGCGGCGCGCTGTTCCTCGCTGGCATGATAGATGATGTTCTTCGCGCCCGGTCCCATCAGCGGGCGCAATTCGGTCCAGAATTGGGGAGGGAGGCGAGCGAGTTCGATCTGCACCGCTGCCTGCGCCAATGCGCCGAGGCCGAGGCCGCCATAGGCTTCGGGCAAGGCCATACCGAAATAGCCATTGTCGACCAGCGTCTGCCGGACGATCGGCGGAATGACGCCCGTTTCCTGAAATTCGACTTCATGGGGCAACAGGTCGCGCACAATGGTGCGCGTAACGTCGCAGAATTCCTTGATATCGTCGGGCAGTTCGAAATCCACGGGGCTTCCCCTCCTTGATGAATGAAACAACGAGTTGGACGGTTGAATCGCTTTTCGCTGCTAATGGTCCTACCATTTGGCAAATGGTCAGTCCATTCAAATTTTTGATCCCGCTGGCGTTCCTGTCGGGAGGCATTAGGATAAGGCCAGCATGTCCACTGATCCGTTCGACCTCAATCTGCGGCACCTGCGTGCCCTGCTCGCGATCCGGGAGCATGGCGGCATCACTGCTGCGGCCGATGCGGTCAGCCTGTCGCAACCGGCGCTGACTCAGGGCCTCGCCAAGCTGGAGCGACAGTTCGGATACACGCTGTTCGAGCGGCGATCAGGCGGCATGATCGCGACCCCCATGGGGGAGATCGTGATCGAGCGTGCGCAGGCGGCGCTGGAGCATCTGTCGGCGGGGGCCAAGGGGCTGTCGGCAGTGTTCCTGCACCCCGAACGTCTGATGACGATGACTCAGCTGCGCGCCTTTCTAGCGCTGGCGGAGGCGGGCAGCTTTGCTTCCGCCGCACAGGGTACCGGTCTGTCGCAGACGGCAGTTCATCGGGCGGTCGGCGATCTGGAGCAGATGATCGGCGGCAAGCTGGTCGAGCGGCGAGGGCGGGTTGTGTGGCTCAACCCGGCGGGCAAGCGGCTGGCGCGCGGCACTCGACTGGCGGTGGCGGAGATTTCGGCGGCGATCGCGGACCTGGGGCTGGACAGTGGCAGCGGCAGTGAGTTGATCTCGTTCGGGGCGCTGCCGTTGTCGCGGCCCTATCTGGTGCCGGCGGCGATGGGCCGGCTAACGCGCGAGGAGCCGCGCGCGGCATTCAAGGTGCTGGAGGGGAGTTGGCGCGAACTGGTCGAGCCGCTGCGCGATGGGGTGATCGACATGATCGTCGGCGCGCTGAGGCCCTATGAGATTGCCGACCTTTACCAGATGCCGCTAGTAGAGGACCGGCTGGTCATCGCTGCGGGCAGCGGCCATCCGCTGGCGCAGGTGGCCACGCCGTCCATGGCGCAACTGGCGGCCTATCCCTGGATCGTCGCGCCAGCGAACTCGCCGCTGCGTGAACAATGGCAGCAACTCTTCGCCGATCAGCCGCAGCCGCCGACGCCGATCGAATGCGGATCGGTGATGATCATCGGCCGGTTGCTGACCGAGGGGCATTTCCTGACCCTGCTGTCGCCCGATCAGGTGGCATTGCAGATTCGCAGCGGCTTGCTGACCCAGATCGGCCCGCCTTTGGAAACCAGTCGCCGTCTGGTCGGCATCACGACGCGCAGAAGCTGGCGCCCGACCGCGATTCAGCGGCGGTTTCTGGATCTGGTGAAGGATGCAGCGACGCGACGGGTGGAAGAGGCGGCGGTCGTGGGATTGCGCGGGGAGGGGTGGGTTTAGGAAATGGCTCCCACTACCTGCTCCTTGAATGCCGATAATTTTGACGCTATATTGCGTCAGTATGATTGTGGTGGGAAATGATATGAGCCTGCTGGACTATGCTGATCATGGGCTGTTTGCGCCGATCAAGATTGCGGCGGCATTTCGCACGACCAGCGAGGAAGTGGCGCGGTCGGCTGGCCTTGGTCGTGACGCGGTGCAGCGCAAGGAGCGGCTGCGTTCCGACAAGACCCAACGCCGCTTGAGGGAAATGGTCGAGATCATCACGAAGACCAGCCCCCGTTTCGGTTCCGCGCTTATCGCCTATGCCTGGTACAGGGCGGAGCCTCTGGCGGGATTTTCCGGCCGGACCGCGATGCAGCTTGTGCAGGAGGGCCGGGCGAGCGACGTGCTGGACTATATCGACGCCGTCGATGCGGGGGTCTACGCCTGAGAGCTTCATGCGCTATCGGGGCAAACTTTACCGGGCGCTGAACCCCGTCTACGCGCGTGAGCCCGTTTCGGGGCGGGGCTCTCAATTGCATGGCGGCCGGTTCAACCCGAAAGGCATGGCCGCTCTCTATTGCGCTACATCCCTCCACACCGCCATCCGCGAAGCCAATCAGGTCGGCGATCTGCAACCCACGACGATTATATGCTATGAGGCGGATATCGAATCCGTCTTCGATGGTCGCGATCCTGGCGCACTCAAACGGTTCGGCATTACCCCGGCCGCTCTGGCCGATCCGACGTGGCGCGATCAGATGAAGGCGGCCGGAAAGGCGCGCACCCAGATTTTTGCCGAAACCCTGATTGCCAATGGCTTTGATGGACTGCTGGTTCGCAGCTTTGCGCGCGGTGCCACTGACGATGATATGAACCTCATACTCTGGACGTGGAGCAATAGCGCCCCGTACAGACTGACGCTGATTGATGATGAGGGACGGCTGGATAAAATCTGAGCGCGATATCCTGCCTTACTCTCAATCCAGCTTGATCCACACGGCCTTGGTTTCCAGATAATCCTCGATATGGTGCGGGCCGGACTCTCGGCCGAAGCCGCTCAAGCCATAGCCGCCGAAGGGGACGCCGGGATCGAGCATCTGATAGCAATTGACCCAGACCGATCCCGCCTTGATCCCGCGCGCCATGCGGTGCGCGGTGGCGAGGTCGCGGGTCCACACGCCGCTGCCAAGGCCGAAGGGCGTAGCGTTGGCGCGCTCCAGCACTTCCTCGATCGTCTCGAAAGAGAAAGTGGACAGGACCGGGCCGAAAATCTCTTCCCGTGCGATGGTCATGTCGTCGGTTACGTTGTCGAAGATGGTGGGGGCGAGGAAGTAGCCGTCATCATAGCCCGCCCCCGACAGGCGGCCGCCGCCGGCCAGCGCGCTGGCGCCTTCAGCCACGGCACCGTCCATGAAGCCCAATATCTTGTCCATCTGAAGCGCGGAAACGACCGGTCCGATCTGGGTTTCCGGGTTCAGCGGGTCGCCGACCTTGATCGTTTTCGTGAAGGCGGCAAGTCGTTCCATGAACTCGGTGCGGATCGAGGACTGAACGAAGAGGCGGGTTCCGGCGGAGCAGATTTGACCTGAATTGGCGAAGACGGCCATGGCGGCGGCGGGCACTGCCTTGTCCAGGTCCGCGTCGGCGAAGACGATATTTGGGGATTTGCCGCCCAGTTCGACCGTGACCCGCTTCATGGTGGGGGCGGCGGCGCGCAGGATCTTTTCGCCCACGCCGGTCGATCCGGTGAAGGCGATCTTGTCGACGCCGGGATGGGCGGAAAGGGCCGCGCCCGCATCGCCCATGCCAGTGAGGATGTTGATGACGCCTTCAGGCACGCCGGCCTCCAGACAAAGCTCGCCGAAGCGCAAGGCGGAGAGCGGGGTCTGTTCGGCGGGCTTCATGACGAGAGTGCAGCCGCTGGCGAGAACCGGGCCGGCCTTCCACACCGACATGCCGATCGGGCCGTTCCAGGGGTTGATGGCGGCGACGACGCCGATCGGTTCCTTGATCGTGTGGGACAGGACATCGCCGGGCGCGCTATTGTCCAATGTTTCACCGGCGATCAGCGTCGCCTGACCGGCATAATAGCGCAGCAGACTGCCGGCGCGCGCCTTGCCAAGGATAGTGCGGCTGTAGGGCGCGCCGAGGTCCAGCGTGTCGAGCATCGCCAGTTCCTCATAATGAGCCTCCACCAGATCGGCGAGGCGCAGCATGATGCGCTGCCGTTCGGCGCCCTTCATGCGGCCCCATGGGCCGGCGAGGGCGGCGCGGGCAGCCTTGACCGCGCGGTCGACATCCTCCGCACCGCCCTGCGCCACCAGCGCCAACAATTCGCCGGTAGCAGGGTTGCGGGTTTCGAACCGCTGGCCCGACAAAGCAGGGACGCGATGGCCGCCGATCAGCATGTCCTGTTCAAGCCGGTCGAGCAGAGCGGGGCGGGGCGGGATGGTGGTGATGGTCATATGTCTCTCCGGGCCGGGATCAGGCAGCGATATTGGATCGAAGGGCGTCTTCGAGGATGAAGTGGGCGGCGCGCTCGGCGATCATCATGGTGGGGGCGCTGGTGTTCCCGCTGATGATTTCCGGCATGACCGAAGCGTCGACGACGCGCAGGCCGGTGACGCCGCGCACCCTCAACCGGCTGTCCACCACGGCCATGGGATCGCCGTCCGGCCCCATCTTGCAGGTGCCGGTCGGGTGGTAGGCAGTGTTGACGATCTTGCGCAGCGCGGTTTCGATGTCCCCGTCGCTCTGATGCTGGGCGCCGGGTTCGATTTCGGCGCCGGTCATTTCGGCCAGCGCCGGCTGGGTGAAGATGCGGCGGGTCTCGCGGAAACCGGCGATCAGTGTTCTCATGTCATAGGGGTCGGCGAAGAAATTCGGATCGATGACCGGCTTGTCCTCCGGCCGGTTGCTCGCCAGGCGGACGGCGCCGGCGCTTTTCGGGCGGAGCAACTGGATCAGCGCCATATAGCCGTGGCGGCGCGGGACCGAGCGGGCGTCGATCTTCAATCCGACAAGGAAGGTGATCTGGATGTCCGGCCGGCCGCTGCCGTCGGTGCAGAGGAAGCCGCCGCATTCGGCGACATTGGATGCCAGCATGCCGGTGCGATTGACGAGATAGCGGAAAGGGCTGGCGAGGATGCGAGGCAGCGCCTTGGGCGAGATGGCGTAGGATTGCGCCGACGGATTTTCCATCGCGACATGGACGGTTGGATGGTCCTGCAAATGCTGGCCGACGCCGGGTAGGTGATGGACGAGGCCGATTTCCATCTCGCGCAGATGGTCCTGCGGGCCGATGCCCGACAGCATGAGCAGTTGGGGCGAGTTGGTCGCGCCTGCGCACAAGATGATTTCGCGCCGTGCAGTGAGGATGCGGCGGATGCCGTCCTTCTCGACCTCTATGCCGCTGGCGCGGCCGCGATCGAAGAGGATGCGGCGGACCATGGTTTCGGCCAGGACGCTGAGATTTTCGCGATGGAGCGCAGGGTGGAGGAAGGCGCGAGCGCTGGACAGGCGGGTGCCGTTCCGTTGGTTGAGGTCGTAGCGGCCGAAGCCGTCCTGCCGGTCGCCGGCGAAATCATTGTTGCGGCGATGGCCGGCCTGCGCGGCGGCATCCACGATCGCGGTAGCGATCGGGTTCCAGCTACGCGGCTTTTCGACGTCCAACTCGCCGCCCTTGCCGTGCCAGTCCCTGTCGGGGCCGTGGTAATTTTCTACCGCCTTGAAGGCGGGTAGCACGTCGACATGGGACCAGCCGCTGTTCCCCGCTTCGGCCCAGGCATCATAATCCGCCTTCTGTCCGCGAATATAGACGCCGCCATTGATGGCGCTGCATCCGCCCAACAGCTTCCCGCGCGGAAAGTTGATCTGGCGATGGTTCACGGCTTCGTTGCCGGCCAGCGACTGTTTCCAGTTATATTTTTCGTGCGGCAGCAGGAAGATATTGCCGACCGGCATGGCGGTCTTGATGTTGACCGGCCATTTGCGGTCGGACGGTCCCGCCTCGATCAGGGCGACGCGGTTGGCCGGGTCGGCGGACAGGCGGTTGGCCATCAGGCTGCCCGCTGAACCGGAACCGATCACGATATAGTCATAGTCGCTCATGCGCGTGCATCCTGTCGGCCGAGGCGGGGGACATGACCCCGCACGGCGATGAAACCGAGTGCGTTGACCAACATCAGGGCGGCCAATACGCCGAAGAAGCCCATATTGCCGCCGCCGATCAGGGTGGCGCCGGCAACCGCGCTGACGATCGCGCCGGCGCGGCCGGCTGCACCCATCAGACCAAGGCCACGGGCGCGCACGGCGGTGGGGAAGGCATGGGCGCCGACGGCGAACATGGCCGACTGCGCGGCGCTGGCGAACAGGCCGAGTGCGCCCAGCGCGGCAAGCACCGCCGGTTCGTTGCGGCCGCCGTCGATGGGGAGGAGCGCCAGTAATGCGCAAACGCCTGCGCCGGTGACGGCCATCAGGATCAGCGTGGGGCGCGATCCGAAGCGGATGATGGCGAGGCTTGCGAACATGGCGCCGATCGTGCCGCCCAGGTTGAAGCTGGTGAGGCCAAGGCTGGCGGTTTGGAGGCCGAAACCCGCGCTGAAGAGCATGGTCGGCGCCCAGTTGAACATGAGGTAGATCATGAACATGCCTGAGAACATGGCGAGGCTGAGTGCCAGACTGTCCCGCAGCAGCGCGCCGTTCAGCAGGGTGCTGAAGGGGACGTAAGGCGTTTTTCCGTTTACCTTCTCCGCCGGTTGGACCGAGCCCGGATCCGGATGGGCGATGCGGCGCAGGATTGCGTCCAGTTCCGCCCGGCGATCGGGTCGTTCGGCGAGATAACGGGGCGATTCCGGTAGTATGAACCAGAGTAGTGTGACGAACGCCATGGTGAGCAGGCCGCCCAGATAGAAGAGCCAGCGCCAGCCCAGCACCGGCAGGATCGCCGCCGCCGCGACCCCGCCCAATATCCCGCCGATCGACACGCAGACGACGCCGAAGGTAACGGCTACGCTGCGCCAGCGCGCGGGGGTGAATTCCGCGATCATGGCGCTGGCCGTGCCGGGTACGCCGCCAAGGCCGATGCCGGCCAGCGTCTTGAGCACGGCGACATGCCAGAGTTCGACAGAAAAGCCGGTGGCGAGGGTCGCCACGCCGAAGATGGCGACGCCTATCAGCAGCGCGCCGCGGCGGCCGAACCGATCACCGATGAAGCCGGACGTCAGCGTGCCTACGCCCATGCCGACGAATCCCAGCGCAAAGACGAATCCCAACGCATCGCGGCTGATATTCCATTCCTTCAGCAGGGACGGGGCGGCAAGTCCCAGCATCTGATTGTCCAGACCGTCCAGAACAACGGTCGCGGCAATCATCAGCACGGCCCAGACCTGAAAGGAGGACAGGGGCAATGCGTCCAGCATGCCCTTGCCTTCCGGCTCCAACGCGATCCCTGCCAAACGGCTTCTCCTCAATGGGCTTTTGCCCCGTTATCCGTCTTCGCTGCCCACTACCCATGGGCTGCGCGCTTGCCCTTATATGTCCAGCACCAGATTGGCGGTTTTGGCGCCGGAGCAGCAGACCATGATCAGCTTGTTCGCAGCCTTTTCCTCATCGGTCAGGAAATGGTCGCGATGGTCGGGCACGCCATCCAGCACCTTGACCTGGCAGGTGCCGCAGATCCCCTCCGAACAGGCGAAGCCGATATCGACGCCCGCCATCAGCAGCGCGTCCAGCATCGTTTCGCCTTCGTCGACGGCGATGGTCTTGCCGGTCCTGGCCAGTTCGAGCGTATATCCGCCTTCGGTCGCCAACTCCGTTTCGGCGGAGAAATATTCGATATGGGCGTGGCCCTTGGGTCGGTCGGCATTGGTCGCGACGAAAGCGTCCAGCATGCCGGTCGGGCCGCAGCAATAGAGATGCGCGTCAACCGGGGCGCGAGCGCAGATGCTTTTCAGGTCGAGCCGCTGGCCACCGGGCAGGCCGTCATAAGCGATTTCGACACGGTCATATGCCTCGACCCGGTCGACATAGGCGGCGCGATCCGGGGTGGCGGCGACATAATGGAGTTCCCAACTGCGGCCGAGTTTCTCCAGCCGCGCGATCATCGGCAGCATGGGGGTGATGCCGATACCGCCGGCGACCAGCACCGTGTGGCTGGCATCCTCGACCATGGGAAAATTATTCTTCGGCTCCGACATTTCCACGATCTGGCCGACGCGCCATTTCTCGTGAATGTGGCGCGATCCGCCGCGACCGTCGATGGCATGATGGACGGCGATTTCATAATAGCCGCGAATGGCGGGATCGTTGACCAGCGAATAGCTGCGCGCCAGACCCTTTTCGAGCTGGAGATCGACATGGGCGCCCGGTTCGAACGCAGGCATCATGCCGCCGCCGACCGGCTCCAATATATAGCTGTTGATCCCTTCCGCTTCCCAACGGATGGTCCGGATACGTACCTGCATCACACTCTCCCTTCGGCGCGATGCGTCTCTTGATCCGGCCGGTGCGCGATGGATCGGCGCCCGGTGCGGATCGCAATGCGTCTCGTCACCTTATGTCCCTTCGTTTGGGGCGGTCCGGTACATGGATCGTGCCGACCGCCGGTTTGGCTTATTCCGCTGCTTCCACCTTGTCGGGCCAGCGTACTGCCTTTGCCAAGGCCGCTTCATAGGCATTTTGCAGGCTGTCGCTGGGATCGTGCAGGAAGGAGCCTGCACGCGCCCGATAGAAGACGTCCGGATTTTCGATACCCGGCGGCACCACGCCCTTGTTGGCGAAGGCGCGGGCGGCCAGCAGCACGCGGCGGCGGACGCGGGCGATCATCTGGTCAGTCGGAGCCAGGTTCTCAAAATTATGGTCAGTGATCGGACCCATGCTTTCGGTGACGGCTTGGTCCTGCATCGTGATGTTGGGGATGCCGGTGAACTGATGGCCGTTACGCTGCGATTCCCGGTCGATGGCCCAGTCATTGGCTTCGTTGTCGGTCGATCGCCAGCGGCCAAACCAGTCGGTCGTGTTGGGCGCATAGCTGATCTGGTCAAACAGCGGCGTGCCGTCCTTCAGCGTGGAATTATAGGCCGGATTGCCCGCATCCACGCCGCAGGTGATGTCGAACAGCATCGAATGTTCGTCGTCCATCGGCACCCATGCGCGGGCGATGGCGCGGGTGGCGAAGCGGTTGTTGGGCGTCTGCGTCCACATCGGGAACATATAATGGGCGACGCGCCAACTCATTTGGCCATCGTCATTGGGGCGATAGCCGCCATACATGACGCCCCAGTCGGACTGGGCGACTTCATATTCGGGCGCGCGGTCCAGCACGGTCGGGCGCATCGGATGGTCGGGTTCCAGATCGTCCGCCTCGATCCCGCCGACATGCAGGAAGCCGACATGGCTGGTATCGATGTCGCCCTCCAGCGCCTGAAGCCAGTTGCAATCGCGTTGCAGGCACCAGATTTCCGCGTCCGGGTGCATCGTCGCCTCGATCGCTGGCAGCGGCGGCGGGTTCGTCTGGTTCTGCCCCATATAGACCCAGATCAGGCCGTTGGCTTCATGGGTCTTGTACGCCTTGGCATGGACCTTTTCCTTGAAGTCCATGCGGGCAGGGACGGAGGGCATGTCGACGCACTTGCCGTCCACGTCGAACTTCCAGCCATGATAGACGCAGCGGATGCCGTTTTCCTCGTTGCGGCCGATGAACAGCGACGCGCAGCGGTGCGGGCAACGATGATCCATGATGCCAACCCGACCGGAGCTATCGCGGAACGCGATCAGCTTTTCGCACAGGATCATCAGGCGGACCGGATCGCCATCGCTCTTCACTTCGGACGACAGGCAGGCGGGCAACCAATATTGCCGCATGAAATTGCCCATCACGGTTCCGGGACCAACTTTGGTCAGGTCTGCGCTATCACTGGACTGCATGGCTCAGGCTCTTCCTACACTACCCTGTTGAACGGTCGGTCCAGTGTCGGGAAGTCTCCCTCATTGTCCGCCGTCGATCGTTGCATCTGCTATATCCTCGCTAGACGCTGGCGGACGGCGACCCCAATCGGAATATGGTCGTACCATTCAAAAATCGGGACGAAGCTATTGTGCGGCGAAGAAATTTGCTGCTTCACCCCTCTTGCCAAGGCGGCAGGCAAGCCGCTCGCACCCCAGGGGAGACGCTTTTCATGCCGTTCAAAATCCAAACTTCCACCGCCGTCGGCGCTGTTCTGGGCGCCTTGATGATCGGCGTCAGCGCGCCGGCCATGGCGCAGGCGGAAGCCGCCGCGCCGCAGGAATCGGTCAGCGGGGACATTATCGTAACGGCACAGCGCCGCGAATCGACGGTGCGCGAAGTGCCATTCTCGATCGCGGCCTTCGGTGGCGAGGATCTGCGCAAGACGCAGGTGTTCAGCCCCACCGCCCTGACGCAGCAGATGCCGGGCATCACCGTCAACACATCGGACAAGTCGCTGTCGATCGTGGCGATCCGCGGCAACGTGTCGACCTTCCGCACGGCGACGCTGGACACGCCGGTCGCCTATTTCATGGACGACGTCTATTATGTGTTCAACAATGACCTAAACGCCAATTTCTACGACATCCAGCGCGTGGAAGTGCTGCGCGGGCCGCAGGGCACGTTGTTCGGCCGCAACGTGGTGGGTGGCGCGATCGCGGTCATCACCAACAATCCCGAAATGAAGGAAGACTGGTTCGGCCAGGTGACGGCCGGCAATGGCGCGTATGTCCGGACGGAGGGGATGGTCAACGGCGTGCTGGTGGACGACAAGCTGGCGTTTCGCGCGGCGTTCAGCACGGAAACGTCCAACGGCCTGATCGACACGCCCAACCAGAAGGGCAGCTATGGCAAGACCGATGGCGTGGCGATGCGCGGCAAGTTGCTGTTCCAGCCGACCGATACGCTGAAGATCGTCCTGTCGGGTGACTACAGCTATACGCAAGGCAATGGTGGCGCGATCGGCCTGGGCATCGGCGGCGTGCAGCGCATCCCGGCGACCTTCGGCGATTATGATGATGGCAAATGGACCAACAATGATTTTGCTCGCTCACCCTATCGCCAGCGGCTGCGCGGCGGTTATCTGCGCGGCGACCTGGACGTGCTGGGCGGTACTTTGACCGCGATCACCGGCTATCGCCTGAATGACAGCCACGCGATTAACGACGACGTGCCGGTCGCGACGCAGGTGCCGGTGTTCGACCGCCGGCAGGTGGTGAAGAATCGCAGCTTCACGCAGGAAGTCCGCTTCGCCTCCGCACCGGGTCGCTTCTCCTATGTCGTAGGCGCCTATTATCTGTCGGCCGATGTCTCGACGACCAACATCTTCTATTACAGTCCGCTGCCCGGATCGGCCGTGCCCGCATCCGTTCGCCGGAACCCGGACGTCACCAACATCACCCGCGTGCAGGACGGCAATGTCCGCAGCCTGGCCGTGTTTGGTGAAGGCACGTTCGAAGTCACCGACCGACTCTCTCTGGTTGCGGGCGGCCGCTATACGTCCGATCGCAAGAAGATCGACTATCATGCCTTCTCTACCACCGATGCGGGTGCGATCCCCGGCTTCGGCTTCCCCGGCGAAGTGCTGGCGTCGGGCGGCAAGACCTGGAACGCCTTCACCCCGCGCGTGACGGTGAAATATGAGCCGATCGATAATGTGAACCTCTATGCGACCTGGGCGAAGGGCTTCAAATCGGGCGGCTTTGTCGACAATGCCTATCGCGACCCGACCATTCCGCTGGACCCGGAAAAGGCGCAGAATTACGAAATCGGCGCCAAGACCCGGCTGTTCGACAATATGCTCGACTTCAACGTCGCGCTGTTCAAGCAGAAGACCAAGAATCTCCAGAATTTCTCCGGCGCTGGCGGTATCGCGCATACCTATAACGGCACGCTGAAGATGAAAGGATGGGAGGTCGAATCCGTGCTGCGGCCGATCGACGGACTGCGCCTGACCGGCAATTACACGCATCTGATCGGTACCTATACCGATTTGCGCGATCCGCTGGTCAATCTCGACTATTCGGGCAATCCGGCCAAGTTCGCACCGCGCGACAGCTTCACCATCGGGGCCAGCTATGACCTGGCGATGGGCAATGGCGCGAAGCTGACGCCGCAGGCCGACTTCAACTATTCCAGCCGCATTTCGACCGATGACGCCAACACGCTGCGGCTCTACGACAATCTCTATGACGATACCAAGGGACGGACGCTGAACGCTCGGCTCAATTATGAGTCCGCAGATGGCCGCTGGACATTGGGCATCTGGGGAAAGAACCTCACCAACAATTATCAGATCGTCAATGCCGACGACATCACCGCCTTCCTCGCGGTGCCGGGCAACGGAACGACCTATTGGAAGATCTTCACCAATACGCCGCGTACCTATGGTCTGACCCTCTCCATCAGGCCGTAGGCGGTCGTGCGTTGCAGGGGGAGGGTGCAGCCTCCCCCTTTTTCTTTTCAAGATCAGGATGGATCATGGCCGAACAGTTTGATTTGCCCGCCAACGGCAGCTTTTCGTTTGCGGGGCGGACGGCGCTCATCACCGGTGGCGGGCGCGGCGTGGGGGAGGCGATCGCGCGCGAAATCCATGCCGGCGGTGGCAAGGTGGCGGTGAGCGATGTCGATCTGGCCGTGGCGCAGCAGATAGCGGACTCGCTGGATAGCAGCAGCGAAAGCGCTTTTGCCCTGTCGCTCGACGTGCGGTCGAAGGCTGATTTCCTGGCGGCGCGCGACCGGATCATAGCGGAATGGGGCAAGGTCGACATCGTCGTCAACAATGCCGGTTTCGCCAAGCGCACGCCGACGCAGGACATCACGCCCGAAGAGTTTGACGCAATCGTCCAGATCAACATGCGCAGCGTGTTCCTGAGCTGTCAGATTTTCTCCGAACATATGCGCGAACAGGGCTATGGCCGGATCGTCAACATCACCTCGCTTGCCGGGCAGAATGGCGGCACGGTCGCGTCGCCCCATTATGCGGCGTCCAAGGCGGGGGCGATCATGCTGACCAAATATTTCGCCCGCTATCTGGCCGGAACTGGCGTCACCGTGAACGCCATTGCGCCCGGCCCGATCGATACTGCCAAGGCGCGCCTGTCGGCGGAACAGATTGCGCGGGTGGAGGGCGAGGTGCCGGTCGGCCGCTTCATGGCCGTTGGTGAGATCGCTGCGGCGGCGGCATTGCTGGCGTCGGACCGGGGCGGCTTCTTCGTGGGGGCGACGCTTGACATGAATGGCGGCCTGTACCTTCGTTAAGCGCTCGGTCCGCTAATCTTATCGCTCATCCCGCTTATCTTATGGCATTATCGCATAGCGATTGGCAGGGGCGGGACCGGCGGCATAGCCTGCGCGCAACATCACAGGAGGCCGGCAACGCTATCGGCCAGGGTAAGGAGAGTCGGATGTTCATCTATAATGCCTGGTATGTGGCTGCCTTCGCCGCCGATATCGCGCCGGGCAAGACGCTCGGCCGCAAATATCTGAACAAACCCGTCGTCCTGTTCCGTACCGAGGCGGGCGAGATCGCCGCGCTGGAGGATCGGTGCAGCCATCGGGCCATGCCGCTCTCCGCCGGTCATGTCGATGGCGATGTGATCCGCTGCTGCTATCATGGTGTCGAGTTCGACAAGCGCGGCGCTTGCACCCGCATCCCCAATCAGACCCGCATCCCGCCGGCCGCCAATGTGCGCCATTACCCTGTGGTGGAGAAGGATCATCTCATCTGGATATGGATGGGCGAACCCGCTCTGGCCGACCCGTCGACCATCATCGACAATCCCGAACATGACGATCCCAAATGGACGTGGCGGCCCTATAATTTCCCGGTGAAGGCCAATTGGCAACTGATCATCGACAATATCATGGACCTGACCCACGTCCCCTACATTCATGCCCGCACGATCGGCGGCAATCCCGAGCAGCATTACGAGGCGGACACCAAAGTAGAGTTTGACGGGCGCAAGGTGACGCTGCTGCGCAAGATGCCCAACAGCATCCCGCCCAAATCCTATGTCGATGCGGGCGGCTTCAAGGGGCGGGTGGACCGGTGGCAGGAAGTGCGCTTCAACCCTGGCATCGGCATGACCTGTCGCGTCAATGCCGGCGGTTGCGACGCGGGGACCGGCGCTTATGAAGGCAAACGCGACAATGGCTTCATGCTGGCGAACAATCATTTCATCACCCCGGAAACCGAGACGACCAGCCATTATCTCTGGACCATCTGTACCACTGCGTCGAAGGAGAGCGGTGTGCCCGACGTGCTGTTCGACCAGTTTTTCGACACCATCACCGAAGATGAGGAAACGCTGGAAGCGCAGCAGCAGCGCATCGACGACGAGCCGGAGCGCGGTTTCGTCGGCATCGCCAGCGATGGGGCGGTCAATCAGGCCCGCCGCGTGCTGAGCGCCATGTTCGAGGCCGAGCATGGGGCCGTTATCGCGGCGGAATGACGCGCCTTGCGTATATAGATACCATAGTGGCTTGCTCCTTCCGGTTCGCCATGCTGTAGCGACGCGATGAAGATGCGCGAACTGGAGGAGCGGACCGGGGTCCATCGTGAGACGATCCGCGTCTATCTGCGCGAAGGACTGATTCCCGAACCCGTGAGGCCGCGCAAGACCGTCGCCGATTATGGCGAGGAACATGTCCAGGCGATCCTGGCCATCCGGCGGTTGCAGCGGGAGAACCGGCTGACGTTGGCGCAGATCAAGGCGATCATCGGCGGTGAAGGGACCGAGGGCCGGGTGGAGGCCAGCGCGTTCGACCAGTTGGAGCAACTGGTGGCGCATCGTGCCGGGGTGGATGGCCCGCCGGTCATGATCGTGTCGCTGCTGGATCGCTATCCCCATGCGGCGGAGGACGCCCGGACACTGTCGAAGATCGGCATCCTGTCCATCATCGACACCGACCAGGGGGAGGCATTGAGCATCACCTGCGCGCAGCTCGTGCGCATATGGGGCGATATGCGCAAGGCTGGCTTCGACCAGCGGCTGGACTATACGCCTGAGATATTGGGCTTCTACACTGAAGCGGCGGATTTCGTCGGGCGGTGGGAAGCGAGTACCTTCATGGAGCGGGTCGAAGGGCATATCGACGTGGATGAGGCTGCGACCATGGTTGAACATGCGTTGCCGCTGATGCTCGACTTTTTCGGCCTGATGCGACAGCGCGCCTTCTTCCGCCATGTCGAGGCGATCCGCGCCGGCAAGGAAACGGATCGCCCCGCGGGCGGCATCAATCCATCATCAGCACGGCCTTGACGCAGCGGCCTTCATGCTGGTCGGCTACGGCTTGGTTGATATCTTCCAGCCGATAGCGGGTCATCAACTTCTCGAACGGGAACAGCCCTTTTGCATTGAGGGCGATGAGTTCGGGGAGGAAGCTTTGCGGATCGGCATTGCCCTCCGTCACGCCGCAGATGCTGATACCCAGTGAGAGCAGGTGCAGGATGTTGACGCTGATCGTGGCATCCAGCGCCCGGGGTACGCCGACCATGGCGAGCCGCCCCAATGGTCCGAGCGCGCGCACGCCGGCTTCGATCGCTGGTACCGCGCCCGATGTGTCCAGCACGCAATCGACGCCTTGGGGGCGGATGGCACGCAACTGCTCCGCCGTGTCGCCTGCGTTCACATCAATCACATGGGTGGCGCCCAGTTCCATCGCTTTGGCGCGGCGGCTTTGGAGCGGATCCGCGACGAAGATCGCGCCGGCACCGACCGCCCTGGCTGCCATGACGGCGCTCAGCCCAACGGGGCCGCCACCGGTGACGAGGATCGCTTCCCCGGCCTTCAGCTTCAGCGCCTTCATCACAGCGCCCGCGCCGGTCATGATGCCGCAGCCCAGCGGCCCCAGTAATTCCAGTGGTGCGCCGGCGGGCACCTTCACCACATTGCGGGCAGCGACGATGGCATGGCGCGCGAAGGAGGACTGGCCGAAGAAATGGCTGCTGACCGGCGCCGTTTCGTCATGGAGGCAGGTCGAACCGTCGGTACGGCATCCACCGAAATTGAGAGCAGCGAAATCGGCGCAATAGGCCGGTTGACCGTTGAGGCACTGGGGACAGGCGCGGCAGGCGGCAAATCTCATGACCACAGGATCGCCTGGGGCCACCGAGGTAACGTCGGCGCCCACGGCTTCCACGATGCCTGCGCCTTCATGGCCCAGCACGGCGGGCAGCGGCGTCGGCAGCAACTGGTCGCGTACGATGATGTCCGTATGACACAGGCCTGTCGCCACGACCCGCACCAATATCTCGTCGGGACGCATGTCGCCGAGCGCCAATTGTTCGATGGTGAATTCCCCGCCCGGCGTCCGGGCGACCGCTGCCTGTATCTCCATCGTCATCCTCTCATTCAAGTTGGGCCTTGATATTCAAAAGCCGGGATCGTGATGGCCATTTCCTGCCAATGATCCGCGCAAAAGCGCCGCTTTGCGCGATAATCCGGTGAAATGATCCGACTTCTTTTTACGATTGACGACCGACCTTGTCCACAACTACGTAATAGGCATACGTAATACGTAAATGTCCGAAGGACTGCGTAGTAGGAGAGGGTAGTTTCATGGCGACTTCGCTGGATGCAGACACGCGTCCAATCATTCCCGACGATATTGCGCGAATCGTGATTGCGCCAAAGAGCTATATCGACGATGCGACCATCTATGGCGCCTTCCGCTGGCTGCGTGAACATATGCCACTGGGGATCGCGCAGGTGCCGGGCTATGACCCGCTCTGGATCGTCACCAAGCATGCCGACATCAGGGAAGTGGAACGCAACGCCAAGCTGTTCCACAATGCCGATCATAACCCGGTGCTGAACGATCAGGCGTCCGACGCTTTCACCCGCGACATCAACGGCGGGTCGCTGCGCATATTGTCGTCTCTGACCTATATGGACCCGCCCGAACATGCGTCCTACCGCACGCTGACGTCCAACTGGTTCCTGCCGGGTAAGATCAGCAAGCTGGAGGAGCAGATCCGGGTGCTGGCGCGTCAGTCGGTCGACAATCTGCTGAGCTTCGACGGCGAATGTGACTTCGTGCGCGATTTCGCGCTCCATTATCCGCTGCGGGTCATCATGACGCTGTTCGGGGTGCCGCCCGAAGATGAGCCGCAAATGCTGAAGCTGACGCAGGAATTTTTCGGTGTTCATGATCCGGAGGAACAACGGCCGGAAATGGCGGCCGACCCGGTGGTTGCCGCGAAACAATGGGCGGCGTCGATCGAGGATTTCTACGTCTATTTCGACAAGCTAAGCGCCCGGCGCCGCGAGCAGCCGACCGACGATCTTCTTTCGCTGATCGCCAATTCGCGGATCAACGGCGCGCCGATCCCGCGTGACGAGGCCAATGGCTATTATGTGGCGATCGCTACGGCCGGGCATGACACGACGTCATCTTCCACGGCGGGCGGGCTGCATGGGATGATGGTTCATCCTGAAAACTGGGTAAAGGTGAAGGCCGATCCATCCCTGATCGCCGGTCTGGTGGACGAAGCGATCCGCTGGACCAGCCCGGTCAAGCATTTCATGCGCAACGCCACCGCCGACACGCAGGTACGAGGCATGGATATCCGAGCGATGGAACGGCTGATGATCTGTTACCCATCGGGCAATCGCGACGAAGATGTGTTTGCCGATGCCGATCGCTTCGACATCACCCGATCGCCCAATCCGCACATCGCCTTCGGCTTTGGCCCGCATATGTGCCTGGGCCAGCATCTGGCCAAGCTGGAGATGCGCATCCTGTTCGAGGAACTGCTGCCGCATATCACGTCGGTGGAGATGGCGGGCGATCCGCGACTGGTCGAGACCAACTTTGTCGGCGGCTACAAGGCGCTGCCGATCCGCTTCAAGAAAGCCTGATTTTTCAGAGGCCGGGACACCGCGCAGGCGGGGCCGGGACAATGCCCAAGGGTAGAATATCCGGGCAATATGGGAGGAGCCTGACATGCAAAAGACAATAGCCCTGCTGGTTGCGAGTGTTTCGGCCGTGGCGCTGCAATCGCCCGCTTGCGCGCAGGAGGATGTCGCGCCGCAGGTGCAGCCGGCAGGCCTGGGCGACATCATCGTCACCGCGCAGAAGCGCGAACAGGCGATCAACGACGTGCCGCTGTCCATCACCGCCGCGTCGGGCGAGAAGCTCGCCAATCAGGGCGTAACCAATGTCAGCGATCTGGTGAAGATCGTGCCGGGATTCAACTATACGGAAAGCGCCTTTGCGACGCCGGTTTACACGCTGCGCGGCATCGGCTTCTACGATACCAGCCTGGCTGCCAAGCCGACGGTCAGCATCTATCAGGATCAGGTGCCGATTCCCTTTTCGATCATGACCCGCGGCGCGACGCTCGATCTGGAACGGGTCGAGGTGCTGAAGGGGCCGCAGGGTACCTTGTTCGGCTCCAACGCGACCGGTGGCGCGATCAACTATATCGCGGCCAAGCCGACATCGACCTTCAAGGCCGGGCTGGACGCCGGAGTGGACAATTCGGGCAGGTGTCGGCCGGCGGTTTCGTCAGCGGGCCGATCAGCGACATGTTGACGGCGCGGGTGGCGCTGCGCACAGAACAGGGTGGGGCATGGCAGCGCAGCTATACCCGTGACGAGAAGCTGGGTGACCGTAACTTCACGACTGGTCGCATCCTGATCGATTTCGAACCATCGGACGGCGCGCGTTTCTCGCTCAACCTCAACGGGTTCATCGACAAGAGCGACGGGCAGGCGGCGCAACTGATCGGAGTGGTGCCGCTGGGCAATCCGGCCCGGCTGGGGCCGCTCGCTACCTACCCCATCGCACCGCGCAACAATCGCGATGCAGACTGGACGCCGGAACAGAAGCCGAAGCGTGACGACTGGTTCTATCAGGCGGCGTTCCGGGGCGACATCGACTTGACCGATGATTTGACGCTGACGTCGATCAGCAGCTGGTCGGAATATCATAATGACCAGGATATCGACCCGGACGGCGTGGCGCTGCGCGACTATTTCTACAACACCACCGGCAAGATCACGGCCCTGTCGCAGGAATTGCGGTTGCAGGGCCGCACGGGCGGCCTGACCTATATATTGGGCGCCAATTATGCGCGGGAAAAAACCTATCAGCAGGATGATGCCGGCCCCTATGACCAGTCGACATCGGCCTATAATTTCGTCGATGCCGGTCTTGGCATCCCATTCTTCGTCTATAGCCAATATGCGCGGCAGAAGTTCGTGAACAAGGCGGTGTTCGCCAATCTGGACTATGATATCGGCGAGACGATAACCCTGCATGGCGGGGTGCGCTATACCAAGACCGATATCAACTTTGCCGGCTGCACCGCCGATCGCGGTAATGCGCTGGGCTTCGGCATCGAAAATCTGGTCAACTATATTCGCAGCACGGTGGGCCTGCCGGCGATCGACATTCCGACCGATGGCTGCGTGACGATCGACGGAACGACCCTGACGGTCGGGGAAGTGCAGCGCACGCTGGACGAGGATAATGTCTCTTGGCGTGCGGGCATCGACTATAAACCCAGCAAGGACGTGCTGCTCTATGCTTCGGTCAGCAAGGGCTACAAGTCGGGCAGCTTCCCGCTGCTGTCAGCCAGCGACGCCAACCAGTTCAACCCCGTGACGCAGGAATCCGTGACCGCCTATGAGATCGGGGCCAAGCTGACCGTCCTGCAAAACACGGCCCAGATCAACGGCGCGCTCTTTTATTATGACTATAGCGACAAGCAGTTGAAGGGGCGGGTGATCGCCAATCCCGATGTGTTCGGGCCGCTGGAAGCGCTGGTCAACGTCCCCAGATCGCGCGTCCAGGGCGCGGAACTGCAACTCGATCTGGCGCCGACCGACGGGCTGCGCGTCAGCATCGGCGCGACCTATCTCGACACGAAGATCAAGGGCAGTTTCGTCAACTATGACAGCTATGGCAACCAACTCGACTTTGGTGGATCGGCCTTCCCGTACACGCCAAAGTTCCAGATCGTGGCCGATGCCCAATATGACTGGGCATTGAGCGACGATGTGGGCGCCTTTATCGGTGCCAACCTCAATTTCCAGAGCGATACCAAGGCAGTGCTGGGCAATGCCCGCGCGACACCATCGGCGGATCTGACGGCGCAGGGTGGGTTGACAATTGAGGATTATGCGCTGGTCGATCTGCGGGCGGGGCTATCCTTCGCCGACCAGCGCTACAAGATCAGCGCCTTCGTGCGAAATCTGGGCAATGTCTATTACTGGTCCAACGCCACGCGCATCACCGACACGACGGTTCGCTTTGCCGGGCGCCCGCGCACCTTTGGCGTGAACCTGTCTGCGCGTTTCTGAATGCTCCTCCCCTGGGCCGCGCCTTGAAAGGCGGGCGCGGCTCCTTCTTTCCTGTCTGGAGATATGCCTCATGAATGCATCTACGCCCGTTGTCGCCGACCTACATGGCGAACTGGGGCATGAAGTTCGCCTGCCGAAGACGCGCATGTTGATCGGTGGCACCTGGCAGGAAGCGGCAGACGGACGCAGGATCGATGTAGAAGATCCCGCGACGGGCCAGGTGTTCGCCAGCGTCCCGGCCGGCACCGCAGCGGATGTGGAGCGCGCCGTGCGGCAGGCGCGGGCTGCGTTCGAGTCCGCCGCCTGGGCGCGGATGCGACCGCTTGATCGCGGCAGGATCATCGAGGCGGTTGCTCGCAAGATCGAGGATCATGCGCAGGAACTGGCGCTGCTGGAAAGCTATGACAATGGCAAGGCGGTGCATCATGCGCTGGCGGTGGATGTGCCCGCAGCGGTCGATATCTTCCGCTACATGGCCGGCTGGACGTCGAAGCTTTACGGTCAGGTGAACCCGATCTCCGGTGATGGCCGCCACTATCACAGCTATTCGGTGCGTGAGCCGATCGGTGTCGTCGGTCAGATCGTGCCGTGGAATTATCCGCTGGCGATGGCGGCCTGGAAGATCGCTTCCGCACTGGCGGCGGGATGCACCATCATTCTCAAACCCTCCGAAGTTACGCCGCTGACCGCGCTGCGCCTCGCCGAACTGGCGCTGGAGGCGGGCTTGCCCGAAGGCGTTCTCAATATCGTGACCGGCTATGGCCATGAAGCCGGACAGGCGCTGGTCGAGCATCCTGGCATCGACAAGATCGCCTTCACCGGATCGACCCGCGTGGGCAAGCAGATCGTCCAGACCGCGGCGAAGGATCTGAAGCGTGTCACGCTGGAACTGGGCGGCAAGTCGCCGTCGCTGATCTTCGCCGATGCCGATCTCGAACAGGCTGCGCTCGGCGCGGCGCTCGCCATCTTCTTCAATTCGGGACAGGTTTGCCTCGCCGCCTCGCGCCTCTATGTCGAGCGATCGGTGTTCGACAAGGTGGTCGATGGGGTCGCTCAGGCGGCGAAGGGCTTCAAGTTGGGCCATGGTCGCGATCCCGACACGATGCTGGGGCCGCTGGTGTCGCGGGTGCAACAGAGGCGGGTGCTAGACTATATCGAGCAGGGCAAGGCAAGCGGGGCAGAGCTTGTGGCCGGCGGCGGTATCGGCGAGCAAGGCGGTTATTTCGTGGAGCCGACCATCTTTGCCAATCCTTCGCCCGACGCAACCATCGTGCGCGAGGAGATTTTCGGACCGGTGCTGGTGGCAACGCCTTTCGACGATGTGGACGAGGTGGTGAAGCGGGCCAACGACACGCGCTATGGCCTGGCCGCCAATATCTGGACCCGCGACCTGTCCCGTGCGCACCTGATTGCGCGCCGGTTGCAGGCGGGGACGGTGTGGATCAATACCCATGGAATGAACGATCCTTCCGCACCCTTTGGCGGGGTAAAGGAATCCGGCTGGGGGCGGGAAGTAGGTGAGGAAGGCTTACTGCATTATATGGAAACGAAGACGGTTACGGCGCTGTTATCTGATTGATGGATGGCGCTGCATCGAAGACTGCTCGCTGTATGAGCCTGTAAGCGCCCATGCGAAAGTGTGAAGCCTCAAAACCCAGGGAAAACATGGTATATTCGGGCGTCGGCTATCCGAGCGCGCGCCGGGTGTTGCTACTCTGCGAGCGCAGTACAATCCGGTCTATATCCTGGGCGGGACTCTGGTCACTCCCAAGATGAAGCATCATGCGGCCTTGCTGGAGCCGGCCAAGGTCGGTGAGTTGCTTCGCGCCGCCTGGGAGAATTGCGCAAGGCGAAGCGGAACGAAATCGACTTCAAGGCAGCGGTATGGCGTGCGTGCGGGCCGAACGTACGAAGATGCGCAAGCCCCATGCTGTCCCGCTGTCGACGCACGCTCTAGGGTTGCTTCGCCGGTTGCGGGAGATGGGCAACCCTTGTGACTTTCTGTTCCCGGCAAGCTCGACCTTCCGTAAACCGATCTGCGACAATTCGCTCGATGTGCTCTGGTGTTCAGATGATCTTGCGTCACGACCCGTGGGCGGGCGCTGCCGGTGCTGGTCTACGATACACTGTCGACCTTGAGGCCGGTGCGGCAACCATCAGCTTGGCAAGACAATCCAAGTCCTTGATGTCTGGGCGATCGCCTGCGCTCAATGTCTTTTGGAATGATGCCCTGGCCTCCTGTGCCGGGCGTAGAGCAGTGCCGCGACGATCGCGGCCGATCCTATGCCCACCGCGGCACCAAACGCAGTAACGCGCGCCGGCGATTGTTTTCTGTCGCTTCTTTCGCCCCGATCTACTGGCGCCGGATCGGCCTGGATATTCTCCGCATGCGGCGCTGGATGGGGAGGGTAGGGCGCTCTGCTGCCCGGCGGTACTGATGGCTTGTGGGTCATGCTTCTTCTCTTCCTGTGTTTCCTTCCAACGATCTCCCTTGAGGGAGGTTGCCATCTGCTGATCTGCCCAGTGCGGCGGGCGCCATTGAACCTTTTTCCGAGGGCCATCCATCCTGCCTCTGCATCCGATCGCTGCTCACTTTTCGGGTGCGTATGAAAATAAAATTTGGGACGACCGCAACTTCCTGCCCGGTGCCAGCGAAACTCAATGAGGAGGCAGGTGCATCACGGCCTTCTGCCCGAGACGAGTAGGAGTAGACCAAATGAAATTCCCACAAAATATTGCCGGTGTGGTTGTCGGTGCGATGATGATGGCTTGCGTCTCTGCACCTGCAATCGCAGCCCTTCCGCAAGGCGCGAAGGCCCCTGATTTCAAGCTCAGTGCCGCACTGGGAGGTAAGCCTTTCAATTTCTCGCTCGGCGAGACGCGTCGCAAAGGCCCCGTCGTACTCTACTTCTTCCCCGCAGCCTTCACCAAGGGATGCACGATCGAGGCGCATATGTTCGCCGAAGCGACCGACGACTTCAAGGCGCTGGGTGCCACCGTTGTCGGCGTTACCGCCGGGGCCGTGGACCGGGTCGCCGAATTCTCCAAGTCCGAATGCCGTGACAAGTTCGCTGTCGCCGCGGATCCCGGCGCCAAGGTCGCCGCGCAATATGAGACGGTCATGAAGTTGCCGAACCAGACCCTGTCGGAGCGAACATCCTTCGTCATCGCCCCCGACGGCAAGATCCTGCTTAGCTACACCGACATGAACCCGCAGGAACATATCTCCAAGGCAATGGCTGCGGTGCGGGCCTGGAAGGCAAAGCATAGCTGATCGTCGCAGACCCAATCGCTCCCTTGCATCACGGGGTTCCCATGTTGTTCGCTATTCTTTCCGCATTTGCTGGCGGCATCATCCTAAATCTCATGCCTTGCGTTTTCCCCGTCATATCGCTCAAAGCCTTCGGGCTTGTGCGTCAAGGGGGCGATCAGGTCCGGCTGCGACAGGAGGGCATCGCCTTCTTTGTCGGTTCACTGCTCGCCATGCTGGCACTCGCCGGTATCCTGCTGGCGCTTCGGGCTGCCGGCCAAGGCGTGGGCTGGGGGTTCCAACTCCAATCACCGATCATCGTCACGCTGTTGATTTTGGTCATCCTTGGTTCTTCGCTCAATCTTTTCGGCCTTTTTGAGTTCGGTGTCGGGCTGCAGCGTGCCGGGCAGCAGGTGGATACGAAGGAAGGACCGTTGGGGGCCGCGCTTACCGGTGCCTTGGTCGTCGTTCTGGCAACACCCTGCGCAGGGCCTTTCATGGCAGGGGCGCTAGGGTATGCGCTAGTTCAGCCGCCCTTGGCCGGCCTTGCGGTGTTCGCCGCGCTGGGGGCAGGGGTTGCTGCCCCGTTCACGCTGTTGTCCTTCAGTCCGGCGCTCGCACGTCGCCTGCCGCGGCCGGGGCCATGGATGAACACTCTCAAGCATGTGCTCGCCTTTCCGATGCTCGCTGCCGCGGCTTGGCTGGTCTGGGTGCTGGCCCAGCAAACCGGCCCATCCGGGCTTGCATTGATCCTCGGCTGTGCTGTCGGTCTGGCTTTTGTCGGCTGGATTTACGGAATGGCACAAAGGCGCGGCTTCATGGGGCAATCGACTGCGGCATTCCATATTGTCGCAGGTGCCGGTGTCGTCGCGATCGGTACGGCGATCCTGTTGCCCGATAGTGCTATCCGATCCCCTGTCCCAGCCGCATCCGCTTTGGCGACCATGTCCGATCCAAGTGATGCAAATCCCACCGAGGTACGCCCGATCGCGTGGTCGGCCAAGCGGACTCAGGCCGAACGCGCGGCAGGAAGGCCGATCTTCGTCGATTTCTCGGCAGCCTGGTGCGCGACCTGCCAGGTCAACGAGAAAGCTGTTCTTTCGACCAAGGCATTCAAGGATGCCATCGCACGCACGAAGACCGTGTATATGGTGGCAGATTCAACAAATTACGATCCTGCGATCGAAAAGGCGATGAACGATCTTGGCCGTACGGGCCTACCTCTCTACCTCGTCTATCCGGCCGGCGGCGGCGAACCCGTTGTGCTGCCGCAGGTCCTTAGCAGGGACATAGCCGTCGAGGCGCTCGAAGCCGCAGCGCGCGGAAAGGCTTGAAGCTGATGTTCCGATATTCTTGCCACTGGGGGACCGCATAGCGGCTGTGCGACACGGAATTCCTCATGAGCGGGACTGGCCCATGCTGATGCGCAGGGCACAGGATGGCGATCAGGCGGCTTACCGCCTTATCCTGCTGGCCATGTTGCCGGTGATCCGCGCCTTCGCGAGACGGCGGGTCTTCGATGAGGTTCTGCTCGAGGATGTGGTCCAGGAAACGCTCCTTACGGTCCACAAACTGCGGCACACCTATGATCCCGAGCGCCCACTCCTGCCATGGCTCGCGACCATCACCTTCGCGCGTGCGATCGACGCCACGCGCAGAAATGCCAGGTTGCAGCGCCGCGAGGCCGCCGATGAAACTGCCATGTACGCAGCGATCGACGACAGCTGGGATGGACGTATGGAAGCACTGGCGAACGATAATGAGGTTGCGCGCCTCCTAAACCGCTTGCCCGACCGACAGAGGATGGCTGTCGAGATGGTCAAGATCCGCGAGATGAGCCTGGATGACGCCGCGGCCGAAACCCGGACATCCGTTTCGGCGATCAAGTCGTTGCTCCACCGCGCTGTATCGAGTCTTCGTGAAAATGGGAGCCGATGATGGCAGACCACGAAAAATTGATCGATGAATTATGTGCCAGGGCAGCCCCGGTCAGGCGGGTTGCGCCGGTCTGGAAAAGACTTTGCCTGCTGCTTCCCCTGATGCTGGGGCTCGCTGGCCTTTCCGTGATATCCTTCAAGATTGCTGTGGGAGGTTGGTCAGTTCCATCGAACAGCAGCGATATGGCCAATGCTGTCCTCTGCCTGCTCCTCGGGGCGATCGGATTGGCTCAGGCGTTGGCGATGAGCGTTCCGGGGTTGGCCTGGCGAGGACGCAGGCTGTTGCTGGGCGGGATTGCTGCCTGGCTTGCGATGACGGGAACAGGACTGGAGACATCCTCATTCCCGGCGGTCGTCCCGGGAGAGCAGCCAGTCTGTTTCGCTTTCCTTCTGGCTGCCGGCCTTCCTATGGCGACCATTGCGATTCTGGCGCTTCGCAGAACCCGTTCGCTCGACCCCGTGCGTGCGCTCATTGCGGCAGGAGTGGGCGTTGGATTTCTTTCCTTCGGTTTGCTCGCCTTTTGTCATCCGGCTACGGTCTCGACGAGTGATTTCGTGACGCATGTCATGGCCGCTCTTGTCCTTGGACTTCTCACATTGGCTGTTGGTCGAAAATTCGTCGCGGCGTGAATTGCGCCGATGCGAACTGCCGGAACCTCAATCCGACGGGCCAGGCAATGATGATGCCGAAACCCGTCTATCTTTTCGAATTCGGAAATTTACACGACGCATCGGCACGAATTCGTGAATCGCGCAACGGGAATGAATAAATTGGTTCGGTATAAGTCGTTTCTTGCCGGCGTTTGCGCGGCGCTGGCCACGGGTCTTTCTTCGGGATCGGTCGCAATGCCATCGTCGCAATGGCCCGATGGCTTGCGTGGTGCGCCTCAAAGGATCGCCGCGATACGCGCCTTTGCAGAAGGCATCGCACAAAACGATGCCGAAGCGATCGACGTCGGATGGCAGGGAAAGGCAGGTTGGGACCGGGCAGTGGCCAAAGCAGAAAGCAGCGCGGCCGAGGCGGTCGATCCATATGCTTTCGGCCTTGTCTTGAGGACGCTTTATGCAAGCTATCCAAGCCTGCATAGCCGGGTCGACCTGCGCGCCGACATTGATTACCGGATCGCATTTGGCGCACCCTATATGCCGTTCACGATGAAGGTGGAGGAGTTGGGTCCGGACGATAAGCCGCGTTCTGTCCTGATCTCGGCCGTCGTGTCGACCGATGCGTGGCTTCTTTCCGGCGCGCTGGCCGTAGGTGACCGGGTTATTGCAGCGAATGGAGAGCCGATCGCGACCTGGCTGTCGCGTGCGACAAAGGCATGTCGTCGAAACAGCAAATGGCAATGTTACGACGATTTTGACAAGCAGTTTCGAAACGGTTTGTTAGGATGGGATCCCCGCCTGCCGCTTCATCTGGGAATAATCAGAGACGGCAAGAAATCGATCATAACCTACACGCCCGAAGTTGCGCCGGAGCGAACGATCGAACGCTCCTACGCCAGTTGCGGCGAGGATGGCTCTGCCTATAAAGGTTTCATGCCCGTGTACCAGGGCTGGAACCTATGTGTTTTCAAGAGCGTCGAGGGGCCGCCGACCGAAATCTGGAGATTGAAAAGCTTCCATTACCCGACCAGCGCATCCATCGGCTCGCCGCGGGAAGAGGTCGAGACGTTCTGGAACGCGCATTGGAGCGCCGTTTCTCCGAAAATCCGATCGGTCATCATCGATCTGTCCGGCAATGGCGGCGGCGATATCCCACTGGCCTGGTATTCGCTGTTATTCGATCGCCCTTACCAAGAGCAATATGCGCAGTATCGCTGGCTTTCTAGCTATGATGATCCCTCGGTCCTCAATGAACTTCCCGATGACCCCGCTCACGCACGATGGCTGGCAGATCTGGTAGCGCGCAATCCCGATGCACGACATGAAGTCGGTAGCTACCTGCCGCCCGTCCCCATGTTCTGCAGTGACGAGGATGCAGCTTGCGAAGGCAGGTTGGTTCCACCCAAGTCACACGGCTTCACGGGAAAAGTGGCTCTTATCCTCGACGATAATTGCGTATCGTCCTGCTCTGGGTTCAGCTGGAACATAGTCACTAAACTCGGCTCGCGCGCGGCGGCGTTCGGATTACCCGATAGCGGTGACTCCAACTTTATGCGCCTGCCGCTCAAACTCTATTATCGTGATGGCGGCTGGTATACGGCGATCGGGGCGAGTGCCGTGCCAGACGAAAAGCCCATCGCGACAGCCAATGTCATGGTGACACGCACGACCACGGATGATGGGAAAATCATTTCCGGCCAATCCGTATCTGTCCGGCGCGTAGTAGCTCGACGCTGGGATGATAGTGCCAATAGTTGGGCGGAGCGAGTGATCGGCGTCATTCGTAATTCGCTCGTCGGTCCAGAGCAAAGTGTGCAAGCGAATTGAGTTCTATCGCTCCATTCATGACTGGGAAACCGGGAGGCGCACCGCGGCCCGGTCACTAATAACCTTATGGTTATCTCGGAACGTTTGACGTGGATTTACAGCTTGGAAGCAAGGTCGCCCTTATAACCCGAAGCCGCAAGCGTCGAAGCGACCCGCAGAAGCATCCACATTGCATTTGTTGCGTAACAAAGAGGATGTCGATGCGTTTCATGCAAAGTGCAGACAATGGCGGGCCGGGCCGGCGTTCCGAATATCACAGCTATTATTACGCCGCTTTCGTAATCGACCTGACAAGTGATAATTTCGGCAACGCTATGTTTCATGGTGAGATTAGCACTGGACATCTCGACGTTTCGCCATACAGGTCTGCGTCTCCAGGCCAGATCGTAAACGAACCGAGATATCGCGCTTCGTCAAAGCCAGGAAATGAACGTTTGGTATGCCTGTCTTGACAATCTACCGATTAGAAGGTAGGCGGCTTTATGACCGCCACAAGCTCCACTGCCGATGATATCCTCGCCACTGCTCGCGATCTGGTGATCTTAGGCGGCTATAATGGCTTCAGCTACGCCGATATTGCCCAGGTCGTTGGCATTCGCAAGCCGAGTGTCCATCATCATTTTCCAACCAAGGCCGAGTTGATGCGCACTCTGGTTTCGCGTTACCGCGGCGAGGCCAAGGCGGGAATGGAGCATCTGGATCAGCAGTTTCCCGATCCGCTTGATCGTCTCAAAGCCTACACCGGCTATTGGAAGGCCTGCATCGAAAATGCCAACATGCCATTTTGTGTCTGTGCGCTTCTGGCATGCGAGATTCCTGTCCTTCCCGTGGAAGTGGCAGAAGAAGTGAAGGCCTTCTTTCGTTTCCTCTCGGGGTGGCTCACCACAATATTCGAACTGGGGCAGAAGGAAGGGACATTGAAACTGTCCGTCTTGCCTCATCTTGAGGCAGAGGGCTTCATGGCAACGATCCATGGCGCGATGCTCTCGGCGCGCGCGTACGGCCAGCCCGAGATGTTCGGCATGGTCACCGATCCGCTGATCGCCCGGCTCTCATCGAGAAACTGAGCCGGCGTTGCCGGTGTAAATCGCAATTCCTGCTTCGGCTGGAACATAACCAGACCAAGGAGTCGATCGATATGATCAACCAGGTTGGAGCCAATGCCTTTTCGTCGGTCTTGGGCAGCGGAACGGCGACGACGAAACAGACCGGACTGGACGTGTCGAGCGCAGATTTCCTCACACTGTTGACGGCCCAGTTCAAATATCAGGATCCCTTCGCCCTGAGTGACCCGACCCAGAATGTCCAGCAACTCGCGACATTGGCGCAATTGACGACTTTGAAGGAAATCGAAGCCAGCTTACAACAGTTGATAGAGGCTCAAAAGCAGCGCGCTTCTTCACAAGCGCCGTCCGCTGAGCATCTGTCCACCCTCCAGGATATCCTCGTGTCGCTCAAGGCCATATTGGCCGAGCAGGACAAAGGGATGTCTCAGGCATAGCAGGTGGCAGGATCGCGCGAGGGATTGGATGCGCGGAGGGACGATGTACCTGGATATTTTGCGCCATCGCAAGAAGAGCGGGATCGATCTCGAAGCCTATCGCGCAGATGCGGCGCATATGGAGGCAATGGTCCGCCGCCAGCCCGGATTCCTCACATTCAGGCGCTATGTCGACGAGGATGGCGAAGCAATCTCCATTTCGGAATGGAAGAGTGAGGATGACGCCCGTTCTTGGGCGAACCAGCCTGAGCATCGGGCTGTCCAGGTTCGAGCGCAGGCGGATTATTATGAAAACTATGTCGTCTATTCCTGCGCTGATCCCGAGGTTCGCAGCTTCACGGCCTGAGATGTCCGCAGTTGGCTTGCGATGAGTATATGAGTGGCGTGATCGGCATTGTAGCAGCGGGTCGGTCCGTGGGGTCGGCCAATAACTAATGGCATTTGGCCGACGCTGCGCGACGCATGTATCGCGTGGGCTGTTCAGGCTTCCCTGCCCGATGTGCCATGAGCATCGATCATGGCGTTCGGCTTTGGACCAGTCCGGCGCCGACCAGCGCCGGGGATAGTTCTGCAACCAGGAAATCGATCAGCGCCCGGACCCTTGGTGGCGGGAAGCGGCCGGACGGCCAAAGCAGATTGACGGGGATAGTCTGAGAGATTTCCGGCAGGACGTGGATCAATCGGCCATCGGCAAGCAGGTGATCGATGCCGAAATGCGGCAGCAGTCCGATCCCCACGCCTGCAAGGGTGAAGGCGATCCTTGCCTCCACATTGTTCGATATAATGGGTTGTCCGTCGGCCTCTCGCGAAAGATTCTCGATCTGCGGCCATGGATGCACCTTGCCGGAATGCGTGTAGCGGAAGCTGATGCAACGATGGCGGCTGAGGTCGGCAATCGACCGGGGCGTTCCCCATTGCGCGAGATAGGACGGCGCAGCAGCCAGGAGGAGGGTGAAATTGCCGAGGAAGCGCGCCGTCAGCGCTGAGTCCGGCGCATCTCCCGTGCGCAATACTGCATCATAGCCCTCATGAATCAGGTCGACCGTGCGATCGGTGAGGGTCAGGTCCAGTTGGACCTCCGGAAAAGCGAGGGCAAAGCGCGAGAGGATTGAGAGGAAAGGTTCGCCGACGATCGGCAGACCAAGGCGCAGCCGCCCCCGAGGCGTCGTCGATGAATCGCCGATATCGGTGCCGATCCCTTCGATCTCATCAAGGATGCGCCGGCAGCGTTTGAGCAAAAGCGTGCCGTCGTTTGTCAGCACGAGGCTCCGGGTATTTCGGTTAAAGAGCCTGGTGCCCAGCCGCGCTTCGAGCCGTGTGATCGCTTTGCCTATGCCCGAGGGGCTGATCCCCAAGCTCCTACCGGCAGCCGCAAAGCTGCCGTCTTCCACGACGCGCACGAATGTCGAGAGGGAGCCGAGGCTATCGACACCAAGGCTTGCAACCGATTGTGGAGCGCGATTCATCGAGGACTTATATGTCCGCAATCTGTGGACAGACAACCAGGATAGTCCGGAGGCAGAGCGATGCTAGATAGGCGCTTTCCTTATTCGGAGTGTTCCAATGCCTACGAATGTCGCATCCTCGATCCTGGTGCTGGGTGTAGGTGAACTTGGCCGGGCAATGCTTCCGCCGCTGGTCGCCAAGGCAAAGGCGGCTGGCGTTGCCGTGTCCGTTCTGGTGCATCAGAGCGCTGGAGAGCAGCATCATTTCGTCAAGAGCCTGGGCTGTGAGATCGTGGATGGCGATCTCGTTGCCATGAGCATCGAAACGCTGTCAGGAATTTTTGCCCGGTTCGATACGATCCTCAACTGCGTAGGTTTTGCGATCGGCGCCGGTACGCAGATAAAACTGGCGCGCGCTGTCCTGCGAGCGGGCATCGATCGTTATTTTCCGTGGCAGTTCGGCATCGACTATGATCTGTGCGGGCGCGGAAGCTGTCAGGAAGTGTTCGACGAACAATTGGATGTTCGTGCATTGCTGCGGGGACAGGAGCAGGTGAAATGGGTCGTGATATCGACCGGCATGTTCCTGAGCTTTCTCTTCGAGCCGGCTTTCGGTGTGGTCGATCTTCCCGGCGGCATCGTGAACGCGCTCGGCTCCCTCGAGAACGAGGTCACAGTAACTACGCCGGAGGACATAGGGTTGCTGACTGCCAAGATTCTCTTCGCTCAGCCAAGGATCGAGAACGAGGTGGTCTATGTGGCAGGAGATACGATCGCCTATGGCCAGCTTGCGGGCTTGATCGCTGAAAAGCTCGCAGTTCCGTTCCAAACCCATTTCTGGGACGCCCCCTTCCTCGAGGGCGAAATCGCCAAAGAGCCCGATGATGTCATGCGGAAGTATCGCGCCGTATTTGCCAAGGAAGCAGGTATGGCATGGCCGATCGATGGGACATTCAATGTCAGGAATGGCATCCCGGTTACCGACATACGGACTTGGATTGAAGAAAACCGGAACATGCTGATGTCGCGCATGACGCAGCAGGCCTGATTCTGCGGGCTGCGGCGACGGGGATGATCGCCGCAACCCATCTGCTAGTGTCCTAGCCCAGGGTGATCTGGCGCAACATGTCCGCTATCCAGCGATGGCCAGGATCATTATCGTTCCGCTTGTGCCAATAGAGCCGCTCTTCAAGGATCGGCATCTCAAAGGGAACGGGCAGCGCGCGGACGTTATAACGCTCCCCTTGCAGTGAAACCAGGAGGCGCGGCAGAATTGTCGCCATGTCCGTCTTCCCGATGGTATCGAGCGTCAAATGGAAATTGGGCAGCCAGCATGAGATATGTGGTTGTCGCGGCTGTTGGCGCCACAACTGCTCGCTAATGCCTGCGATCGTCCCGCCGAAGCGGGTTTCCACATAGCCCATCGCGCAAAGTTCATCGAAGCTGACCGCATCATGGGGACAAGCATTGTCCTTCGCGACGGCGACGACAAAGCTGTCGGTGAAGAGTTTTTCTGAGTGGAAATGCTCGTCATGGCTGTCCATCTTGTCGAGCAACCGCGCCGAGATCGTGATCGCAAAATCGACCCGGCCATCCAAGATACGCTCGGCGGTGTCGGGGGCGAGTTCCTCGAATTCGACGCTGACGAGCGGTGCCGTACGGCCCAATGCAACGATAAGGGGAGCTGCAAGCAGTTCGCACCCATAGGTTGTGGCGGCGATACGGAAAACGCGTCGTGCGGTAGCGGGGTCGAACCGGCTTGCTTCCTCGCTCAGCTCGCGGACCTGCGACAAGATTGACTTGACCGGCTCCGCCAGCGCGCGACCCCGAGCGGTGAGTTCCATGTTTCGGCCGATGCGTTCGAGCAACTGGTCGGAGAAATGATGGCGAAGCTTCTGGAGGGCAGAGCTCATCCCCGGTTGAGAGATGTGAATCCGTTCAGCTGCACGGGTCACGTTTCGTTCCGTAAGCAGCGCGTCGAGCGCGATGAGTAGGTTGAGGTCAAGTCCTTGAAGATGCATCGTCTACCCCTGCCGGCCCTTTGGCCTGGTCGATCATTCTGGTCGCGTCATGAGAATGGCGCTGCGGCCGGCGTCTATATGATGTTGCCGCGTTCATGTGGAAGACCGGGTGGATTCGGCTTGGACTGGCCCGGTCCTCGTCATTGGCTGATGCCCTGACTTCACGGGCATGCTTCGAACAGGTTCCTCTTGTGTTTATATCTTGTCTGACCGCCTTCTACTGAAGTTCCCGATATGCAGCTATCCCTGTTTGTGCCTTGTGGCGTCGTCAGTCTGACCTTTCTCGATGCCGCCGACATCATGCATGCAATATAGGTAGATGCTTCGAGAAATCCCGTGAGAAAGCATTGCTGATCGAGGCGAGGGGCCGCAGCAATCCCTCAGCCAAATGGTTGGTATATCAAGTTTCGATTTCCGGCGAGCGATCCCATCGCCGATGTCGCTTTCCAACAAGGAAAGTTGGAGAGCGGCGTGCAGGGATCTTCGCTGATTGATGATGCATCCGATGGAGGCGCGCCTGACGTGACCGGAGGACGCATGTGTCTTGGCTTCGTCGGGCTGGGTGTGCAGGGCTTGCCACTCGCGCTCAATCTCCTGACGCAGGGCCATGAGGTCCATGGAATCGACATTGCTCAGGCGCCGCTCGCAACACTTTCGAATGCGGGCGGATCGACCGGATCGTCGCTCGCCGAACTTGCACGATCATGCGACGTGGTGTTCGTTTGCGTCGCCACCGACGCACAGGTCGTCGAGGTCATTGCAGGTGGAGCGGGCCTTGCTGCCCATGCCCGGCCGGGACTCATAATCGTCAACCACAGCACGGTGAGCGCGGCAGCCATCAATCTTCTCGTCGACGCCGCGCGGGCAGCCGGGGCGCAGCTTGTGGACGCTCCCGTCAGCGGCGGCGCACGGGGCGCGGAGCAGCGGACCATGTCCTTCATGGTCGGTGCGTCCGACGAGGCCATGGCGATCTGCGAGCCCCTGTTTCGGATATCGGGGCAGGCAATCCTGCGGACGGGGGCCCCAGGCACCGCCACGATCGGCAAGCTGGCGCACCAGGTCACCATCATCGGCAACATCCTGGCGATGGCCGAAGGTATGCGCCTGGGCACAGCCGCCGGACTTTCCCCTGAGATGGTCAAACAGATCATCACAGGCGGTCTTGCCCGCAGCTTCATCGCCGAGACTTGGGGGGAGATCAAGATGGCGCCCCATGCCATCCCCATTTACGGCAAGGACCTTGAGAACAGCCTTCGGCTAGCGGCCCAACTCGGCATCGAACTGCCTGGCGCTGAACTGATGCAGCAGCAACTTCCCAACATCGTTCCCTGACAGGAAAGCGACCATGAACATCAACGCCCATCCGCTCGTCGATCGTAATCGCGACGTCA
>NZ_DATKFP010000253.1:0-2661 GCF_035511395.1 Sphingobium sp.
GGCTGATGGCCGTACTGTCGCCCTACTGGAAATGGAACAGCCTCAGCCGCGCGCAGGGGATAGAGCCTCACGACGGCGGCTTCGCCAGCGGCGAAGTCCGCGAGATCATCGTCCGGCTCGTCGACCACGTCGCGGAAGTGACAGGGCATGCCCGCCCCGCACGCCGCGCGGCGCGATCCTGATCGGGCGATGTGGCGGCGAGCCGAATCGGCTCGCCAATCGCTCAAAATCCGGGCAAGTTCGCGCCTGGATCGGGATGACGGCAGTTCGACGCCCGCCGCAGCGCCGTTCGGCAAAAAAATTTATGTCGTCCGGTGGAGTGCACCAGAGTGCATCAGAGTGCACCGAACCATGTCGTTCGGTGCAAACCGGCGCGGGCGCGACTTCTCAGGTAGTTGCGCTTTTCCAAGGATGCCCCAATTCTACTCGTGGCCGGCCAATCCAACCCTCGAAAAAGGAAGGATGCGCCACGTGAATACCGCCTCTCCCAATGCCTTCGTGCGTCTACCTCAAGTGCTCAAGGAAACAGGGCTGTCGCGCGCGACGCTCTATCGCAAGGTTCAGGACGGGACCTTTCCCAGACAGGTGCGCATCGCACAGCGATGCGTCGGCTGGCGTCGCGCCGCGATCGACCAGTGGCTGCAGAATCCCATGTTCTATTCGGTCGAGGACTACGCCTGAGCAATCAGCAGCCGCGCCCGCCGCAGCGGGCGCGGCCGATCGTTCACCAGCCCTTGCGCTCCTGCCGCCGCACCGATCGGCTCAACAGCAAGATTGTGCGGCCCATCTCGATCTCCACCCGCCGCACGCTGATATCCAGGCGCGCCGCGATCTCCTCGTAGGACCAGCCATCGTAGCGCACGAGGCAGAACAGCTGGCGGTGGAAGGGTGGCAGCGAATGCACCGCTCTTGCAACCCGGCGTGTTAGCGGGTCTTCGTACTCGGGAAAGGCATCGCGCAGCAACGCTTCGCGCACATACTGCTCCAGTCGATAAAGCCAGCCCATCATGCCACGTCTCCCCCGAATGCGAGGAGATAGTCGGTGCCCTTGCTGGCTGCGCTTGCCGCCCGAAATATGGCCTTCTCATCGGCTCGCATTGCTTCGAGCCACGCGCCGATGTAATCCGAGTGCCGCACCGTTGGCTGGATGCCGAGCGTTGCACAGGTGAAAGCCGCCGTCATCTCGGCATTGGGTCGGGAGGGTCGTGCCTCGATGAGGACACGCCTCTCCCGCCCACCGAACCGGACGTGATAGTTTCCCATCATCCGGCTCTCCGTGCTTGCATGTCGCCGCTGTCGAGCGGCTTGAGCGTGTCGCGTACCGTGGTCGCCCCCGTCCGGACATGCTCTGCTACACCTCGCGTCGATAGCCTGCCATCCAGGCTCAGCCTCAGTATCTCGCGCACATGGCGCATCATTACCCTCCTCGTCGGCATCCAATCCTCCTGGCTGCTCAGCCAGTGAATTGGTCCCAACGATCAGGCTTCACGTCATCCCAAACTGCGCGCGATCATCTCGGAATGCTGCGCGGATAATTCTCGGAACGCTGCGCGCGATCACCTCGGAATCCTGCGCGCGATCATCTCGGAATGGTGCGCGCGATAACCCCGGAATCCGCAATCCGGGCTAACCCATCCAAACGGCAGAAATGTCCCGGCCCCGGCCATAACCGGACTGACCGCTCGTAGTCGCGAGACGTTTCCAATTGAGCGGCTTGGATAGGCGCATGTTGCCCAATCGCGGGACGGGATGGAATTGATGAAATCCAGCAGAAGCGCCGCATTCAGGTGCGCGCCGCCAACCTCCTAAGTTAATGGACACCTGCCGCTAAAAAGCGTGCGGCCAGCTAGAGGCCAAATGCGCCTGCCATCCGTAGGCTCGCGGGTACTTAATGGCGCGAAGAGAACGCATTTCCGGCCGCGTCACGGAAGAGAGTTTTGTAGGCCGTCGAGGCGCTCCGTAACGCGGACATCCGCTCGACTTTTTCGTTCCGATGGCACGCTGCTTCCACTGTTCTTTTCAACGTCGGCGAGCACGCCTGACGATCTTGAATGAACTGTTGGAGTGCGATGCTATCGACCATCCGCGCCCATACGTCGACAACCGGCTCGTCCTCGTTTCGCGCCGTTGGGTCACAGTCTGCATCGAGCATCGCGGCGCAGATTGCGATAAGGCAACGACGCATTGAGGGGCTGGCAAGCGCGAGCGGCATTTCACAGGAAGGCTCGTTGGGGCAAACGTTATCGAGCGTGAGCACAGGCGCCGCAAACCGATGTAGGAGTCTATCACGCAGTCTCCAGCGCCTGTGGGCCCTTGCGAACAGTAGACAGATTCTGGCGGATTCTTCGAGCAGCTGACCGGCTGAAGTGTCGTTGAAGCGAAATTGATCTGGGACCTTTCCCCTAAGCGCACCCCTCAGCGCGGCTTCAAAGGCTACGATATTGATCCAGATGGGCTGCGCTGCTGGCTCAAGCTCGAGCGCCCTGGGGTGCGCCCGTTCGAGGCCCCGACGGCAGCGAATACAGCACAATCTTGGCGGCCCCTGCGATGACCGCTTAATCGCCCAATGACTACTCCCGCAAGACACGCATCGATCGACGAGTGGCCAGTGGTGCCGGAAACAGAAGCCCCACGCAGCCATGGCCCAGTCCGCACGGATAT
>NZ_DATKFP010000254.1:0-5873 GCF_035511395.1 Sphingobium sp.
CGCAAGGCCTTCGGGCTCAAGCAGGAGTTCGCCACGGCCACCAAGGATCCCAGCAGTCCGATCGGTCTCCATTATTTCGATGTGATCCGTTATGATGGCGGCAAGTCCTGGCCCGGCCGCGGGCAACTGCGCGAGGGCAAGCCTGCCGAGTATACCGACGTCGAATATGCGCGTGAGGCGGCGCCGATCCTGCTCGGTGGCGACTATGAATATGACGAATGGGGCATGATGCAGTGGATCTGGAAGGCGGTCCACAAGGCCGATTTCCTCGGCATGCCGGCGGCCGGCAAATCGACCGTGACCCGCGGCACCACCTTCCATCTCTATCGCGATCGCAAGATCGTGCGCGACGCGACGATGTGGGATTTCCGCCACGTCGCGGTCCAGCTGGGTGTCGTGCCGCCACCCCAGATGTTCTGGAAGAATCCCAAGACCAAGGCGCCGGCGCGTAAGCGCTAGTCCCATAGCGCTCGGTCTTAACAACACGACGCCAGGGGAGCGACCCGCGTGGAGCGGGTGTGCGTCGAAGCCAAACGGAGAATGAATGCCTGATACCAGCCCCCGTCAGCCCGTGATCATCGGCATCGGGGGCACGGCCGCCGCCGGGTCATCGACCGAGCAGGCACTGGCACTGGCATTGGCATCGGCCGAACGGCAAGGTGCACAGACCCGCCTGTTTGGCAGTGCCCATCTTCTTGCCTTGCCGCACTATCTGTCTCCGGGAACCGGTCAGTCGCCGGAAGGACAAGAGTTGGTGGCAGCAATCAGAGCCGCGGATGGCGTGATCATCGCCAGCCCGGGCTATCATGGCTCGATCTCGGGGCTGGTGAAGAACGCGATCGATTTCATTGAGGAAACTGCCAAGGATCCTCGCGTGTATCTCGACGGCGTGCCGGTCGGACTCATCGCGACTGCCTATGGCTGGCAGGCGACCGGATCGACGCTCGCCACGCTGCGAGCCATCGTGCACGCTCTTCGTGGCTGGCCGACGCCGCTCGGCGCTGCAATCAACAGTTCGGGCGGCATCTTTCGGGACGGGGCTTGCTCGGATGAGGCCGCTGCCGGTCAGCTGGAACTCGTCGGGCGGCAGGTCAGTTATTTCGCACGGCTGCGCCTGGGTGATCCCGATCTGGTAGAGACCGAGCGGGTCTGATCGATCGGCGCTTTCTGACGCCGCAAGTTTAACACCCTAAAAAAGTAGCTCCGCCGCCACCGGACGAACCAGTGGTGGCAGAGCGAGGGGGAGAGTGAGAAGGGGCTCAGCCCAGCACGCCAAGCTGCGACTTGCCGAGAAGTTCGTAGACAGCATCGCCCGACAAGGGGTGGTAGATACCTGCCCGCGCATCGCGAAAGGCCCGCTCGAGCGGACCGCCCCGGCGGATCGCGCCGCCACCGGTCAGGCGCATCGCGATATCCGTGACTTTCACCGCCGCCTCGGTCGCGGCGATTTTCGCGATCGACAGCCGGGCCGGGCGTTCGGTTGCGCTCCAGGCGGCATCGCCGCCTGCCGCCATGATCGCGGCCGTGCCTTGGACCACGCGCTCGGCCATCTCCAGCTCGACGAGGGCCTGGCCCAGCTGATGCTGGATATGCCCGACATCGCGGACCATGACATTGTCGCCGGACACTGTGTGCCCCAGAGACTTCTTCGCAAGCGAATCGCGGACGATACGGTAGGCGCGATCGGCAACGCCAAGATAGACGCCGGCAAAGGGGAAAGTCACCCATTCCATCTCGCCGATGAGACCCGTCCGGAAGGGGCCGCCATAGCCCTCGGCGGGTACCGGTACCTTGTCGAACACGCAGGTCTGGGTGCCCGACGCACGCATGCTGAACGTGTCCCAGGTGCGCTTGATGCTGATACCGGGCGCGGTCATCGGGACCATGAACACGGACTCGCGTGCCGCATGCTCCTTATAATCTTCGGGAATCTTGCCGTCGGCATCGGTGATTGTCGCATTGAACGTCACGATGTCCGCGCCTTCAATGAAGGTTGCCCAGTTCTTTTTGCCGCTGACCAGCCAGCCGCCATTGCCGTCGGGCACGGCGACGGTATCGGCGATCGTCGAGAAGCCCGCACGCTCCTCGCTGAAAGGGCCGGAGAGGAGCGCATCATTCTCGACGACCTCCTTGAACAGTCGGGCTCGCGCGCCCTCTTCGAGGAGATCCCGGAAGATGCCGATCATCACATGGTGCATGTTGAACGACAGAGTGATTGCCGGATCGCCGTAGGACGCCAGTTCCTTCTCGACGAGCGCGACTGTCCACAGATACGCGCCGAACCCGCCATATTTTTTTGGGACGATGAGGCGGGCGAGGCCGCTCTCCTTGTAGAGCGGTACCAGTTCGAGCGGCAGTTCGTTCTTTTCGTCCGCGGACGGTCCCAGCTCGGCGAATTTCTCGGCGAGTTTGCGCGCGCGCGCGACTAGTTCGTCACGTTCGGCCGGGGTGATCTCGATATCGTGTTTGGCCATGATGCTCTCCTTCGCTGTTGGGCCAGACCGTGGGCTAAGCAGCGCTTCGCGATCCTCGATCGTTCTGAGACGACCTTCTAATCAGATTGTGCATTTTGGCAAGTGTTTAAAGAATGCAATATCCCTCGATCTGCGGAAAACGAGAGACGGCCTTTGCGACCATCTCACCGACACCGCGCTCAGCGCAGAGCGGGGCCGCCCGTCTGCGACTCGACGCGCTCCATCCACGCAACCACCGCCGGTTGCCTGCCGACTGCAGCGAGCCCTTTACCGGACCCGGCGACACAGTCGAGCTGCGAGACGATGGCGATATCGGCGAGCGTCAGTGTGCCCGCCACCAGATAATCGGTCCCCACCAGCAGCTGTGCCAGCGCCGCAAGGTGCCGGTCCAGTTCGCTCAATATGTCGGCCTCGGTCCTGCGCGCGAGTCCCTGCTGAACGCCCTGCTTGCGCGTCAGAAAAGGGACCAGCGGCCGCGCAAGGCGGCGCATGACGGGATTATCATATTTGAGGATCTGGGTGACCCAGCGCTGGCGATCATAGGGCCAGGTGAACCGCATCGTCATCTCGAAGAAATAGAGGCTCTCGTCGGCCCAGTCCTCGAGGATATCGACCTGCGCACGCGCTTGCGGATTCTCGGGAAAGAGTGGTGGGGAAGGGGCCGCCTTGTCCAGAGCCCGGCATATGTCGCTCGAGTCGTGCAGGACCGCACCGTCCAGTTCCAGGATGGGAACCTTGCCAGCCGGCGACAGTCGCCTGAGCTTGCCGAGCTCGGCCATCGGGACATTGCGCACGCGATAGGCGAGGCCCTTATAGGCAAGCACCCGGCGCACCTTGTCGCAGAAGGGCGAAATTTCCAGCTGGTGGAGGACGATCTCCGGCATACCCGCTCCGATGCTCTTCTTCTAAACCGTGCATTGACGACATAGTTTATTGACGATAGGGTTTGCTCGAACTCAGGTCAATCCCGGACAACGGGAGCAAGCAGCAGAGAGCGATGTCATGAGCCTCGTCGAATTTCAGCAAACGGCCGATGTCGGGCGCATCATCCTCAATCGGCCCGAGGCGGGAAATTCCGTTAATCCCGCGCTGATCGCTGATCTCGGCAAGGCCGTAGACGCCGCTTGCGCGGCGCCGGTGCGAGCCATCCTGATCGAGGCGCGGGGCGCGAATTTCAGTCTCGGTGGCGACGTCCGTCATCTCGCGGCGGTCGGAGACGGCGTGGCGGCGGAGCTGCACGACATGGCGACCCGATTCCATATCGCGCAGCTGCGTCTCTGCCAGCTCCCCGTACCCATCCTTTCCGCGGTTCGCGGGAATGCGATCGGAGGCGGTTTCGGTCTCGCCTTGTCAGCCGACTTCCTCATCTGCAGCGATGGCGCCCGCTTCTCGACCGGCTATTCGCGGCTTGGCCTCAGCGCCGACGCCGGCGTCAGCTATTTCCTGACGCGCGCCATCGGCGCGCGCCGCGCCGCTGCGCTGCTGATCGATGCGCGGTTCGTGCCGGCGGACGAAGCGGTCACAATCGGGATCGCCGATCGCCAGGTGCCCGACGGCGATCTCGATGGCGCTGCGGAACAATGGGCGGCCGAACTCGCCGCGGGGCCAACATCCGCCATCGCGGCCATCAAGCGCCTGACTGACGAAGCACGCACCAACAGTCTCGCTGAGCAACTCGATCGGGAAACCGCCGAGATCACGGCATTGGCCAAGCGCCAGGACGTTATCGCCGCGGTCAGCGCTATCGCCGCCCGTGCGAAGCCCGTTTTCGAGGGCTGAAGACCATCACGAGGAATTTAGACGCATCATGGCTGGACTCTATTTCGAACAATTGCTGCCGGGCCACGCAATCGAACATGCGATCCGCCGCACGGTCACCGAAACCGACAATGTGCTGTTTACGACGATGACGATGAACCCGGCCCAGATCCATCTCGATGCCGACTATTGCGCGGGGACCGAGTTCGGCCAACCGCTGGTCAACAGCATCTTCACGCTAGGGCTGATGATCGGCCTGTCGGTGGGCGACACCACGCTGGGGACGACGGTCGCCAATCTTGGCATGACCGATGTAACATTTCCGTCCCCGGTTTTTGTTGGCGACACGATCAGGGCGCGCACCACGGTCGCCGAGGCGCGACCGAGCAAGTCGCGCGCCGACGCCGGTATCGTCACCTTCGAGCATCAGGCCTTCAACCAGAAGGACCAACTGGTGGCCCGCTGCCTGCGTGCCGCGCTCATGCTGCGAGCGCCCGTATGAGCCTGCGCTCACTCCTTTTCGTCCCCGCCGACAATGTGCGCAAGATCGCGAAGGCCGAGGCGGCCGGCGCCGATGCGCTGATCTTCGATCTTGAGGATTCGGTGGCGCCGGAGCGCAAGGCGGAGGCGCGTTCTATCCTGCGTGATTATCTCTCGCGGTTGGAGACGGATCGCAGCTGGCGTGCCTTTGTCCGGATCAACCCGCTCGACAGCGGCGAAGCGCTCGACGATGTGCTCGCGGCGGCGCACCCGTCGGTCGCGGCCATCGTTCTTCCCAAGGCGACGGGCGTCGCGGATCTGCAGCGTTGCGCGCATTATCTCGACGTCGCCGAACGTGCCGCCGGATTGGTATCGGGGAGCATCGCTATCCTGCCGGTCGTTACCGAGACCGCGGCCGCCGTCCTGCGACTGCCCGAACTTGCGTCACCGCTGCCGCGCCTCGCGGCGCTGACCTGGGGCGGGGAGGATCTCTCGACCTTCCTGGGGGCGCTCGGCAACAAAAGACCCTCGGGCGAGTGGGACGACAGTTTCAGACTTGCCCGCGCCCTGGCGTTGCTTGCGGCCGCCGCCTGCGAGGTGCCGGCCATCGACACGCTGCACGCCGATTACCGGGACGGGGAGGGACTGGCCGCAGCCTGCGCAGCGGCGCGCCATGCGGGCTTCGCCGGGAAGATCGCGATCCATCCCGAGCAGGTGCCGATCATCAACGCTGGCTTCTCGCCGCAGGCGGACGAATTGGATCATGCCCGCAAGGTCGTAGCGGCGTTCGCGAACGCCCCAGGCACCGGGACGGTGGGCCTTGACGGCCGGATGCTCGACCGGCCCCATCTCATCGCCGCCAGGCGCCTGCTGACGTCTGTCGGTGAAAAGGTATTGCTCGATGCCGACTGATCTCGAAACGCTTTTGCAGCGCCAGCGCGCGGCGTCGCGCGATCCGTCGCCGGCCACGGCGGCGATCCGGAAGGACAGGCTGCGTCGTGCGATTGACTTGCTTGTGACCCATGAGGCGGTGCTCACCGCTGCAATGGCGGAAGATTTCGGCGTTCGCGCGCAAGAGCAGTCGCAGCTCTATGACCTGGTCGCGTCGATCCAAACGCTGCGCCACGCGCTCAAGCATGTCGATGGCTGGATGAAGCACGA
>NZ_DATKFP010000255.1:0-2403 GCF_035511395.1 Sphingobium sp.
GGCACGCCCGCGACTTCCTCTGCAAAGCGTACGCAACGGGTACACTGGATGCAGCGGGTCATGACCGTCTTGACGATCGGACCCATATTCTTTTCGGTGACGGCGCGCTTATTCTCGTCATAGCGCGACGAGCCACGGCCATAGGCCACCGACTGGTCCTGAAGGTCGCACTCGCCACCTTGGTCACAGATCGGGCAATCGAGCGGGTGGTTGATGAGCAGGAACTCCATCACCCCTTCGCGGGCCTTCTTGACCATTTCGCTGTCGGTGCGAATTTCCTGGCCTTCGGTGGCCGGAAGCGCGCACGAAGCCTGGGGCTTGGGCGGTCCGGGCTTCACTTCGACCAGGCACATGCGGCAATTGCCGGCGATGGAAAGGCGCTCATGATAGCAGAAACGGGGGATTTCCTTCCCCGCCTGCTCGCAAGCCTGGAGGACTGTGGCGCCCGCCGGGACTTCGAGTTCTACGCCGTCTACTTTGACCTTCGGCATGGTTACTCCGCTGCCTCCATGACGGGGGCACTACCCTTGTTCTCGTTGATCCGGCGCTCGATTTCCGGCCGGAAGTGCCGGATCAGCCCCTGGATCGGCCATGCCGCCGCGTCGCCGAGCGCGCAAATGGTGTGGCCTTCAACCTGCTTGGTCACCTGGAAAAGCATGTCGATTTCGCTCTGCTCGGCGTCGCCGGTGCGCAGCCGCTCCATCACCCGCCACATCCAGCCGGTGCCTTCACGGCACGGCGTACACTGGCCGCAGCTCTCATGCTTGTAGAAGTAGGAGAGACGCGAAATGGCGCGGACGATGTCGGTCGACTTGTCCATGACGATGACGGCGGCGGTGCCAAGGCCCGAGCCAAGCGCACGCAGGCCGTCGAAATCCATCGGCGCGTCCATGATTTCCTTGGCAGGAACCAGAGGCACCGACGAACCGCCCGGAATGACCGCAAGCAGATTGTCCCAGCCGCCCCGGATGCCGCCGCAATGGCGGTCGATCAGTTCCCGAAACGGGATCGACATCGATTCCTCGACGACGCAGGGCTTGTTCACATGGCCGCTGATCTGAAACAGCTTCGTGCCGCGGTTATTCTCGCGACCGAAGCCGTTGAACCACGCCGCGCCGCGACGCAGGATCGTCGGGCTGACCGCGATCGATTCCACATTGTTCACGGTGGTCGGGCAGCCATAGAGACCCGCGCCCGCCGGGAAAGGCGGCTTCAGGCGGGGCTGGCCCTTCTTGCCTTCGATGCTTTCAATCTGCGCGGTTTCCTCGCCGCAGATATAAGCGCCGGCGCCGCGATGGACAAACACGTCGAAATCATAGCCAGACCCGCAGGCATTCTTGCCGATAAAGCCTTTTTCATAGGCCTGTTCGACGGCGGCAAAGAGAACTTTCGCTTCGTAGATGAACTCGCCACGGATGTAGATGTAGGCGGCGCGCGCGCGCATCGCGAAACCGGCGATGAGCGCACCCTCGATCAGCTTGTGCGGATCGTGGCGGATGATTTCGCGGTCCTTGCACGAACCCGGCTCGGATTCATCGGCGTTGATAACAAGAAAGCTCGGACGGCCATCCTTGCTTTCCTTGGGCATGAAGCTCCACTTCATGCCGGTCGGGAAGCCGGCGCCGCCACGGCCGCGCAGGTTCGACGCCTTGATGGTGTCGATGATCGCGTCCTGGCCGATTTCCATCAGCTTTTTGGTGTTGTCCCAATCGCCGCGCTTCATGGCGGCGTCGATGCCCCAATCCTGAAAGCCGTGGACGTTGGTGAAGATGCGGTCCTTATCGGCCAGCGGGCCAACAAAAGGTGCTGGAGCGGGTGCGTCGGTCATGCCCAATCCCCCCGATAGTCGTGATTTTCCGTAACCATCTCCTTGAGAGTGGTCGGGCCGCCTTCAGGCGCGCTCGTCTGACGGTCGATCTGCGGGCCGATCTTGGGTTGACCGCCAGCGGCCAGCGTCTCGAGGACAGCGCTCATGCTGTCATAGGTCAGATCTTCGTAGTTATCGTCGTTGATCTGGACCATCGGCGCATTGGCGCAGGCGCCAAGGCATTCGACTTCGGTCAGAGTGAACAGGCCATCGGGGGTCGTACCGCCCTTGACCAGACCCTTGTTCTTGCAGGCGGCGAACACGTCATCAGACCCACGCAGCATGCACGGCGTCGTGCCGCAGACCTGCACATGGTAGCGACCGACCGGCGCGAGATTGTACATTGTGTAGAAAGTCGCGACTTCATACACGCGCATATACGGCATATCGAGCTGACGCCCGATATATTCCATCACCGGCACGGGCAGCCAGCCATTGGTCTGCGTTTCCGCACCGACCTGACGCTGGGCGAGATCGAGCAGCGGCATCACCGCCGACTGCTGGCGACCGGCGGGATAGCGCGCGATGACCTTCTT
>NZ_DATKFP010000256.1:0-1938 GCF_035511395.1 Sphingobium sp.
GGATCACTCTTCCTGCTGGCGTAATGCTCGGCGCTGCTCGCGCGGCCGAGCCAGTAGCCCGCGGCCTTCTCGGCCTTCACGGCCGCTGTCATGGCGGAGTGCATGCGTTCCTGGGTCTTGCGCGCACCGCGCTCGCTATGATGACCGACAAGGATCGGCTGGCCCATATAGAAGGCCTGCGACAGTTCGTCCGCGCGGCGCGCAAAGGCGTTGGCTTGGGCGTGGCGCTTGTCTGCAAGGCCCTCGAGCCGTTCGGCCTTCATCGCGGCGCGCTCGGCCAGGGTCATCTCTTCCGCCTCGATCTCGCCAGCCAGTTCGATGGCCAGGTCCTCGCGTTGCGGCGTCCACCTGGGCGCGACGAACAGCTCCTGTTTCGGAGCCCATTTGAACCCGGCCTCCTTGACCTGTGCATAGGTCTCGGCATCAAGGCGCGATGATGCGTAAATGCGGATCTTGTTGTCCTCGGGGCTGTAGGTTGCGGTAAAGCTGGTCATCGATCGTTTTTTCGAGCGGTCCGCGATCATCAGGTTTCGGGGCAAGGCGGTGCATCTGCGCTCCCCGGAATCACGAAGCCCGGCGCGATGGCCGGGCTTCGTGGAAAACGGGGAATGTTGGTGTCGGATGGGCTATTCGCGCAGGTCTCCTGCGGCTATGTCGCCAATCCAGCTCGAGGCTTCCTCAAAATCAGCGTCGTCGTCTTCGACCAACGCGGCGAGCGCGACCGCCCCGGTGCGGCCGAGCTGGCCGAGGCGCTGAATGGCTGCGTAGAGGATGGGCGCGAGTTGCTCGGCGGTCGCGGTATCGATGTCGGTAGTCGTCATGCAGATGCTCCTTGTGGAAATGGTGGGTGGCAAGGGATGGCCCGCGGCGCGGGCGGCACGACCGGCGCGCCCAACCATTCGCGCCAGGATTTCGGGATGGGCAGCTTCAGGCGCCTTTTCAGGCGAATTCGACGACGACCTCATTCACCGCGGGTTTCCGGCGTTTCGAGCAGCACGACAGCGATCGACGGCTTTTCGGAAGTATCGGCCTTGCGGCTGTCGTAGCGGTGAATCCCCTTCTCCGCGATCGTCAGCATATCGAACACCGGCACCGGCGATCCGTCGCCTCCGGGTACGGTCATCGCCGAATCTCGATATTGGATGTCGATGAAGCGCGGCGGCCCGCCTGTGTGGTATGGCCCGAAATAGAAGGTGACGCGCAGCCCCTCGCTGGTTTTCGCGCTGATGGTGAAGCCGCCGTCCGGAATATCGACCGGCAAGGTCGGAACATGGTTGAAGGTCGCGAAGCCGATGCTTTCCGCATCGGCACGGGTCATGATCGGCAGTTGCGACATGCTCGTCGACGAAGATGGTTTGTCCATGGAATATGGCCTTTCGGAACGGGTGAATACACCGGCTCACCGCCGGGATGATGAGCGCAGAAATCGGCCGGGACCCGGCAGTCGTGCAGACGGTATCCCCAACCGCGGCTAGGAACGCCGAAGCGCTTTCTCGTCTGGCGTCTCGATATGGACATAGCGCCTGCCGCCGCTGCGGCGTTTGCGAATGCGTCCGTCCACGAACGCATCGGCCCATCGTTGCGCTTCGGCCGCACGAGCGCCGCCAGCGCATTCATCGGCCTGCTCGAAGAGCGCATAGGCAAGGGCATATTGTTCGCGCTCCGGAAGGGAGAGCAATATTGTGGCGATCGGCAAGGCGCTCTCGTAGAACTCGAGCACGCGGCAACCCAGACCGCTGTGCATCAGGATAGCAATGCGACCCCTGCTTCCGATACCTGTCGGTCGCGCTATCTGCACATCATGCGATGCATAGGTGATCGAGACGCGGGAGGTTTCGGCTTCACCGCGATGGAAGACGCGATCGTCGCGATGGGCAAGCGGGTGCGCGAGAACCTCATAGCCGTCGAAGTTCTCGACCTTGCGAATGTAGTTATGTC
>NZ_DATKFP010000257.1:0-19651 GCF_035511395.1 Sphingobium sp.
CGCTCACGCTGTTCGCGCTCGGCGTGGCGATGGGACTGCTCAGTTGCGCACGCAACCTGCACGCCATCTACACGGAGCGCGCACTTGACCGTCGGCTCATGTCCGGCTTCCATGGTTTTTACAGCGTCGGCACCATATTGGGGGCAGGCAGCATGAGCATTCTTATGGGATCGGGCGTCGCGCCATCCCTTGCTATCCTCACCGTTGCGGCAGCGATCATGATCAGCGTCGCCATTTCCACACCGCACATCACCGACGAAAGAAGTTCGTCCGGTCCCGCCTATGCCCGGCCGCGCGGGGTCGTGCTGGCGATCGGCATATTATGCTTCATCGCGTTCATGGCGGAAGGGTCGGTCCTGGACTGGAGCGCGTTGTTGTTGTCCGGGCATTTCCGGCTCGACGCCGCGCGCGCGGGCCTCGGCTATGTCGCCTTCGCCGTCACGATGACCGGCGGGCGATTGCTGGGCGACCGGCTGGTTCGGCGTTTCGGGGACAGGCGGATGCTGATCTTCGGCCCGCTGGTCGCGGCCGTGGGCTTCATGGTCGCCATCCTCCCGCTGCACTGGACGCTGGCGGTCCTTGGCTTCGCGCTGGTTGGCGCGGGATTGGCGAATGTCGTGCCGCTGCTGTACAGCGCTGTCGGCCGCCAGACGATCATGCCGCAAAACCTGGCTCTAACGGCGGCGGGGTCGATTGGATTTGCCGGGATCCTGACTGGACCGGCCGCGATCGGGTTCATCGCGCAATGGACCAGCCTGTCTACCTCTTTCCTGATCCTGGCGCTACTGACGACGCTCGTCGCCCGCTACGCGCCCAGAACCATTTCCAGCGATTGAGGCATCGGCCTCAACCCGTGACAGGCTTCCCGTTCACCACGACCTTTTCGAAACGCAGCTTACTTGTGTCGGACACTTCCAGCAGATCCTGCGCAAGGTTAAGGTCGATATCCTGAAGCAGAATATCGCTGATCATCGTCTGTCCGGGGTTTGGCTTGATGACGCCAAACGCGCCGAAGCGACCTTTCACACCTGACAGAGTGAGGTTGCGAACGATGGATTTGGGTGGCTCCGCACCGCCCAGATTCTTGTACTGGCTCCAAGGTTCAACTGAAATGACCGTGCCGCCGGGATTGTCCAGTTCGATGTCTTGAATCCGAATATCCTCATAGCGCTGCGGCGTATCGGGACGCAGTTTCAGGCGGATGAGGACGATGTCACCCGTCACTTTGCAATTTTCCATGACGACATCCCGAACGATCGTCGCTTCGCTGCCGCAGGCGAGAGCGTGATGACCGCGCCGGAAATGGCAGTTGACGATCCGAAGATGCTCGACCGGCGGACTGTCCTTGTCCTCCATGGCGCGCGGCCCCTTCGACCCCTTGGCCGCTACGCAATCGTCGGTCACGGAGAAATAGCACCCATCGACGGTGACGCGCTGGCAACTGTCGACATCGACCCCGTCAGTGCTCGGGGCCTGCTTATAATCGTCCGGGACCTCGAACCGGACGCCGCGCACCAGCACATCCTGACATTTATAGAGATGCAGGTTCCAGAATTGGGAGTCCTTGAAGGTCACACCCTCCACGGTCACGTTGCGGCTATTCTCGATCAGCGCGAGACGCGCCCGCGGCAGGCCGAGGTTGGGAAAGTTGGCGGGATCGGGCGCGGCGTCATGCAACTTCCAGAATAGATCCCAGATGGGACGCCCCGCACCGTCAAGTGTTCCTTTCCCGCTGATCTTCAGCCCGTGGCATTCGCTTGCGTTGATGAGGGCCGGCGTGAACATCTCCTCGAAATGCCCCTCGATCCGTGTCCGCCTCGGCGGGAAATGCGCCATGTCGGTCGTGCATCGAAGCACCGCACCCTCGTCCAGATGCAGATGGACATTGGGCTTCAGGAACAGGGCGCCGCTGATGAATATGCCCGGCGGCACCACGACGGTGCCTCCTCCCTCTTCCGCCAGATTGTCGATCGCCGACTGGATGGCCTTGGTGTTGATCGTGCTTCCATCCGCGCGTGCGCCAAAGTCCAGTATCGACACAGGCTTACTTCCAGACGTTTCTGCATGCGCAAATGATGCGGCAAGTGGCATTGTTAGGATGGCGGAGGTGAAGGCACGACGGGTGCAACTGCTGGGGACCATGATCGCACCTCTCCAAAATTTGACCATAGAGATTATCCCATATGGCGATTATTAATTCCATATTATAGAATTTTTTTTGAACAACAAGCCAATCAGAAGCGAAAGCTGTTCAATAGCAACAGGAAGCGTAGCCGGCGCGCCGTAACACCGTGTCGCCGTGCGGATATCCGCACATGTCGGAAGCTGCGGAAAACTTCAACGACAAGCTCAATCGCCACGGGATCGATATCGACGACTGTCGATGGCGGGACTGACGACCGGCGCATTGACGCGCCCTCCACTCGCGGCTAGGGCCGGGTCCAGCATCAAGAGTCGGGTCGACGCCCGACACCAACCTGCTCCCGAGCAAGGTGGTGCCCCGTTCTGGCGGGGGATGTGGCCGGACCGGCAACAAACGGGACACCAAGCCACATGCACGCGTCGGACCGCCTCGATCGAGGAAGGAAGAGACATGACGAGCAAAGCGCAGCAATTTGCCAGCGACAATTATGCGGGCATCTGTCCGGAGGCATGGGCTGCAATGGCGGAAGCCAACCGGGATTCCGCGCCCGCCTATGGTGAGGACAACTGGACGGAACGTGCTTCCAATGCCTTCCGCACGCTTTTTGATACAGATTGCGAGGTATTTTTTGCGTTCAACGGCACAGCGGCCAATTCGCTCGCGCTTGCGGCGCTCTGCCAATCCTATCATAGCGTAATCTGCGCGGCGTCGGCCCATGTTGAAACCGACGAATGCGGCGCCCCCGAATTCTTCTCCAACGGATCCAAGCTGCTGGTCGCAGCGAGTGAGGACGGCAAGCTGACGCCCGGCGACATTCGGTCGCTGGCGACCAGCCGGTCGGACATCCATTTCCCAAAATCGCGCGTCGTCACCATCACCCAGCCTACCGAGACGGGCCAAATCTACACCGTCGACGAAATCCGGGCCATCGCGGCCATATGTCGCGAACTGGGTCTCAAACTGCATATGGACGGCGCGCGCTTCGCCCATGCCTGCGCTACGCTCGGATGTGATCCTGCCGACATCACATGGCGCGCAGGTGTCGACGTGCTGTGCTTTGGCGGCACCAAGAACGGCATGGCGGTAGGCGAGGCCATTCTCTTCTTCGATCCAGCACTGGCCCAGGATTTCGACTATCGCTGCAAGCAGGCCGGGCAACTTGCTTCGAAGATGCGCTTCCTAGCGGCACCATGGGTCGGCCTGCTCGAAACTGGCGCATGGCTGCGCAATGCCGCACATGCAAATGCGGCCGCAACGTTGCTTTCCGCCCGCATCAATGGCCTTCCAGGCATTGAAGTCGCCTTTCCAGTCGAGGCGAACGCGCTGTTCCTGCGCGCGCCCGCCTCTCTGCTCCGGCGGCTGAGCGACCGGGGCTGGCGCTTTTACACCTTTATCGGGGGGGCGGCGCGCTTCATGTTCGCGTGGGACGCCGACCCAGCGGTGGTGGACGAGTTGGCGGCAGACATTATTGACCTTGCGCGATCGGAGGCGATCGCAACAGTTTGAAGGCGTGTTCGGTCAAATGCTGCAATATCTGTGAAATAACGAGGCAAAATGGTGCCTGCATAGCGCGGGTCGAAACGCTTCATGGCCGGTAGGGACGCCCAGTCCCGATAGCCTGCACCAATCTAGCCATCATTTTGGAGGATATTCATGTTGTTGTTCAAACTGCCGATAATTACGACAATAGCCTTACTCAGCCTGTTTATCGTGCCCGCCCATGCCCAGTCGCAACGCAACCATAAGGAGCAGGAACGCCCCGACCCAACCAAGCCGAAAGCCAGCAGGCCTTCAAACCAGAGCCGCCATCAGAAAGCCTGCGTCAGCCGGTACAAGAGCTACAATCCCAGCAGTGACACCTACCTGCTCCGCGGCAAGCGGGTGCGCTGCAGGCTCTGAATTCGACGCCCTTCAGCCACGCCTCCCCCGAAAACGGGCTGAGCATCGGATTATTCTCGAGAGGATATGAGTTTGATCATGCACAAGAACCGGCCGCCATGTCGACAGCGGCGCGCTGGGCCAGCGCGACGAGCCAGTCGCGGATGTCATCGCCTCGAAACTCGGCGACAATCCGGAAGCGGAAACCGTCTTTCCCTCGCTGAAAACCCTCTACATGAACCTGTTGTCCCGTTATGGCCCGCGCCGCTGTGCGGGCCACAGGCGGTTGCTCGCCGGATGCAGCCTGATCACTCTTATCCTCACGACTCCTGAGCGGCGGCAAGCAGGGCCTCAAGGCCGACAATCGCCATCAGTTCAAGCTGCGTGCGACGGTCAAGCTCTGAACCAAACCCACCCCAACCTGAGCCTCTCTGTCAATTATGTCAGCAGCCGGACACGCGATCTGTAGGGAACCTGCCCGTACTGACGGCCTGCGCGGAAGACCGGGCGGCGGCGCGACGCCGCTCGCCTATCAGAAGGCCTAACTGGACGCGGAAGACCACATCATCCTGCTGACGCTGCGGAAGATATTGTAGCAAGCGGGGCTATCGCCCCGCCTGCCAGCATCCGATCAAGGTGTTTTCGTTTCCGCCGGGGCGGCGAGCGGGCCTCCCGTCACCGCCGGGGTGCCCTTCAGATAATGGGCCAGCCAGCCCTGCACTTCGCGATAGAATTGGCGGCTGTCCTCCGGCTTGGTGATCCAGTGCCAGGCGTCGGGGAAGATCAGCAGGCGGCTTGGCACCTGCATGCGTTGCAAGGTCGACCAGGTTTCCAGCGTGTTGGACATGGGCACGCGATAGTCGCGCTCCCCTGCCGTCAGCAGCATGGGCGTCTTCCAGTCCTTGGCATAGGTGATAGGGCTCTGGTCACGCCATACCTTGCTGTCGCCCCAGGGCGGACCGCCGCTCGCCACTTCGCGACCATAGTTGAAGTCGCTGGTGCCCCACTGGGTCAGCAGATCGACCTCACCGGCATGGCTGACGATGCACTTGTAGCGGGTGGTGGTCGCTTCCATCCAGTTTGAAAGATGCCCACCATAGCTGGCACCGCCGATACAGGCATTGCCGGTGTCGATGAAGGCGAACCGCTTGCCGGCTTCATCCACGGCCTGGTTGATCTCGTCCGCCGGGCCGCGCAGCGGGTCCAGCTTGATCGCGCGCGAGAAGGCCTCGCCATAGCCGGTCGACCCGGTATAGTCGGTCATCAGCACGACATAGCCGGCGCTCGCGAGCAGATGATAGTTCCAGCGCAGGCCGATCTGGTCGGCGTTGGACGATGCCGGGCCGCCATGCATCAGCACCATCAGCGGATATTTCTTCGCCGGATCGAAAGCCGGCGGCGTCACGATCATGTTATGGATCCGACGGCCTTTTTCGGACGTGAACCAGAAATGCTGCGGGCTGGACCAGTCGATCGTGGCCGCAAGTTGGGTATTCACATTGGTGAGATTGCTATGCCGCTTGGCCCTGGGATCGATGCGGACGATCTCGACGGGATTGACCGCGCTGCCATAGCTGGCGATCAACTGGGGCACCTTCGCATCGGATGGGATGTCGATCGCGGTATAGCCGCCGATCTTCGGCGCGATCACCAGTTCCGGCTCGCCGCCAGACGCGGCCACGCGATAGAGATTTTCCATCCCCGCGTCCGGCACGGTCAGGTAGAGCGTCCGGCTGTCGGGCGTCACGGCATAGCCGTCGACCTCACGATCGAACTTGCCGGTAAGCGGCGTTGCTGCTCCACCGGCCGGCCAGGCGACGCGTTGCAGGCGCGCAAGGTCATAGACATCCTCGCCCTGACTGTTGAACTTGACGATCAGGGTCTTGCCGTCCGGCGTGAATTTGGGATCGCCATATTCGCCCGGCGCCGTCGTGACGAGACGTGGCTCGCCTCCCTCGGCCGGCATGCGATAGAGGCCAAAATTCACGCGCGCATGCGCCGCATTCCAACGCTCGGTGGTGGCAATGAAGATGATTTCCTTGCCGTCCGGACTCCAGGCAGGCGACAGGGTGGAGCCGCCCTCATTTTTCGCATTGCCGCCAAAGCCTTCGGCCTGCGCCAGCTTCGTTGGCGACATGATGTCGCGCGGCGCCGCGCCCTCCGCCAGCGACTGAACCCAGAGGCTGGGCCGCTTGTCGTCCAGCCAATCGTTCCAGTAACGGATCGGGAAATGCTCATAGACGCGCATATTGAACTTGCGCGCCTTGCGGTCCGCGGCGGCTTTGGCGTTGGCATCGACGTCCATTGCGCCGGGATAGACTTGGCTCTCGAACAGAATCGCCTGCCCGTCCGGGCGCCATTGCGGATTACCCGCGCCGGTCGGGATATTGGTCACACGCTTCGCATCGCCGCCCGCAAGATCGAGTATATAGATTTGCGCGACATCATCGCCTTCGCGCTTTGCGGAAAAGGCGATGCGCCGGCTGTCGGGCGCCCAGACCGGATCGCTTTCGCCCGCCTTGGTCGCCGTCAGGCGGCGCGGTTGCGCGGAACCATCGGCCGGGACGATCCAGAGGTCGGTGATGGCTGCGTCCTTCTCATAGGAAGGCTCGGTCAGCGAATAGACGACCCATTTGCCGTCAGGACTGGTCGCAGGCGTACCGACCCGCTTCATCATCCAGAGCGTCTCGTGCGTCAGCACCTGCTTGGGCTGGGCCAGCGCGGGTACTGCACAGGCTCCAGCAACGAGCGCTGCCGACAGCAGCAAACGGGATATCATCTTCAAGGTCCAAATCCCCGACTATCCAAAGAAATGCCTGTCGATGAGCATAAATTGCGTGGCAGCGCAATGCTTTGGCGCGCCGGTTCATCAAACCGTTCAGTCCGGACCGTCGGCCATTTCCTCCTTCGTTACCGGGCGGTAGGCCTGCCGGCGATATTCGCGGCCGCGCTTCACCGTCATTTCGATGCTGCGGATATTGGCGATGTCGGCCGACGGATCAGCCGCCAGCACCAGGAAATTTGCAAGCTTGCCCGTTTCGATCGACCCCATGTCTTTTTCCTGCCCCGCCGCGCGGGCGCCGATCAGCGTGGCCGAACGGATCACGTCAAGCGGCGGCATGCCGACGTCACGGGCGAGGAAGAATAGTTCCTCATGCACATCCGGCCACAGCGCCTCTTCTCCCGAAACATGGTCGGTGCCGGTCGAGATCGGCACATCCGCCCGCCAGGCCTGCCGCGTCAAGCGGGTCACGGTCGGGCCGGTACAGCGCAACGGCTTACGATCGGGATGAGCCTTGCGGATCGCATCGAACTGGACGAACAGGCTGCCCGTCGCATCGAGCACCACATTCCTTCTGATCATGTCGCGATAGAGACGCGCGATCACTGGATCTTCACCGTCTAGCGACAGCAAGGTCTCATTGACCGGCGTCCGGTCCTCATAGGCCGCCAGCATGACGGGTTCTCGCTGGTAGGCGAGATAGCAGACGTGGCTGACGCTGTCGGGCGCTGCGGCGATGACGTTCGCCGGGCGGGTCGGGAAGACCGCGCTATGTGCCCAGACCATCATCTTCTGTCTGTGCGCTTCGCGGGTGATGGCAGCGACCAAATGCGGCGGCAGATCAGCATATATTTTGATCGCCGTGGCGCCAGTGCCCTTCGCCAGGGTGATCGCCGTTGCCAGATCCGTGCGATCGTCGATCGCTTGCATCCAAGGGGCCGTGCCCGGCTCGAAACCCCTGCTGGCGGCACTTACGCGGGGATCGGCAAAGAAGGGACGGCCCGCCATGATCGCGGCGAAATAGATGTCGGGAGCCGGGATCTCCGCCTGCTGCGCCGCGCGTGCCAGTTCCGCGACCGACCGCAAATCGTCTGCCATGTCGCGAACCGCCGTCACCCCACCATAAAGGTTGCGCCGAAGCGTCGCTTCGGCCTGGATCCTGTTGGGCGGCGTTGCCATATGGACATGGCTGTCGATCAGGCCCGGCATGACAAAACGGTCCGTCAGGTCCACGGTCCTGGCGTTGGCGATGCTCTCTGGCGGCAGCATGCCGTGCGCGCCGACCGCGACGATCCGCCCGTCCCGAACGAGGATATCCTGTTGTGGCCGGGGCGATGCGCCGGTGCCGTCGATGACGGTAACGTCGCTGTAGAGGGTAGCATCGGCCGAGGGCGACTGCGCCTGGACAGCAAACGGCAAGAGGCACAGGAGGCGGCAGGCCGCGCGGACATATTTGAAGATCATGCCCCACTATTCCGACAGATAGCGTCAAGGGCAATGGTCAACCGACATGGCATCCACGCAATCAGGCCCGCACCCAATGGGCGCGAGCCTGAAAAGGAACCGGAGATGGTCCGATCCGACCGGACACGTCAGCGCCCGGTGGATGATCGTCAGAACTTCACCGAAGCATTCACGAAGAAGGCGCGGCCATAGGCGTCATAGGTCGACGGATAGGTGTTGGCCTGATCCTGATTGTCGCCCATGATCGGCGGCTTCTTGTTGAAGACATTGTTCATGCCGATCGACCAGCCAAAGCGTTCCGTCGCCTGCACCTGCAACGCCAGATCGAACAGATTGTAGGACTTGATCTTCTCGACCGTGTAGGTGGTGGTGTCATCATCGTCCCGGACGCTCGACAGGTAACGATGGGTCACGCCCAGGGTGATCGGTCCGCTGGTCCAGGTGATGCGGTTGTTGAGCCGCAGTTTGGAATAAGGGTTGCCGCAATTGATGCCGAACTTGCCCGCGCAATTCTGGTTCAGCTCCGAGATCGCCGCCACCGGATTGAGGTCGTAGCGGATCAGGCGGGTGCCAGCGACGCGGAAGGCGAGCTTGCCGGTCTTGGCGCCGAACACGCCGAAATTGAGCGGCACGCTGTAGTTCAGCTCGAAGTCGACGCCGGAGGTCTTGACGCCGCCGGTGTTGGACTGGAGGTTCACCGCGCCCTCGATCTCGCTGCTTGTCGCGTTGCGCGGCAGCAGGGAGCAATAGCTGCTGTCATAGGGCGTCCAGCCGTTCGCCTCGTCACCATAGCAAGCGCGGATGATGTTCGCGGTGCCGGCCGTGGAGATATAATTGTCGATCTTGATGTTATAATAATCGACCGTCAGCGACAGGCGCGGCGCGAAGCTGGGTTGCAGGACGACGCCCAGACCCCAGGTATTCGACGTTTCTTCCCGCAGGTCGGGATTGCCGCCGGTTACGGATTCGATCTGCGAGCTGCCGCCGTAGAAATTGGTGCCGAGCGCGCTGGACGACACACCGCTGGCGAGGCAGCTGGCCGACAGGGTCGCGCTGGTCGTGGCGGCAGAGGTCGCGCAGGGATCGGTCGCGGTCGGGAAGTCCTGAGACTGGCCGGAATAGAGTTCATAGACGGACGGCGCGCGCACCGCGCGGCTATACTGACCACGGAAGGTGATGTCCTTGATCGGCGCATAGATGAGGCCAGCCGAGAAGGTGCTGACATTCTTCGCTGCGGTCGAATAGTGCGAGAAGCGATAGGCCCCGTTGAAGTCGAGCTTGTGGACCAGCGGCAGATCGGCGAGCAGCGGCACGCTGATTTCCGTGAACAGCTCTTTCACATTATAGCTGCCGCCCAGCCCCTGACCAGCGTTGAAGCCGACCACATCGCCGGAAGACAGAGCCTCGTCGGGATTGTAGCTGCCCTTTTCGGACCGATATTCCGCACCGATGGCGATGCCCGCCGGGCCGGCGCCCAGATCGAACAGATTGCCGTTGGTGATCGCTGCGTTCGCCACCTGTTCGGTGATGATGCTGACGTTGCGGGTGGTGATCGAAATGAAGTCGGCGGCCTCGTCGCTGATATTGCCTTCGCCGAAGATGTTCAGCGGAACGCAGCCATTGCTGGTGTCGGAACAGACGAGATTGCCATCCGCATCATAGGTCGTCCGCAGCGCCTGCTCGACCCGGCTGCGCGAGACATTGCCATATTGGGTTTCGACCTGTTTGGTGCGGGAATAGCTGTAATAGGCGTCGTAATTCCAGTCGCCGCTGATCTGGCCCTTCGCGCCGATCAAGGCGCGATAGGCGGTGTTATCGACGTTGGAGATACGGTCGCCCACTTCGGTCAGGCGACGATAGATATTGGCGGAGGTGTAGCCATCGCCATCCGTGTCTGCGGCGGTCAGCAATGCCTGCGATTCCGCCGACAGGAAGGAGGAATCCGTGTCGATATCGACCGTGCCGGTGAAAGGCGTGGGCGCCAGCTTGTTACGGACCTTGTTCTTGATGAACTGGCCCTCGCCATAGAGGGTCAGGTGATCGCTGACGTCGAAATGCGCCTGACCGCTCAGCAGGATGCGCTTCTGCGGCACCTGCAAATAGTTGGACGGGGCATAATTATAGGCGTCGGTCGCCGCGCTATAGGCCGAATAGCTGCCATCCTGATTGAACTTATATTGGCTGTTGTTCAGCGCCATGCGCGTGCCGGGGATCGTTCCCGATCCGCCTGCGACCAGATCGCCATCGCCGTCGTCGGTATAGGTTTGCTTGGTGTAGCTGCGCGCGCTCTGGTCCACGCCGTTGCGCTTGATATAGTCGGCATAGAGGGTGATGTTGCCGCGCCCGTCAGCGAAATTCTGACCCAGCAGGATGTTGCTGTTGAAGGTGCCGCCGTCGCCTTCCTCATTCAGGCGATAACTGGCGTTCGCTTCCACGCCGGAGAAATTCTTCTTCATCACGAAGTTGATGACGCCGGCAATCGCATCCGACCCATAGACCGCGGACCGGCCGCCCGACACGACTTCGACATGGTCGATCAGGCCGGCCGGAACGGTGTTGAGGTCGACCACCTGATTGGAGTCATAGGAAACATAGCGGTGGCCATCGACCAGCACCAGCGTGCGCTGGGCACCCAGGCCGCGCAGATCGGCGGTCGAAACGCCGCCACCCGGATTGTTCGATGCGGCGGTCGTGCTGGGGATCAGCTGCGGCAGATCGTTGATGATCGCCTCGACATTCGCCTTGCCGCTGAGTTTCAGTTCCTGCGCGCTGACGACCGAGATGGGCGAAGCCTGTTGCAGGTCAGGGCGGGCAATGCGCGATCCTGTGACGACGATCATATCCTCGCCAGCGGCGTCATCGTCGGCCGTCTGGGCTAGGGCCGGCGTCGTCAGGCCGAGCAGGATCGTCGACGCCAGAAGGCGCCGGCTGAATTGAGCCGATATCATGATATGCTCCCTTCGATTTCGCTATGTGCGACCCGTGCAGTTCTTGATCGGCTGCATCGAGCTGGTGCCTCGATTTGCCGAGGGAGCAGGCAAATCGTCAATGTTGCCCATTCGTTAAATGACAGGTTTTTGACGCATGTGACTTTTAAAATACACTTATTTCAAAAGGTTACATTCCATGTCGCAACATTTCGTCATATCAGAAATGTTGCACTGCATTGGCCGATCTCGATCCGGTTCAAAGGCGACAGAATCAGACGACGCCCGCACGGGATTCGATCCTGTGCGGGCGTCGGCCGTCATGATTACTGAGAACGTGCTATTGTGGCGCTGAGCCGGAGCGCGCGACGCGAACGGCATAAACCTGATTGCTGCCGTCCATATTCGACCGGAAGATCATCCATTGGCCGTCGGGCGTGAAGGTGATGTTCGGTTCCAGTCGATAGTCGTGGCGACGCATGTCGACGATCTTCTCCGTCTCCAGCGTGCCCGGCGCGATCAGGTCGGCGGCATTGTCCGCATGGATGCCCGCCACGTCGGGGATCGCTTTGGGCGTGAAGAGGTAGAGATATTTGCCATCCGGTGCATGGGCGACCATCTCGCTGTCGCCGCCGTCGCCGGAAAAGCGCTTCATGTCCGGCGTCTGGTTGTAATGGACTGACCACATGTTGCGATCGACATGGTACCATTGACGCTTGCCGGTCGCGATCTCGTAACCCGCCAGCCAGAATACCTCACCGCGGGGCGTCTGGAGATCATACCAGATCCACTTGCCGTCGGGCGAAAAGAACTCGTGTCCCGCGATCTCCATGTTCATTGTCCGCTTGTGGACCTGCTGCTTGCCGCTGCCGTCGGTGCGGATGGTCCAGATGCGGTCGACCTTGTGCCATGGTCCTTCATGGCAATACATGATGAGGCCGGGATCGGTGGGCGAGAACTGGACATGGTTGAGCCAGTCGGTGGAGGCGACCACCACCTTGCGCTCACCGGTGCGAATATCGATGGTGAAGATCTCCATCGGGATCTTCGCCTCCAGCCGTTCATTGAGGCGCACTTCCTTCGCCTCGGCAAAGCTCAACGGCTTGCCGTCAGGACCGTTGGCGGCATAATTGGCCTGGCCGAACTGCTGCTTGATTTCCGGCGCCTTGCCTTTGGCCGTGCCATCGGGCTGGAGCGGCCTGTCGCTCGCCGCCCATTGGCCGAGCAGCAGCGTCTCGTCGGCATTGATCGACCCGATCGATCCTTTCGCCACGGTGGCGATCCTGCGGACCTTGCCGCTGTCGATGTCGGCAGCGAAGATGGTGGTCGCCCCCGCCCCGTCGTTACGGCCGTGACTGGCATAATAGACGCTGCGCGTCTTGCGGCCGGTGAAGAGCAGTTGCAGTTCCGCGCCCTTGACCAGCGGCCTGATGCTCCAGTCCGCCAAGGTCACGACACTGATCCCTTGTGGCGTCGAGATGACCATCTTGTCGCCCTGCGGCGTATAGCTGTTCTGGTGGAAATAGAGGCTGGCCGCGCCGCCCGGCTGGTCGGTGATCTGGACGATCTCATGCCCGGTCAGTGCGTCGGTCCATTGCTTTACCGGCTTGGCCGATAGGCTGCTGCCCCAGGCCAGCGCCAGCAAAGCCAGCGCCGAAATGCCGCTCTTCATGTCTCTCATCCTTCTCTTCACCCTTGCGCTGGCAGCGCATCGGGGATGAGCGCCAGATTTTCGATCGCGGCAAGCCCCCATTGGGCCGCCGCATTGGTGGACACGTCCGGCCATTCGACCGTCGGCGCGATGACCTTCGCGCCCGTCAAGGCGACACGCGGATCGCCCTTGGACAGGCCCTGCCCTGCTTCGCCGGACAGGAACTCGTCCCATGCCCGGTGCGCCATGGCGGCGTCCCCCGTTTCACGCGCAAGATAAGCGGTCAGGCGCGAATGCCCCTCCTTCAGGTTGCGACCCTTGTAAGGCTCATGGAACTCTGCCTCCCACTCCACCTTGGGCGCATTGAACCAGCGGCAATAATCCAGCCACGCCTTGCGATAATGGGGCACGTCGAGCAACTGAAGCAGTTCCGCATTCACCTCCAGCGCACCGAACACGGCATTGAGGTGCGAGAGGCTGATCTTGTCCCCTTCCCCCATGAAGCGTCCGGTCGCCAGATCATAGGGCGCGCCGCCCGCCAGCCAGCCGCGCTTCAGCCGGCCGATACTGTCCATGCCCGCCATCAGCCGGTCGCGCCACTTCCGCTCGCCCGTCCGCTCCCATTCGGTGAGCCAAGCCGAAGCGACCGAACACCACATGGTGCCGAAGCTGAAGTCGATCACGCCTTCGGGCAACGGATTACGCTCCGCGCCCGGCACCTTGCGGCCAATCTCGACATGCCGCAGCGACTGATCGGAATCGAGCAGGTCGCGCATCAGGTCGCCGACCCGCTCGTCTGCCGTCAGATAATAATAGATGCGACGATAGATGGCGTTGCTGACGCGCGGCTGCTTGCTGCTGTCGCTCCAGTGCTGGACGCCATGGCGGGTGCCCAGCCCCTTGAAGCGGCCCATGTGATAGACGTCGACTTCGCCGGTATGGCGCGTCATCGCCTCGGCAAAGCGGAACAGCTTCGGATCGCCGGTGCGCAACACACTCAGCCACAGCCACAGATCGGGCGACAATTCGCTATTGTCCCAGGCATAGCCGCCAATGTCGTAGCGCCACTGATGCCGGTCGAAATCATAGGTGTGCATGACGTCGCCATGGTTCCAGAAACCATACCAGCGGCGGCGATCCACCTCGCTCTCATAGAAGGCGGCGAGGTTGCTGATTTGATCCTCGATCCGCTCCTTCATGGGGGAGGATCGATCGGGCAAGCCCCAGGGACCAAAGACGCCGGCCATATGAATGCGCTCGGGCGTCACCATCAGTTGCGGCGGCACGGCATTGGCCTGCGCCATCGCGGAAAGGCGATCGGCCTCCGGCGTGGCGGCGCAGGCCCAGAGCGTCAGTTCGCTTGTGCGGGCAACGCCGGTCGCGCTGTCCCAGCCCGGCTCATAATCCTCATAGGTGATGGCCAGCCCTTCATTCTGGGCGTCATAGCCCTCCATCCCCAACACCCCGCGATAGGGGCGCATGTCCATGGGTTTCGCGTCGGGCGACCAGAGCCAGAGACTGAGCGCCGCCTCATCGCCGGCCGCAACACGAATGTCGATCTGGGCGGGATGACGCTGCCAGAAATAGCGCGCCGCCATCGCCACGCCGCCCTGTGGCGAGCCAACATAGCCCAGCCCCAGCGCGCGGGTGCCTGCGGTGGAGTCGACCCAGGCATGGCCCGGCTCGGTGCGCTTGGCGATGGCGAAACCATCGGCGGTCAGCTGGCTGAGGCTGAAGTCGCTCCAGGTCGGGATGCGGTCCAGCAACGGACGAACGCCCGGCGCGATGCTGTCCAGCGCGACCGCCTTGCCGGCGATCTGCGCGGCGCGGGCCGCTGCGCCGGGATCACGGCGCAGGCCGGTCAGCGGGCGGACGGCTTCGGAAAAAAGACTGCCTTCTGCGGTGGCGAGTCGGACGTGGCGGTCATGCGGCGCGCCAACCATGGGCACGGCGGCGGAGAGGCCGATGCTGCTGACGAAATCCTTCGCCGGATCACCGTCGAAGATGAAGCTGTGTACGACGCGCAGATGATCGCCGCCGGCATAGGCATAAAGGCGCAGGGTGAAGGGCAGCATGGTCCGCCCCGCCCCTTCATGCATCCCTTCCAGCTTCACGACCGCGCGGACCGGCCCATTCTGCTCGACCGTCAGTTTGTCGATCCGGCCAGTGAGGCGCGTGCGCTTGCCATCTTCCGGGGCATCGTCGACGCTCGCGACGAGCGAGAGTGCGCTCATCACCTGCCGTGCACCCGACCAGGCACCGGCGATGATGGCCTGACCAGAGCGAGGAATGCGCCAGCGTGTCATGCCGCTGACGATCTCGACCCTGTCAGCGGTTTCGCGCACCATCACGGGCGTCGCAGGCGACTGCGGCTTGCCGGGGACGACTTCCAGACCGGCGGCCTGTGCTACGCCCGCAGGCAGGGCATGGGCCGACCATTTGAGCGAGCCATCGGGCCAGGTCGCCAGCGTCCAATGCTGCGACGCCAGCGAAGCACCATTCTTCCCGCGCAAGCTGAGGGGCGCATTGGCCCGCACTGCACCGCGTGGCCATGGCACGCCGAAGGTCTCGCCGAGGCTGAGCGCCGGCGCATCACCGTCGATCCAGTGCACCGGCGTCTGAGGTACGCCGCGCATCGATCGGGTGGCCGCGAGTGCCTCGGGCGGCAGCATCGCAGCCGCCCCACCCAGCAGACCCAGACGCAACATATCGCGCCGCTTGACCGTCAGATGTCCGTTCATGTCCCCCTCCTGCTTGTTGCGCCGGTCTAAAGCCGGCTGATCGAGAAATTGCGTAGCTGAATATGGCTCTGCGTCGTGCGCACGCCGAAATGCCCTTGCCGGTAGGGTGCGCTGTCGTCCATGCTGAACAGCGTCGCACCGTCCCGTTCCACCGCGACGCGCTGCCCATCGGCGATCAGCCGCAGGCGGAACCAGCGGTTCGGCTCCAGCATGTCCGCCTGGCCGGGCCGGTCATGCTCCGGCAGCAGCGGACGTTCTCCCGCCTTGCCGATATAGCGGCGCATGCGCGTGGTTGTGTTGCGATTGCCGCCAATGCCGACATAATAGGTGCGCAGCAGGTCATAGTCCTCGAACACACCGCTGCGCCGCTTGGCCAGCACCGATCCGTCTGTTGCGGCCGGATCAGTCGCCATCCAGAAAGCGTTGACGTCGCTGACCTCGTCATGCGGCCCGCCGGCGGAAACGGCCCGGACCTCATAATCGATCGCGACCGGGCCGGTCAGTTCGGGCAGGAACCACAGGGTCAACCCCTTGGGCGTGTCGATGCCGAGCACGCCGCCCTTTGTCGTCACCCGCGCATCGCCCGCCGCTTCGATCCGCCATTGGCGCAGGCCATGGCGGAAGTCGTCGCGGTGGAGAATGCGACCGGACGCGCGCGCCGCCACTGGCAGGAAAGCCAGCGCGGCGAGCATCGCCCGACGGTTGAACCCGGTCGGGATCACAGTTTCAGGCGGACGCCGCCATAGACCCTGCGGCCGAAGGTTTCGATAATGGTCCGGCGATAGACGCTATTCGCATTCTCCTTGCGCGTTGCATCGAGCAGGTTGACCCCTTCGAGGAAGAAGGACACGCCCGGCATCACCGTGATGTTGAGCGAGGCGTCAAGCTGGCCATAGGCTTCGCCGAACTCCGGATTGTTGCCGCGTCCCTGCGCAACGAGCAGATATTTGGACCGCCAGTTGTACGCACCGCGCAAGCTGACGACATCGTCCTCATAATAGGCCGACAGATTGTAGCTGTTGCGCGACAGCCCCTGGAAAGGCAGCGAGTCCCCGGTGAAGAAATCCTTTCCTTCGTAGCCGCTATCCTTAGAATAGGTGTAGTTGGCGATGACACCCATATTCTTGATGACGGGAATGTCGACGAAATCGAAGGCCAACTGCGCACCAGCCTCGACACCGTTGATCGTCACCTTCTGCGTGCCGTTGGTCGGCACCAGAATATTATAGGTTACGCCGGTCGGATCGACATAGGCTTCGGTCGTGTTTTGAATGAAGCTACTGATTTCCTTACGGAAATAAGTAACCGACGCAAAGCTGGTCTTGTTCAGATAATATTCCAGGCCCGCATCATATTGCCGCGCACGGAACGGCTGAAGCCCAGGATTTCCGCGCGAGCCGGACAGGCCGACCACATCCAGCGTGAAGCGCGGTGCCAACTGCTGCGGCAGCGGGCGGGCCATCACTTCGGTCGCGGTGACACGCGCCTGCAACTTGTCGGGGATCAGGTCCGCCTTCAGGTTGATCGACGGCAGGAACTCGGTATTCTTGCTGTCATAGGATACCGGCGAAATGACCGGCAGTGCACCGCCGCCCGGCGAGGTGCTCTGGAAACCTGACGTATTCACCTTGGTATTGACGACGCGGGCGCCGATCACGCCGCTGACCGGCACCGGACCGACATCAAACGCGAAGGCCGCCTGAGCGAAACCGGCAAAGTTGCGCTCACCGACTTCCCAAGTGTCGGTGAACACCTGACAGGTGCCGCCGGATCGTTCCGGACAACCGCCCGCCTCGAACGGATCTGGCACGCCGACCGCATCAGCCACGCCCTGCGTCATGTTGAGCCAGCCGGTATAACCGTCCGAGAAACCGAGGTCGCCGGTATTGAAGAAGCGCGACGTTCCAAGTGCGGCATTGCCGCTGACGATGTCCTGAATGCGCGCCTGCACCGTAGGATCGGAGAAGCCATTGAGGGTCGTCGTGCGCGTGAAGAATTTGCTCTTCACGGTCAAATCACGATACTGGCCACCCACCTTGATGGAAGTGATGATGCCGGCGTCGGGCTTATATTCGGCGTCCAGCTTCGCCATCTTTTCCGACTGATCATCGTAGCGCGGGCGGCGCAGCACGGTCAGCTGGTTGATGCCGTCGGTCGTCGTGGGATCAAAGGGCAGGGTGATTTTGGGCGCCTGCTGGCCATTGCCGTAGTCGACCTCCAGCCAATCCATGCCGACGACAGCCGCCGTAGCATTGATCTCGTTATTATAGGCCTTCGCCTTGGCGTAGGAGATCTTCGGCGTCAGCGTCAGGTTGCCGGTGGTCCATTCCGCACCCAGCGCGACATTATAAGTCGTGCGGCGAATATCACCCAGAATGTTGCGATAGGACACACCCAGCTGGCTGGTCTGCGGCAGCGCGGTGTTGTTGGTCATGCGCAGATACTGGACGGTGTTGTCCGGGCCAACGACGGTGTTGGCGGTGTCAATGATTCCGCCGCTGGTGCCGGTTTGCAAATATTGCGACGTGACCGACTGGTTGGACCGGGTCCAATTGCTTTCCAGATAGGCTTTGAAATCATCGCTCGGACGCCATTCCAATATGCCGTTCAACGCGTAGCGGCGGGTTTCGAGCCGATCGATCACGTAACGCGGAATATCCGGAATGAAATCCCTGACGCCGTCGCCGTTCAGATCCCTGCTCTGGACCCAGCCGGTGGTGCGCGCCTGATGATCTTCCACATTGCGGTTCTCGAACGTGCCCGAAACCAGGATGCCGAGCGTGCCATTGGCGAACGTGTCGCTGCCGATGATGGCAAGGCGCGGGTCCATATGGTCGCCGATGTCAGCATAGATGGCCTGAGCCGAGCCTGCGAGATAGGGCTTGCCGCCATTGTCGAACGGCCGGCGCGTGATGACGCGCACGGTGCCGCCAACGCCGCCCTCGGTCATGTCCGCCGTTGCCGACTTCACGACCTCCAGACGGTTGACGAATTCGGACGGCAGATCGCGGAAGTCGACATCGCGGCCGCCACCCACCGTAGTGGACAGAGCGGTCGTGCCGTTGATTTCGACACGGTTCAGCGAAGGATCCGCGCCACGAATGGTAACGCCGGCGCCTTCACCGCCAGCGCGCGAAATCTGCACACCGGTGACGCGCTGGAGCGCCTCGCCGACATTCTTGTCGGGGAATTTGCCGATATCTTCCGCAGAGATCGCATCCAGTACCTGCGGTGCGTTGCGCTTGGCATTGAGCGCGCCCTGAAGGCTGCTGCGGATGCCGGTCACGACGATGTCCGTGTCGCTGACATTCTCCCCCTGACTGCCGCCAGCTTGCGGCGGCGCATCCTGCGCAGCCACTGCCAGCGGTGTCACCGCCACCAGCGTCGCATAGGAAATCGAAGCAAGTTTCACATGTCGCAACCGCACCAGTCATCCTCCCGATACCAACATTCCACATGTTGGACTTCAATTGCGTTATTTGGAAAATATCGTCCCACCTTGTCAAGCCACTGTTTTTTCAGGCGGTCAGAAGGAGGCTGACGCGCGACAGATAGAGCCGCGCGAAGCGCAGAAATCTCAGGAAATATCTGATTCTATGAAGAATATTCGGAGGCGCTGCACGCCCGCCAAATGTCAGGCGGCGGCTGCGCTTATGCGATGGATCGGCCGATCGACTCCGAATATCCGACCCGAGCCACGCTGATCGCGCTTGGCCTGATAGAGCGCCAGATCGGCACGGCGCATCATTTCGACCTGCGTTGCAGAAGGGCCATCAGCCAGCGCAGCACCCACCGTCGCCGAGACATGGCGCGTTTCGCCCGCCTGCTCCACCGACACCTGTAATTGATCCAGAACCTGTTGGACATAGGTTTCCAGATCGGCGCAGTCGCGTGGGCGCGTCACCAACAATGCGAATTCGTCGCCACCCAGGCGCGCGGGAAAGGCATTGGCCATGCACCCGCCGCGCATGCGATCCGCCATCGCCTTCAGCACGTCGTCGCCTGCCGCATGACCGAAGCTGTCGTTGACCGCCTTGAACCCATCAAGGTCGACCAGTAGAAGCG
>NZ_DATKFP010000258.1:0-7059 GCF_035511395.1 Sphingobium sp.
GGGGAACGGCGGAGGAAATCGCCTGATGACGGTCAGAATTCGAAGCGGAAGCCTGCCCGGATCGTCGTGCCGATCACATCATAGAGGAACGGATTGGTGCCAGATGCCTGGGTGTTGGAGGCATCAAGCTGAACGACGACCGGAGGATCCCGGTTCAGCAGATTGTCGACCGCCAGGAAGAACTCGCTCTTCGGCGCGATCGAACTCGTCTTGATTCCCAGATAGGCGTCGAGATAGACGATTGTGGGAACGGTCCGCTTGTCGATGACGGTCGGTCCCCAATTATCGTCGAAGACCGCCGAACCGATCAGACGTCCGCGCAATTGTGCCGTCAAAGCGCTGCTGTCATAGGTCGCTGTCGCCGTCCCGCGCCAGTGCGGCACGCCTTCCGCCGCGCCGACATTGTTGCTGACTTCCCCTGCGCGGGTGATGACCGAAGTCGGCAGGACGATGTCCAGCTTGTCGACATAGTTGGCCAATACACGCAGATCGAGCGTGCCGTCCGCCACCGGCATGGTGTAGGACACTTCGATATCAATCCCCCGCGCCCGCTCCTCAAGGGCGTTGAAGGGTTGCAGGCGGATGCCAGTAATCAGGTTGGCGCTGTTGCGGGTGATCGCCGTGCAGAATTGCGCGTCGCCAGCAAAGCAGCGATCGACAATGAACTGCGCCGAATTGGTCGCGATCGCTTCCTTGATCTTGATGTCATAATAGTCGACCGACGCCCGGAAACCGCGCAGGAAAGCGGGACGCAGAACGACACCCGCCGTCAACGTATCGGCGTTTTCCGGCGTCAAACTTTGATTGCCGCTCACCGTGGCGAACGCGCGTATCGGAGTATTACCGTTGGCCGGATCGTTTACCAGCGTGTTGGTGACGGCGCCAGTCTGGAACAATTCCTGAAGATTGGGCGCGCGGATATCTCGCGATCGGGTCAGGCGAAGTTCGACCCCATCGATCGGCTCGTAGCGGAAGCCCGCCTTCCACGTCTTGACCGATCCGCTGACGCTGTAATCGGTGAGACGGCCTGCAAAGTTGAGGTCGAGCGAACGGCCGACCGCGCTGTCCCTGAGCACCGGGATGCCCAGTTCGCCATAGAGTTCCTTGACGTTGATCTTGCCGTCGAACGCCTTGAAATTGCCTGCCCAGAAACCGGTGCGCTGCGAGATGGCATCGGCGGTCGCATGCGCCTTTTCCTGCCGATACTCGGCGCCCGCCGCGAAGCTGACGTCGCCGGCCGGCAGGGCGAACAGATTGCCCGCGATATTGGCGGTCGCCACTTGCTGTTCATAGCGGATATCCTGCCGCGACAGGCCGATCACATTGTTCAGAACCGCCTGGCTGGGCACTTGCGAGCCGAACGGATTCATCGGCATACAACCATTGGTCGGATCGGTCAGGGTCGACCGGCAGATCGCCTGCGTGGGATCGGCCGGATTGGCGATGGCGTCGATCGCGAGCGCATATTGGTCGGGACGCGGCATGTCGGTGGCGCGAATCTTGGAATCGACCCGGCCATATTGATAGGACAGGCTCCACTTCCAGTCATCGCCGAAGCTGCCGTCCAGGCCGATCAGGCCGCGATAATTATCGCGACTGTTACCGATGCCGATATTGCCCATCTTCGTGTTCTGGATGTTGAGCGGGATGGTCGTGACGCCAGCGGTAGCCATTGCACTGCGCACGACTTGCGGCAGGTAGAAATTGTCGATGGCGATCACCGCCGGGGTAAGCCCGCTTCGGCCATAATTGGCGCCGCGAGTATGGGCCTTGGACGTGGCGTATGATCCCTCGACATAAAGGTTGATGTCGTCGGTCAGGTCATAGGACGCACGGGCATAAATCGACTTCTGTGTCGTCGGGATGCTCGACTGGGTCAGGGGTGATTGATCATAAAGACGATTGAACACCGCCTCGTCGCCATAATAGAATGTGCCGCCGCCGGCGATGCCCGCCAACGGGAAATTGGTGCCGGCAAGGTTGCCCAGGGCATCGAAATAATAGCCGGCCAAGGGCCCGGTCGCGACCAGACCAGTGTCATTGGCGAACTGCGCCGCCCAGGGCGCCGCGAGGAACGTGGTCTGGCCCGCCTGACCAGCCTGCGGGTTGTTGACGACCTTGTAGCCCTTGAACCAGTCGCGACCGCCATAAGTAGCCGCCCCATTGCGGGTATATTCGCCACTGACGAGGAAATGCCCCTTTCCATCCGCGAAAGCGGTGCCGTAGCTGAGCGAGCCGGTCAGGTTGCTGGCATCGCCCTCGGTCGAGATTCCCGACTGGAAATTACCCTTCAGCCCTTCATATTTGGTGTCGAGCACGAAGTTGACGACGCCCGCGACGGCATCCGAACCCCAGGCGGCGGAGGCGCCGCCGGTGACGATGTCGACCCGCTTGACGAGGGCATTGGGCAGCGTGTTCACATCTACCGCGCCCGTCAGGGTAGTCGGCGTCACCCGCTTGCCGTTCATCAGCACCAACGTGCGCGATACGCCCAGATTGCGGAGGTTGAGCAGGTTGGCACCCGCCAGGCCATTGCCGATCAGCGCCTTGTTCGTGCGCGGCGTATTGCTGCCGGACAGCGCCGGCATCTGGTTCACGAAATCGGAAATTGTCGCCGGTGCCGCCCGCTGGATCTGGTCTGCGGTAACCACGCTTACCGGAGTCGGCGCATCAAATCCGGCGTTCTGGAGGCGCGTGCCGGTTACCACGATGTCCTGAGACGTGACCGGCTGATCGGCGCCCTGCGGCGTGGCACTATCCTGTACGGCCGCTTCCTGCGCAGCAGCGATCGCGGGCTGCCACAAGGCCAGCGCCATCAACGATACGGCACACATTGAACGAGCGCGACTAATTCCTGCCATTCGATCCTCCCCAAAACGCTGGGCCGATTTTTACATTCGATAACCCGTGTCATTTTCTTACGCGCTATCGTTGCGCCGGGCAATAGGAAATAAATTATAATGCGTGCGATATTGTTATCTGCATCTGGAGTCGGACGTCCCCGGCGGGGAGGATCGGGGAAAAGAAAAGACCTGCGGGAACAAGGTTCTGGCCAGCCTTGTCGACGCAGATCATTATCGCGCGCCCAATGACGAGTCGGAATGTCAATCGTCAGCCTGCTTCGGGATCATGCCGATGACCTTGGCGACTCGTCCCGCGAACGCCTGTCGTCCGGCTTGGTCATCGGTAGCCGGCGCACCTGTATCCTTGCTGATGTCCACCCTTTCGCATCGTCCGTCACGAAATGCGCATGCACCCACCGGCCCGCTTGCCGTCCGCGTCGAATTCAAACTGGAACTCCAGCCTGGCGGAAATCCTAACGAGGGCCTGTTCCGCCCTCACAAAACGGACCCCTGCGGCCGGCCGTCCTCAGCCCTTTCACCATGATCGCTCGAAATTGCGCGCCATAATATATAACGATATGCACAATATCGCACGTCGTGGCGCGCGTTGTCGGGGCAAGGCCGCCTTTATCCGCGACAGGGCAAAAAGGCGAATGATATAACGCGTGCGATAATTTGACTTGGAGTGCGAAGCGCCTATCATGTACGCATTGCTGAAAGATCCTCCATGGTCGGGGGCGGGCGAGGTGAGGATGAAGATGAACACAAGTGGCCAGACGCTACAGGATCAGGCCTATCCTCCTTCCAGCACAAGCTGGCGCGCCGTCGCCGTTCTTACAGCGCTCTATTGGTTCGGCACACTGGACCGGCAGGTCGCAGCCCTTCTGCTTCCCCTGATCAAGGCCGATCTGCAACTCACCGATTCGCAGGTGAGCCTGATCCCCGGCCTCGCTTTCGGTTTGGCTTTCATGGTGATGAGCCTGCCTATCGGATGGCTGGTCGACCGGATCAGCCGCCGCGCCATCCTGTTCGTGGGCGTGCTGATGTGGAGCCTCGCCGCAATGGGGTCGGGCATCAGCCGCACATTCGGCCAGCTGCTGGGCGCGCGCGCCATGGTCGGCGGCGCGGAGGCGACGATCAATCCATCGGCCTACAGCCTGATGAGCGATTTTTTCCCCCCTGCAAAACTGACCCTGCCTATGTCGATCTTCACGCTCGGCGGCAATCTGGGCAGCGGCACGTCCTTCATGCTCGGCGGCGCGGTGGTCGCGCTGGTGAGCGGGGCTGGCGGCGTCACCCTGCCCATCGTCGGCACGCTTGCGGGCTGGCAGGCGGCATTTGTCGTGACCGGCATTCCCGGCCTGCTGCTCGCCTTCCTGGTATGGACTTTCCCGGAAGCGCCGCGGCAGAAACCGGCGACGCCTGTCACCGACAGTGCGACCTTCGGCGATTTGGGTCGTCAGTTCCATCGCCATCCCGCTTTCTATCTGATGCACAATCTTGCCTTCGCCATGATCATGGGCTTCGCGGTCGGGCTGCAAAGCTGGAACTCGGCCTATCTGGCGCGACATTTCGCGATGCCGCTGGCGCAGATCGGCTTCTGGCTCGGCCTGTCGCAGGTGCTTTCCTCGCTGCTGGGCCTCTGGTTCCACGGTTGGGCGGTCGATCGCCTCTTCAGTCGGGGTCGCAAGGATGCGCATCTCATCTATTTCGGCGCCATGTGCGTGCTGGCCTGCCCCTTTGGCGTCGCCGCCTATCTGGTCGACAGCGCCGTGGCGACGATCATCTGCTACAATATCGCCTATTTTCTGATCATGGCCTTCGCCAGCATCGGCCCGGCGGCGCTCCAGATCGCAACGCCCGGTCGCCTGCGCGGCAAGGCGACGGCGATCTATATGATCGTTCTGAGCGTGTTGGGCACGATCCTGGGGCCGATCATCGTTGCCGCCTTTACCGACCGCCTGTTCCAGGACGAAGCGATGCTGGGCCATTCGATGGCGCTGTTCGCCGGGGCCACCACGCTGTTGGGCGCGCTGTTCTGCTGGTTGGGTCGTGCGCCGATGCGCCGCGCCGTCGCCGAGCAGATCGGGGCTTGAAGAAAAACAATCCATCTGGACTTTTTATGAGGGAAGCCGATAGTGGTTCGGCTTCGCAGCACAGGAGAAGAGGATGTTCGCAGGGCCGGAACAAGACAGGCTGCTCATCCGCGAATTGATAGACAGCTATGGCGACGCGGTCGTGATGCGCGATGCCGACGCATGGCGCGCCTGCTGGGCGGAAGACGCGGTGTGGCGCTTTGCCGGTCGCGAGATTTCGGGCCGCGATACGATCGTCGCGACCTGGCATGGAGCGATGGCGCGCTATGCCGATCTGGTCTTCATCGCCTTCCCCGGCGCGATGGACATCCGGGGCGACCGCGCCGCGTTGCGCACCCACACATTCGAGCATCTGATGCCGGTGGATGGCCCCACCCGCGTCCAGGCCGGCATCTATGAAGATGAACTGGTGCGCCACGACGGCCGCTGGCTGTTCGCCTCCCGCAGTTTCAATCCAAGGGAAATCAAATCATGAGCATCATCCTGATCTGGGCACAGATGGATCTGCCGCCCGAACATGCGCACGCCATCATCGACGAGGCCAAGCCATTGATCGAAGCCGCGCTGGAAGAGCCGGGCTGCGAGATCTACACCTGGTCGCACGACCCCTATGTTCCCGGCCGCGTCAACGTGTTCGAACGCTGGACGAGCGAGGAGGAACTGGCGGCGCATTTCAAGAATCCGGCCTATACCGACATGGGCAAGCAATTGCGGTCGCGCGGGCCGATCGTGGCGCAAAGCCGCAAATTCCGCGTCGATGCCGACGGGCCGATCTATGACGAGACGCGCACGCCCCGCGCCGATTTCTTCGATCTGGTATTCTGATGCTCCCCGACATGCATAGCTGAGGACAAGGCCCATGGCAGACGACATCGCCACCATGCTTCCGCTCGCGGAGCCGGACGCGGAGGCGACCGCGCGCCGCACGCAATCCCATTATGGCCTGCGCCGCCGGACGCTGGAGCGGATGCGCAGCAAGACGACCGATATGGACGTCGCGCCGATGCGCATCGATCCGCGCCTCTATACCGACCCCGTCTATTTCGAGCGGGAACGCAAGACGCTGTTTCGCGAGACGCCGATCCTGGCGGCCCTGTCGATGGATATTCCCGAACCGGGGAACATGATGGTCTTCGATGCGCTGGGGCCGTCGATCCTCATCACCCGCGACAAGGAAGGGAAGGTCAACGCCTTCCTCAACATGTGCATGCATCGCGCCGCCAAGCTGGTGACGGAATGCAGCAAGCGCACGCGCATGACCTGCCGTTTCCACGCCTGGACCTACGACCTCCAGGGCAAGCTGATCGGCCTGCCCGGCAAGGAGGGGTTCGAGGGGATCGACAAGGCGAATCTCGGCCTCATTCCCATTCCGGTCGCGGAATGGAAGGGCATGATCTTCGTGCGCGGCACGCCCAATGGCGCGCCGATCGACGTGGCGGATCATCTGGGCGATTTCGGCGACGAACTTGCCGCACTGGAATTGCACAAGGCGCGGCCGATGGCGGCCAGCCGGCTGGAGTGCGAGGCGAACTGGAAATATGCCTATGACACCTATGGCGAAAGCTATCATTTCGCCTCGCTCCACCCGACGACGATCGGTGCGCTCGCGTTCAGCAACATCATGGTCTACGACAAGTTCGACAATGGCCATTGCCGCCTGGGCTTCCCGCGCGAGGAGTTCATGGATTATGCCGACCAGAATGAGGCGGAGTGGCCCCATACCGACTATGGCGGCCTCTACATGTTGTTCCCCAATGTTTCGATCAATGTGAACAGCATGAAGGGCGGCGGGCAGTTTTACGGCATTTCCCGCGTTTTCCCAGGCGAGACGGTGGATCGCAGTTTCTCGCTGCTCAACACCTATCAACCTGCGCATACGAGCCGCGCGGATGAGGGGGAGCGCTGGAAAGAAATTCACGATTTCATCGAACATGTCGTGTCGACGGAGGATTATAGCGTGTCGGCCGACGGACAGGCGAACCTAAACTGGGCGCCTGACGGGTTCTGCACCACATTGTGGCGCAACGAGATCGCCCTCCAGCATTTCCATCGTCGGCTGGCCGGCCTGATGGAACATAACTGGTAATCGGCAACCCCTGCGCCGCCGCCCTGTGGCGCGG